>NZ_CP107985.1:4336500-4646250 GCF_036108815.1 Streptomyces sp. NBC_00353 | reverse complement strand
TCTACCGCAAGTTCGGCCTGTGCCGCGTGTGCCTTCGTGAGATGGCTCACCGTGGCGAGCTGCCGGGCGTGACCAAGAGTTCCTGGTAATTCTTCTTCGCCCTCTGGGCGTTGGGAATTGACGGAAGCTCTCGGTAAGCATCTGGTCGGCAGGAGCCCGGCCTCACATGCCGTAGGCTTGTGGGGTTGGGCGCCTGCCGCCCAAGACCGACTTACTACGCCGTAGGTCCCCGCACCGCACCCGTCCCGCCACTGAGTGGGGAGAGGGATGGCGCATACAGGAAACCCCGGCGAGAGAGGCCGAAGGCCAATTCATGACCATGACTGATCCCATCGCAGACATGCTCACGCGTCTGCGTAACGCGAACTCGGCGTACCACGACTCCGTCGTGATGCCGCACAGCAAGATCAAGTCGCACATCGCGGAGATCCTCCAGCAGGAGGGCTTCATCACGGGCTGGAAGGTCGAGGACGCCGAGGTTGGCAAGAACCTCGTCCTCGAGCTGAAGTTCGGCCCGAACCGCGAGCGCTCGATCGCCGGCATCAAGCGAATCTCGAAGCCGGGTCTGCGTGTATACGCAAAGTCCACCAACCTGCCGAAGGTCCTCGGCGGCCTGGGCGTGGCGATCATCTCCACGTCCCACGGTCTCCTGACCGGCCAGCAGGCTCAGAAGAAGGGCGTAGGTGGGGAAGTCCTCGCCTACGTCTGGTAGTCGGGAACGGAGGAATAGCTAATGTCGCGAATCGGCAAGCTCCCCATCCAGGTTCCCGCCGGTGTGGACGTCACCATCGATGGCCGTACGGTCGCGGTGAAGGGCCCCAAGGGTTCCCTCTCGCACACCGTTGCGTCGCCGATCGAGGTCACCAAGGGTGAGGACGGCGTCCTGAACGTCGTCCGCCCGAACGACGAGCGTCAGAACAAGGCCCTTCACGGCCTGTCCCGCACGCTGGTGGCGAACATGATCACCGGTGTGACCCAGGGATACACCAAGGCGCTCGAGATCAGTGGTGTCGGTTACCGAGTCCAGGCGAAGGGCTCCAACCTGGAGTTCGCCCTGGGCTACAGCCACCCGATCCTGATCGAGGCCCCGGAGGGCATCACCTTCAAGGTGGAGTCCCCCACGAAGTTCTCCGTCGAGGGCATCGACAAGCAGAAGGTCGGCGAGACCGCGGCCAAGATCCGCAAGCTGCGGAAGCCTGACCCGTACAAGGCCAAGGGCGTCAAGTACGCCGGCGAGGTCATCCGCCGCAAGGTCGGAAAGGCTGGTAAGTAGCCATGGCATACGGCGTAAAGATCGCCAAGGGCGACGCGTACAAGCGCGCTGCCCTCAAGCGTCGCCACATCCGCGTCCGCAAGCACATCTCCGGTTCGCCGGAGCGTCCCCGCTTGGTCGTGACGCGTTCCAACCGCCACATGGTCGCTCAGGTCATCGACGACATCGCGGGCCACACGCTCGCGTCGGCGTCGACCCTGGACGTGTCCATCCGTGGTGGCGAGGGTGACAAGAGCGCCCAGGCCAAGCAGGTCGGCGCCCTGGTCGCCGAGCGCGCCAAGGCTGCAGGCGTCGAGGCCGTCGTGTTTGACCGCGGTGGCAACCAGTACGCCGGGCGGATTGCCGCTCTGGCTGACGCCGCCCGTGAAGCCGGGCTGAAGTTCTAAGCCCCGGTTCCTACGCACAGCGGACGTAACAGAGAGAGGTAAATCCAATGGCTGGACCCCAGCGCCGCGGAAGCGGTGCCGGTGGCGGCGAGCGGCGGGACCGGAAGGGCCGTGACGGCGGCGCAGCTGCCGCCGAGAAGACCGCGTACGTTGAGCGCGTTGTCGCGATCAACCGCGTCGCCAAGGTTGTGAAGGGTGGTCGTCGCTTCAGCTTCACCGCGCTGGTCGTGGTGGGCGATGGTGACGGCACCGTCGGTGTCGGTTACGGCAAGGCCAAGGAAGTTCCCGCGGCCATTGCCAAGGGCGTGGAAGAAGCCAAGAAGAACTTCTTCAAGGTTCCGCGTATCCAGGGCACCATCCCTCACCCGATCACGGGTGAGCGGGCCGCGGGTGTCGTGCTGCTGAAGCCGGCTTCCCCCGGTACCGGTGTTATCGCCGGTGGCCCGGTGCGCGCCGTTCTGGAGTGCGCCGGCGTTCACGACATCCTGTCGAAGTCGCTTGGCTCGTCCAACGCGATCAACATCGTGCACGCGACCGTGGCGGCCCTCAAGGGCCTGCAGCGTCCCGAGGAGATCGCGGCTCGCCGTGGTCTGCCCCTCGAGGACGTCGCCCCCGCGGCTCTGCTTCGTGCACGTGCGGGAGCGGGTGCGTAATGGCTCGCCTCAAGATCACGCAGACGAAGTCGTACATCGGCAGCAAGCAGAACCACCGCGACACCCTTCGTTCGCTCGGGCTCAAGCGCCTGAACGACGTGGTTGTCAAGGAGGACCGTCCCGAGTTCCGCGGCATGGCTCACACCGTCCGCCACCTCGTGACGGTTGAGGAGGTCGACTGACATGGCGGAGAACAAGCCGCTGAAGGCTCACGACCTCCGGCCTGCCCCGGGCGCCAAGACCGCCAAGACCCGTGTGGGTCGTGGTGAGGCGTCCAAGGGTAAGACCGCTGGTCGTGGTACCAAGGGCACGAAGGCCCGCTACCAGGTTCCGGAGCGCTTCGAGGGTGGCCAGATGCCCCTCCACATGCGTCTCCCGAAGCTCAAGGGCTTCAAGAACCCGTTCCGCACCGAGTACCAGGTCGTGAACCTGGACAAGCTCGCGACGCTCTACCCCGAGGGTGGAGAGGTCACCGTGGCCGACCTGGTCGCCAAGGGTGCGGTGCGCAACAACCACCTCGTCAAGGTCCTCGGACAGGGCGAGATCTCCGTGGCGCTGCAGGTTTCGGTTGACGCCGTCTCCGGCTCCGCCAAGGAGAAGATTGCCGCCGCCGGCGGCACCGTCACTGAGCTCGTCTGAGACAACTCGGACAACTCGATGGCCTGAACATCCGACCGGGGATGCCTCTTATTTGGGGCATCCCCGGTTGGTCGTTCCTAGGGGGGCATGGTCGCCGGTAAGGTGGCCAGCACTGTTGCTGTGGTAACCCCTGGGCCCACGCCCAGGAATCTTTGACTGTTACGTATTCGTCGATCCTCAAGACCGTCACCTCTCGCTCTGCGCGGGGGTCGCAGGAGGCACCGTGCTCACCGCGTTCGCCCGGGCGTTCAAGACGCCCGACCTGCGCAAGAAGCTGCTCTTCACGCTCGGCATCATCGTGCTCTACCGGCTCGGGGCACACATCCCGGTACCGGGAGTGAGCTACGAGAACGTCCAGACCTGTGTTGACCAGGCAAGCAAGGGCAACAACAGCCTCTTCGGCCTGGTGAACATGTTCAGCGGTGGTGCACTGCTGCAGATCACGATCTTCGCGCTCGGCATCATGCCGTACATCACGGCCAGCATCATTCTTCAGCTGCTGACCGTGGTTATTCCCCGACTCGAGGCGCTCAAGAAGGAGGGGCAGTCCGGCCAGGCCAAGATCACGCAGTACACGCGTTATCTGACCGTCGCGCTCGCCATCCTCCAGGGCACCGGCCTGGTGGCCACCGCCACCAGCGGTGCACTGTTCAGCGGCTGCCCGGTCGCCGACCAGATCGTTCCGAACCACTCCATCTTCACGACCATCGTCATGGTGGTCACGATGACCGCGGGTACCGCCGCCGTCATGTGGCTCGGTGAGCTCATCACCGACCGCGGCATCGGCAACGGCATGTCGATCCTGATGTTCATCTCGATCGCCGCCAGCTTCCCCGGCGCCCTGTGGGCCATCAAGCAGAGCGGCAAGCTGGCCGACGGCTGGATCGAGTTCGGCACCGTCATCCTGGTCGGCTTCGTGATGGTGGCCCTCGTGGTCTTCGTCGAGCAGGCCCAGCGTCGGATTCCGGTGCAGTACGCGAAGCGCATGATCGGCCGCAGGTCCTACGGGGGTACCTCCACGTACATCCCGCTGAAGGTGAATCAGGCGGGTGTGATTCCCGTCATCTTCGCTTCTTCGCTGCTCTACATCCCGGCCCTGATCGTCCAGTTCTCCAACTCCACGGCGGGCTGGGCCACATGGATCAAGGACCACTTCGTCAAGGGCGACCACCCGTACTACATCACGGCGTACTTCCTGTTGATCGTCTTCTTCGCCTTCTTCTATGTGGCGATTTCGTTCAACCCCGAGGAAGTCGCCGACAACATGAAGAAGTATGGTGGCTTCATCCCGGGTATCCGGGCTGGTCGACCTACTGCCGAGTACCTGAGCTACGTGCTCAACAGGATTACTTGGCCGGGCTCGCTGTACCTGGGTCTGATCGCTCTGGTGCCGACGATGGCGTTGGCAGGCTTCGGTGGCGCTAACCAGAACTTCCCGTTCGGCGGGACGAGCATCCTCATCATCGTGGGTGTGGGTCTGGAGACCGTGAAGCAGATTGAGAGTCAGCTCCAGCAGCGCAATTACGAAGGGTTCCTCCGCTGATGCGAATCGTCCTCGTCGGGCCGCCCGGTGCCGGCAAGGGAACGCAGGCTGCGTACCTTGCCAAGAACCTGTCGATTCCGCAGATCTCCACGGGCGACCTCTTCCGCGCCAACATCAGCCAGGGCACTGACCTTGGCAAGCAGGCCCGCGCCTACATGGACGCAGGCCAGCTGGTGCCGGACGAGGTCACCATCGGGATGGCCAAGGACCGCATGGCCCAGCCGGACGCCGCGAACGGTTTCCTGCTCGACGGCTTCCCCCGCAACGTGGGACAGGCCGAGGCCCTTGACGCGATGCTCAAGGACGAGGGCGCCAAGCTGGACGCGGTCCTGGACCTGGAGGTCCCCGAGGACGAGGTGGTCAAGCGCATCGCCGGCCGCCGCATCTGCCGGAACGACGGTTCGCACGTCTTCCACGTCACGTACAACCAGCCGAAGACCGAGGGTGTCTGCGACATCTGCGGCGGCGAGCTGTATCAGCGTGACGACGACACGGAGGACACGGTCCGGACCCGGCTCGAGGTCTACCACACGCAGACCGAGCCGATCATCGATTACTACCGGTCCCAGGGCCTGGTGGTCACGATCTCCGCGCTCGGCAAGGTCACGGACGTGACCGAGCGGGCGATGGAGGCCCTCAAGAAGTCCGGCGAGGACTGAGGAAACACCCGTAGTAGCTGTACGGCCGGCCGCGGCGTCCTTGGGCGCCGCGGCCGGCTCTGTTTGCGCCGTATCGTGGAGTACGCCGCAGCACCCGTCACCCTTCGATACCCGTCCGATGCAGAGAGGCGCCGCGTAATGGTGCAGATCAAGACCCCCGAGCAGATCGCGAAGATGCGTGAGGCAGGGCTGGTGGTCGCTGCCATTCACGCGGCCACGCGGGAAGCGGCGGTGCCCGGTGCCACCACCCAGGACCTGGACCAGGTCGCGCGCAAGGTGATCGCCGACCACGGTGCGAAGTCGAACTTCCTCGGGTACGGCGGGTTCCCCGCGACCATCTGCACCTCGGTCAACGAGGTCGTCGTCCATGGCATCCCGGACGACAAGACCGTCCTCAAGGACGGCGACATCATCTCCATCGACGCCGGCGCGATCGTCGACGGCTGGCACGGCGACGCCGCGTACACCGCGTTCGTCGGCACCGGTCACGCTCCGGAGCTCATCGAGCTGTCCCGGGTGACCGAGGAGTCCATGTGGGCCGGGATCGCCGCGATGAAGGTGAACAACCGCCTCGTCGACATCTCGAAGGCGATCGAGTCCTACATCCGCCGCCAGCCCCGCCCCGCCACCGGTAAGTACGGGATCATCGAGGACTACGGCGGCCACGGCATCGGCACCGAGATGCACATGGACCCGCACCTGCTGAACTATGTCGCGCGCAAGCGCGGCAAGGGCATCAAGCTCGTACCCGGCGTCTGCCTGGCGATCGAGCCGATGGTCTCGCTCGGTACGGCGCAGACCGAGGTTCTCCAGGACGACTGGACGGTCATCACGACGGACGGCACCTGGTCCTCCCACTGGGAGCACTCGATCGCCCTCACCGAGCAGGGCCCCCTGGTCCTGACGGCCCCCGACTGCGGCCGCGCGAAGCTCGCGCAGTACGGCGTCGAGGCGGCCCCGGACCCGCTGGGCTGATCGCCGACCCGACGGACGGAGTCCGGCGCAGCGGGCCGAAGCTTGTGGGTCGGCATCGAGGCGGCCCCGGACCCGCCGGGCCGAGAACGCGCGCCCGGGCAGGTCTAAGGATCTACTCTGGTGGGCAAACTTGACGGATTCGTCTTTTGGGGTCCGCTGACGTAGACTGACTCGTCGGCTCTCGTGCATCCGTGTGTCCACATACGGGGCAGAGGGTCGATCAAGGTAGCCGATTCGAAAGGCGAAGCGTGGCCAAGAAGCAAGGTGCCATCGAAATTGAGGGCACCGTGATCGAGTCCCTCCCGAACGCCATGTTCAAGGTGGAACTCCAGAACGGTCACAAGGTCCTCGCGCACATCTCCGGCAAGATGCGGATGCACTACATCCGAATCCTCCCGGACGACCGGGTCGTGGTGGAGCTCTCTCCGTACGACCTGACGCGTGGCCGGATCGTCTACCGATACAAGTAGATCTTGCCCACACCCTGCTTCGGCAGAGTGGTGGCACTGACCCGGAGAACCTGACATCCCATGAAGGTCAAGCCGAGCGTCAAGAAGATCTGCGACAAGTGCAAGGTGATCCGCCGTCACGGTCGGGTCATGGTCATCTGCGACAACCTGCGCCACAAGCAGCGCCAGGGCTGACGCACGACCCCCTGCATCTCGCAGCACTTCGCGCGACGCACGTAATACGTACATACGCAGAGCCCGTCCAAGCCACGGCTGACGACACCTCCGGCGGGGGCCGGGGACCCGGACGTACCACCTCTCCTTCCTCGGAGCGGTCGGCGGCCGGGAGTGGCACTGCGGAAGACCCCCGAAATAACAACTGGAGCCATTGAATGGCACGCGTTTCAGGTGTTGACATCCCGCGCGAAAAGCGCGTGGAGGTCGCCCTCACCTACGTCTTCGGTATCGGGCGCACCCGGTCCAAGGAGATCCTTGCCACCACGGGTGTGAACCCGAACACCCGCGTTCGTGACCTGGCCGAAGAGGACCTGGTCAAGATCCGCGAGTACGTGGACGCCAACCTCCGCACCGAGGGTGACCTTCGCCGCGAGATCCAGGGCGACATCCGCCGCAAGATCGAGATCGGCTGCTACCAGGGCATCCGCCACCGTCGTGGTCTGCCGGTCCACGGCCAGCGCACCAGCACGAACGCCCGTACCCGCAAGGGCCCGCGTCGCGCGATCGCCGGTAAGAAGAAGCCGGGCAAGAAGTAGTCCTCAGCGGACGTACTGCGGCAGTTCGGATCCCCGGATCGTCGCAGCATCCAGCGGTCTTCGCTGTAGGACCGATCACCTCCCCTCTCCATCTGGAGTCAAGACATGCCCCCCAAGGGTCGTCAGGGCGCAGCCAAGAAGGTGCGTCGCAAGGAAAAGAAGAACGTCGCTCACGGCCACGCGCACATCAAGAGCACGTTCAACAACACCATCGTCTCGATCACGGACCCCTCGGGCAACGTGATCTCCTGGGCCTCCGCCGGCCACGTCGGCTTCAAGGGCTCGCGCAAGTCCACCCCCTTCGCCGCGCAGATGGCCGCCGAGTCGGCCGCCCGCCGCGCGCAGGAGCACGGCATGCGCAAGGTTGACGTTTTCGTCAAGGGTCCGGGCTCCGGCCGCGAGACCGCGATCCGCTCCCTCCAGGCCACGGGCCTCGAGGTCGGTTCGATCCAGGACGTCACCCCCACTCCGCACAACGGATGCCGGCCGCCCAAGCGCCGTCGCGTCTGACGCACTGAAGCAACGGAGACAACTGGAAAATGGCGCGATACACCGGGGCCGACTGCAAGCGTTGCCGTCGGGAGAAGCAGAAGCTGTTCCTTAAGGGCAGCAAGTGCGAGAGCGCGAAGTGCCCGATCGAGATCCGTCCTTACCCCCCGGGTGAGCACGGACGCGGGCGCACCAAGGACAGCGAGTACCTTCTTCAGCTTCGTGAGAAGCAGAAGTGCTCGCGGATCTACGGTGTCCTTGAAAAGCAGTTCGTGAACTACTACAAGGAAGCGAACAAGAAGTCCGGCAAGACCGGTGAGAACCTTCTGCGCATCCTTGAGACCCGCCTCGACAACGTGGTCTACCGGGCCGGCTTCGCCAAGTCCCGCGACCACGCCCGTCAGCTGGTGCGTCACGGACACATCACCGTGAACGGCACGAAGACCGACATTCCGTCGGCCCGCGTCGCCGCGAACGACGTCATCGAGGTTCGCCAGAAGTCCAAGGCCCTGACCCCCTTCCAGGTGGCCCAGGCCGAGGCCGGCGAGCGCACCGTTCCGGCATGGCTCGAAGCCGTGCCGTCGACGATGCGGATCCTCGTGCACTCCCTGCCCGAGCGCCAGGTGATCGACACCCAGGTGCAGGAGCAGCTGATCGTCGAGCTCTACTCCAAGTAGGAGAGCTCGTGGGTCCGGGCGGTACGGCTCTTTCGGGTCGTGCCGCCCGTACCCTTGTCAGTATCTGGGGGCGTCAAATAGTGGGCGCCCACGACTGAAGGATCGAAGCATGCTTATCGCTCAGCGTCCCTCGCTGACCGAAGAGGTCGTTGACGAGTTCCGCTCCCGGTTCGTGATCGAGCCGCTGGAGCCGGGCTTCGGCTACACCCTCGGTAACTCTCTCCGCCGTACGCTCCTCTCCTCGATCCCCGGCGCTGCTGTCACCAGCATCCGGATCGACGGTGTCCTGCACGAGTTCACCACCGTGCCGGGCGTCAAGGAGGACGTCACCGACCTCATCCTCAACATCAAGCAGCTGGTCGTCTCCTCGGAGCACGACGAGCCGGTCGTGATGTACCTGCGCAAGCAGGGTCCCGGCCTGGTCACGGCTGCTGACATCGCCCCGCCGGCCGGTGTCGAGGTCCACAACCCGGACCTGGTCCTGGCCACGCTGAACAGCAAGGGCAAGCTGGAGATGGAGCTGACCGTCGAGCGCGGTCGCGGCTACGTCTCCGCCGTCCAGAACAAGCAGGCGGGCCAGGAGATCGGCCGTATCCCGGTCGACTCCATCTACTCGCCGGTGCTCAAGGTCACGTACAAGGTCGAGGCGACCCGTGTCGAGCAGCGCACCGACTTCGACAAGCTGATCGTCGACGTCGAGACCAAGCAGGCCATGCGTCCCCGTGACGCCATGGCGTCGGCCGGTAAGACCCTGGTCGAGCTGTTCGGTCTGGCGCGCGAGCTCAACATCGATGCCGAGGGCATCGACATGGGCCCGTCCCCGACGGACGCCGCGCTCGCCGCCGATCTGGCGCTGCCGATCGAGGAGCTCGAGCTCACGGTCCGTTCGTACAACTGCCTCAAGCGTGAGGGCATCCACTCCGTGGGTGAGCTCGTCGCTCGTTCCGAGGCCGACCTGCTCGACATCCGCAACTTCGGTGCGAAGTCGATCGACGAGGTCAAGGCGAAGCTGGCCGGTATGGGCCTGGCGCTCAAGGACAGCCCGCCCGGATTCGACCCGACCGCCGCTGCCGACGCCTTCGGCGCCGACGACGACGCGGACGCGGGCTTCGTCGAGACCGAGCAGTACTAGTACGCCTCCGGCCGGGGCGCCCGGATTTCCGGGCGCCCCGGACCGGGGTGAGGCTTCGGCCTCAATCGCCGGACGGGCTCGATGAGCCCCGACGGCCCATGATCTTCCGTGAGGCGGCCGCTTCACGGGAACTGACACCGGTACCTGATACGGCCGGTGCAGCACACAAGGAGAAACACCATGCCGCGTCCCGCAAAGGGTGCCCGTCTGGGCGGCAGCGCCGCGCACGAGCGTCTGCTTCTCGCGAACCTCGCGAAGTCGCTGTTCGAGCACGGCCGCATCACGACGACCGAGGCCAAGGCCCGCCGCCTGCGTCCGGTCGCCGAGCGTCTGATCACCAAGGCGAAGAAGGGCGACATCCACAACCGTCGCCTGGTTCTGCAGACGATCACGGACAAGGGCATCGTGCACACGCTCTTCACCGAGATCGCCCCGCGCTACGAGAACCGCCCCGGTGGTTACACGCGCATCACCAAGATCGGCAACCGTCGTGGCGACAACGCCCCGATGGCCGTCATCGAGCTGGTCGAGGCGCTGACCGTGGCGCAGCAGGCCACCGGTGAGGCCGAGGCCGCGACGAAGCGTGCGGTCAAGGAAGACTCCCTCAAGAAGGACGAGGCCCCGGCCGAGTCCGCCGAGGTCGTCGAGGACGCCGCTCCGGCGGAGGAGTCCAAGGACGCCTGAGCGTTCTGAGACCACTGGACGGGCCCGCACCACCCTTCGGGGCGGTGCGGGCTCGTTCCGTATGTTCAGGCTTGAGAGGATCGTTGGGTGAGTGACGAAGTAGAGCCGGGGTTCGTGCGGGTGCGGCTGGACCTTGCGTACGACGGCAAGGATTTTTCCGGCTGGGCGAAGCAGACCGCCCGGCGCACGGTGCAGGGGGAGATCGAGGACGCACTGCGGACCGTGACGAGGTCGTCGCGGACGTACGACCTGACGGTCGCCGGGCGCACCGACGCCGGGGTGCACGCCCGGGGCCAGGTCGCGCATGTCGATCTGCCGGCCGAGGTGTGGGCCGAGCACGGCGAGCTGCTCCTGCGGCGGATGGCCGGGCGGATGGCACCCGACGTACGGATCTGGCGGGTGGCCGAGGCCCCGGTGGGGTTCAACGCGCGCTTCTCCGCGTTGTGGCGGCGCTACGCGTACCGGATCTCCGACCGGCCCGGTGGGGCCGATCCGCTGACGCGTGGTCATGTGCTCTGGCACGACCGGCCGTTGGATGTGGACGCGATGAATGCGGCGTCGGCCCGGATGCTCGGGGAGCACGACTTCGCCGCGTACTGCAAGAAGCGCGAGGGTGCGACGACCATCCGTACGCTGCAGAAGCTGAGTTGGGTACGGGACGCGGAGTCCGGGGTCGTCACCGGGACCGTGCAGGCCGATGCCTTCTGCCACAACATGGTGCGTGCGCTCGTGGGGGCGATGCTGTTCGTGGGTGACGGGCGTCGGCCCGACCCGTGGCCCGCCCAGGTGCTGGCTGCCGGGGTGCGGGATCCGGGAGTGCATGTGGTGCGGCCGCACGGGCTGACCCTGGAGGAAGTCGCCTACCCGGCCGATGAGTTGCTTGCCGCGCGCAACAAGGAGGCGCGCAATGTGCGGTCGCTGCCGGGACGCGGGTGCTGCTGAGGCGGACCGGGCTCAGCGGGACATCTTCCCCTTGTGTGCCCGCCGTCGGCGCCACGCCCCCGTCAACTGTCCCGCCAGGAACAGTGTGGTGAGCGTCGACAGCGTCGACCGGACCGGGCCGATGTCCGGGGTCCACCAGGCGTAGGCCGCGGCCGCCGTGAACAGCAGCAGGCCCAGGACGCGCAGCAGCCACCAGCGGGCCGGGCGGGGTTCGTAGGTGCCGGGAGCCGGCGGGTGGCTGCCGTCCTCCGTCGCCATCGTGTCGCGCATCCCGGCGAGCAGCCCGCGGCGGGTGAGGACCCGGGCGCCGGGGAGGGTGTCCAGGATCTCCGGGCGGGTGCCGAAGTCCGCGGGGAGCGGTGGCAGGGCGAGGGCGGCCAGCAGGTCGGACTGGTGCCGGGTCGGGTTGCCGGTGGAGCGGAGGATGTGGGTCAGGGGGCGCGGGTCCGCGACGGCGAAGAGCCGGGACAGGGTGGCGGCCGTGGCGGTGACCGTGGTGCGGTCCGGAGCCGGGGACGTCGTGTTCCACTCGTGAGCTGCCAGCGGTCTGCCCTTGTGGAACACGGTGAAGCCGCAGCGTTCGGGGGTGCGGCGCAGGACCAGCGTCGGCCACTTCTCACCGGTGGTGAAGTTGTCGGCCGCCGTGGTCAGCCGGTCCTCCGTGGACAGGACCGAGCGTTTGGCCGGCTTGAGGTCGGGGACGGCCTCGATGTACGTGTGCGTCGCCGATGCCGGGGCCGTACGCAGGGAGATGCCGCACATCAGCGCGGCCTGTGCCACGTCCTCCGGGCGGGCGGCCGCTATCGCGAGCGCGCACGGGGCGTCCGCCGTCCAGCCGGTGGCCGGTACGGAGTGTGGGTGCGAGGGACGGGCGAAGAACGGGGTCCTGGTCGCCACATGGATACGGACGCCCGAGCGGGTCTCGAGGAACTCCTGGCGCGGGTCGTCGCCGAAGTACGCCCAGGGGTATTTGGTGGCGGCGGTACCGATGGTGCGGAACGTGTCCAGGGCGTCGTGCCAGCGGTCCTGGCGCAGCAGCATCAGGGCCAGCTGGTTGCGGAAGCCGGCGGCCTCGCGGCTGCCCGGGGCGTATTCGGCGGAGAGGGCCAGAGCGCGGGTGACGGCGGCCGCCACGCGGGGCGCGAACGGGTCGGGGCCGGCGGGGGCGGTCGTCGGGCCGGTGGTGAGGACCTCGTACTCCAGCGCCGCCGACAGGGGCAGTGCGTGCAGCTTCGAGCCGGGCGGGGCCGTGTCGGCCGCGCTCTCGGCGAAGGCGAACATCTCCTCGTGCGAGCCGTGCCACTTCGCGCACAGGTACTGCAGGGCCGCGGTGTGGCAGCCGTAGTGGTGCGGATCGCGGGCGGTCGCCTCGGCCCAGTAGTCGTCGAAGACGGCACGCGGGGCCTGGCTGCCGAGTGCGTGGGTGAGGGCGATGCGCCAGGGGACCGGGTCGGCGGGGTTGAGCTCGGCCGCCGCGCCGATCACCGGGGCCGCGTCCTCCAGGAGCGCGAAGAAGGCCTGGAACTGGTCGCGCGAGACATGCCGGGCGCGGGCCGCCGTACGTATCTCCCAGGCCTGGCCGATACGGAGCTCGGCCTTGACCAGGGCCGCGTCCGGATCCTCGGGCGCCCCGTCCAGCCACGCGTCCAGCCAGCCGGGGTTGTGCAGCGCGGCCTCGGCGAGACGCGTGACGTACCCGTCCCTCAGCTCCCACTGGGCGTGCGCGCGGGTCGCGGCGAGGAGGTCACGGGCGGGGCCGTGGTCGCCTGCGGCGGCCGCCGTCAGTGCTGCACGCAGCGGCGCGTCCGCCGGGTCGACGACCACGGCCTCGTCCGGCGGCAGGTCTGCGCCGATCGTGGCGCTGTGGCGCAGTACCCGGGGGAGCGTGAGCAGGAAGGGAAGGCGCACGACGTCTTCGGGACCGGATCAGCCGGCAGATGCGGTGGCCGCGGCGGAGGCCTGGACCTCGCCGCGGTGGCGTATCTGCCGGAACGTGAAGTTCCGCAGGTCGTCGCCGACGGTGAAGACGTTCTTGTCGGCCTTGGTGACGTTCTTGCCGTTCGTGAAGCCGCCGATGGTGAAGTAGGCGTAGCGGCCGTACCAGTTGGTGGTGCGACGGCAGATCGAACCACCGCGGCAGAACGTCGGTACGCCCGCACCGCTCAGCGACGCCAGGCCGCCTGACGCCTGCTGCGCCGACTTCTTCGCCTGCGCCTCCGTCTCGAAGACCGCGACACCGACGGTCACGGCGACCCCCGCCCTGCTGTACGTGGCGCGGATGACCTGGTCGCAACCGTTGTTCATGAGGATCGAGCCGAGTGCGCCCTGCGTGGTCGCCGCGCAGTTCGTGGTGCGGTGCGTGGCGCCCTTGGTGTACCCGCGGTCGCCCATCGTCAGCTTCTTGCCCGGGTAGAAGGAGTCGATGGTGAGCGGCGCCTTGTCCTTCTTCACGTCGGAGACGTAGTCCTTCGGGTCCGGCGGGGGCGGGGGCGCCACCGTGGAGAAGGACGGCTCGGGCTCGGCCGAGTCGGTCGGCAGATCGGCGGGTCCCGGCAGTTGGCTCGGGTTCGTGTCCGAGCCGGTGGAGCCGCCGTTGTTGTTGGTCGAGATGACGGCCGTGGCGACGATGGCCGCGACCGCGGCGGTGGCGAGCGCGCCGCCGCCGATCAGCAGCCACTTCTTACGACGGCTCCGCGCGGCGGATGCCTCGGCCAGCGCCGCCCAGTCCGGAGTCTGATTGCCCCCGGGCCCCCAGGAGGGCCCCCCTTGCCCAAAGCTCATGCCGCGAATCCTAGACGGAACGTAAACCGGTTGGGCCAGGGCTTCGCGGGCCGTGACAATGCTGTGCATGGGACATCTTGAAGCGGGTCATCTGGAGTACTACCTACCGGACGGGCGGGTGCTGCTCGGCGATGCTTCGTTCCGGGTCGCGGACGGGGCCGTCGTGGCCCTCGTCGGGGCGAACGGCGCCGGAAAGACGACGCTGCTGCGACTCCTGTCCGGGGAGCTCCAGCCGCACGGCGGCACCGTGTCGGTGAGCGGCGGGCTCGGGGTGATGCCGCAGTTCGTGGGCTCGGTCCGGGACGACCGTACGGTCAGGGACCTGCTCGTCTCCGTCGCCCAGCCGCGCATCCGGGAGGCCGCGCAGGCGGTCGACAGGGCCGAGGAGCTGATCCTCACCGTCGACGACGAGGCCGCGCAGATGAAGTACGCGCAGGCCCTCAGCGACTGGGCGGAGGCCCGCGGATACGAGGCCGAGACCGTCTGGGACATGTGCACCATGGCCGCGCTCGGTGTTCCGTACGAGAAGGCGCAGTGGCGTGAGGTGCGGACGCTCAGCGGGGGTGAGCAGAAGCGGCTCGTGCTGGAGGCGCTGCTGCGCGGTCCGGACGAGGTGCTGCTGCTCGACGAGCCGGACAACTATCTCGACGTCCCCGGCAAGCGGTGGCTGGAGTCGAAGCTCAAGGAGACGCGGAAGACGGTCCTCTTCGTCTCCCACGACCGGGAGCTGCTGTCCCGGGCCGCCGAGAAGATCGTCAGCGTGGAGCCCAGCCCGGCGGGCAGCGATGTGTGGGTGCACGGCGCCGGCTTCGACACGTACCACCAGGCCCGCAAGGACCGGTTCGCGCGGTTCGAGGAGCTGCTGCGGCGCTGGGAGGAGGAGCACGCCCGGCTGAAGGCGCTGGTCCACCGGCTGCGGCAGCAGGCGGCGATCAGCCCCGACATGGCGTCGCGCTACCGGGCCATGCAGACCCGCTTCAAGAAGTTCGAGGACGCGGGGCCGCCGCCGGAGCCGCCGCGCGAGCAGGACATCAAGATGCGGCTGCGCGGCGGCCGGACCGGTGTGCGCGCCGTGACCTGCAAGGGGCTCGAACTGACCGGGCTGATGAAACCGTTCGACCTGGAGATCTTCTATGGGGAACGGGTCGCCGTCCTCGGCTCGAACGGGTCGGGCAAGTCACACTTCCTGCGGCTGCTGGCTGGGGAGCCGGTGGCGCACACGGGCGAGTGGAAACTCGGCGCGCGGGTCGCGCCCGGGCACTTCGCGCAGACGCACGCCCATCCGGAGCTGATGGGGCACACGCTCGTCGAGATCCTGTGGACCGAGCACGCGAAGGACCGGGGCGGGGCCATGTCGGTACTGCGCCGGTACGAGCTGGAGCGGCAGGGGGACCAGCCCTTCGAGAAGCTGTCCGGCGGGCAGCAGGCGCGGTTCCAGATCCTGCTGCTGGAGCTGGCGGGGACCACCGCGCTGCTGCTGGACGAGCCGACGGACAACCTGGACCTGGAGTCGGCGGAGGCGCTGCAGGACGGTCTCGAGGCGTACGACGGGACCGTGATGGCCGTCACGCACGACCGGTGGTTCGCGAAGTCGTTCGACCGCTATCTGGTGTTCGGGTCGGACGGGGTGGTGCGGGAGACCGTGGAGCCGGTGTGGGACGAGCGGCGGGTGGAGCGGGCGCGGTAGGGCCGGCGCGTTTTGACCCGTCCCGGGCGGGACGGGTACTGTCGGGGGTTGTTATACGTATCGGCTTCGTCGTTCTCACGCGAAGAGCCCTTACGTAGGTTCTCTGGAGCAGTTACCAGTGGCTCGCATACGGACAGCGTTCCCGGCATTGTGGGCCCCAGCTGCATGATCGCTTCAGGGGTGCCATGTGTCTGGACCTCATCCACTGAAGAAGCGAAGGCTACGAAGTGCGTACGTACAGCCCCAAGCCCGGCGATGTCACTCGCCAGTGGCACATCATCGACGCCGAGGACATCGTCCTGGGTCGTCTGGCCACCACGGCTGCGAACCTCCTCCGAGGCAAGCACAAGGCGATTTACGCCCCCCACATGGACATGGGCGACTTCGTCATCATCATCAACGCCGAGAAGGTTCACCTCTCCGGCAACAAGAAGACCCAGAAGATGGCGTACCGCCACTCCGGGTTCCCGGGTGGTCTGCGCTCCGTGCGCTACGACGAGCTGCTCTCCAAGAACCCGGAGAAGGCCATCGAGAAGGCCATCAAGGGCATGATCCCCAAGAACACCCTGGGCCGTCAGATGCTCTCGAAGCTCAAGGTCTACGCGGGCGACCAGCACCCGCACGCTGCTCAGCAGCCGGTCCCGTTCGAGATCACCCAGGTCGCGCAGTAGTTCCGGCCTCCCCCCAAAGACATAAAGAAAGATCTGAGGAGAATCGTGGCCGAGACCACTGTTGAGAACCCCATCGAGGGCACCGAGGGCGAAGAGGTCTTCGCCGAGGTGACCACCTTCGAGTCCGAGGTTCCCGTCGAGGGCGAGTACACCAGCGAGTCGCTGGCGTCCCGCTTCGGCGACCCGCAGCCCGCCGCCGGCCTTGGCCGTCGGAAGAACGCCATTGCCCGCGTCCGGATCGTTCCGGGCACCGGCAAGTGGAAGATCAACGGTCGCACCCTTGAGGACTACTTCCCCAACAAGGTGCACCAGCAGGAAGTCAACGAGCCCTTCAAGGTGCTCGAGCTCGACAACCGCTACGACGTCATCGCCCGCATCTCGGGTGGCGGCGTCTCGGGTCAGGCCGGTGCCCTGCGCCTCGGTGTCGCCCGTGCGCTGAACGAGGCGGACGTGGACAACAACCGCGCCCCGCTGAAGAAGGCCGGCTTCCTCTCCCGCGACGACCGTGCGGTCGAGCGCAAGAAGGCCGGTCTCAAGAAGGCCCGTAAGGCCCCGCAGTACAGCAAGCGCTAATCCGCCTGCTCAGCTGCTTTACACGTTCGCCCCGGCGGCACTTCTCGTGCCTCCGGGGCGTTCGTCTATAGGCGCCCTCGGGCGTATAACGGCATGAGACGTTCATAGGCCCGCCCTGGTCGGCATCACTCTTCGCGTCGCCACGCGTCTCGCCTTGCGTCTTGCCCTCAGTCGTTTTGACTTGTGATGGCTTGTTTTGTTTTTGCGGTTCGGTTTCGGAGCATCTTCGGAGGACACCAGTGGGACGACTCTTCGGCACGGACGGTGTACGCGGTGTCGCCAATGCGGATCTGACGGCCGAGCTCGCGCTCGGTCTGTCGGTGGCTGCGGCGCATGTGCTTGCTGAGACGGGCACCCTCGACGGAGGCCGGCGGCCGACAGCCGTGGTGGGCCGTGACCCACGCGCGTCCGGAGAGTTCCTGGAGGCCGCCGTCGTGGCCGGTCTGGCGAGCGCCGGCGTGGACGTCCTGCGCGTCGGTGTGCTGCCCACCCCCGCGGTGGCGTACCTCACCGGCGCGCTGGGCGCCGACCTCGGCGTGATGCTCTCCGCCAGCCACAACGCCATGCCGGACAACGGGGTCAAGTTCATCGCCCGTGGTGGTCACAAGCTCTCCGACGAGCTCGAGGACCGGATCGAGACGCTGTACGAGCAGCACCGCACCGGTGCGCCGTGGGAGCGTCCGACGGGTGCCGGTGTGGGCCGTGTCACGGAGTACGCAGAGGGCTTCGACCGGTATGTGGCGCACCTCGTCGCGGTCCTGCCGAACCGGCTCGACGGGCTGAAGATCGTCCTCGACGAGGCGCACGGCGCGGCCGCCCGGGTCTCGCCCGAGGCCTTCGCACGGGCCGGCGCCGAGGTGATCACGATCGGTGCGGCCCCGGACGGTCTGAACATCAACGCCGGCTGCGGTTCCACCCATCTGGACCTGCTGAAGGCCGCCGTCGTCGAGCACCACGCCGACTTCGGTATCGCGCACGACGGCGACGCCGACCGCTGCCTCGCCGTGGACGCCTCGGGCGAGGAGGTCGACGGCGACCAGATCCTGGCCGTGCTCGCCCTCGCCATGCGCGAGGCCGGACAGCTGCGCAAGGACACCGTGGTCGGCACGGTCATGTCCAACCTCGGCTTCAAGATCGCCATGGAGCGTGAGGGCATACACGTCGTCCAGACCGCCGTCGGCGACCGGTACGTACTGGAGTCGATGAAGGCCGAGGGCTTCGCGCTGGGCGGCGAGCAGTCCGGCCATGTCATCGTCCTCGACCACGCCACGACCGGCGACGGCACGCTGACCGGCCTGCTGCTGGCGGCCCGGGTCGTGGCCACCGGCCGTACGCTCGCCGAACTCGCCGGCGTCATGCAGCGGCTCCCGCAGATCCTGATCAACGTCCCGGACGTCGACAAGTCCCGGGTGGAGACGTCGGCGGAGCTGGCGGCCGCGATCGACGAGGCGGAGCGCGAGCTGGGTGACACCGGCCGCGTACTGCTGCGCCAGTCGGGCACCGAGCCGCTGGTGCGGGTCATGGTCGAGGCGGCCGACATCGAGCAGGCGCGCTCGGTGGCCGGGCGGCTGGCCGATGTGGTGAAGTCCGCGCTCGGGTAGCGCGTCGTCCTGCTGTTCCCGAGCGCCGAGGGGCCCGATGCATGCATCGGGCCCCTCCGGCGCTTCGCTCAGGCCTGGGCGGCGCCCGAGGCCGTGGCGGCGGTCCGGCGGCGGTGGGCTGCCCACAGCGCCTTCTGGAGCAGCAGCGTCAGTGTCCCCGCGAGCACGATCCCGGCGAGGTTCGCCATCAGCTGGCCCACCGAGCCCCACATCTGTCCGTAGTCCCGGTAGCTGAACGCCACCGCGGCATTGGCCGCGGCCGGCACGGTCGTCACCGAGATCGCGACGCCGATCAGCGCCCCGGACTTCGTCGAGGTGAGGGAGAGTGTCCCCGCGATGCCCGCCAGGAACGCCACCACGAACGACATCCAGTCCGGCTTCCAGATGAACGCCGTGTTGGGCCGGGCCGCCTCGACCATCGCCTCCGTGAACAGCCCGAAGGCGTTCATCATCCAGGCGAACCCGACCGTCACCACTATCGCGACGGCGAACCCGGCGATCAGCGTCCACAGCGAACGCCACGCCAGACGGGGGGCGCGCTGCACCAGCGCCGTGGAGATACCGGCCAGCGGCCCGAACTCAGGGCCCACCGCCATCGCGCCCACGATCAGGATCGCGTTGTCGAGCATCACACCGCAGGCGGCGAGCATCGTCGCGACCGAGAGGAATGCCGCATAGGTGATGCTGAACGTCGACTCCTCTTGGGTCGCGTCCGTCAGCTTCTCCCACAGCACCGCGTCCACGCCCTCGCCCGGAGCGTCCTTCTTGGCCCGGTCGGCGAGGGCGGAGAGCGTCAGGTCCGAGTGCTCGACGGTGATCGAGCCGGACTCGTCGACACCGAGTGTGCGCAGGGCGTTGATCAGCTCGTCGCCCGCCTCGCGCGCCACGTCGCACAGCACCACATCGCCCGCCGGGTCACGGGCGGCCGCGGGCAGCACCACCAGATGCGTGGTGCCGACAGTGTGCTCGACGAGATGCAGCACCTCGTCCGTACGGTCGGCGGGGACGATCAGGCGCAGGTGCAGCACGCGGGTACTCCCGGGAGGTCGGAGTCTCAGAGTTTGCGCAGCGACAGACGTTGGACCTTGTGATCCGGGCCCTTGCGCAGCACCAGGGTGGCACGGCCCCGGGTGGGGGCCACATTTTCCAGCAGGTTGGGCTTGTTGATGGTCCGCCACATCGTGCGGGCGTACTCCATGGCCTCCTCCTCGGAGACCTGTGTGTACTTACGGAAGTACGAGAACGGGTTCTGGAACGCGGTCTCGCGCAGTTTGCGGAAGCGGTTGAGATACCAGGTCTCGATGTCCTCGGCCCGCGCGTCCACGTACACACTGAAGTCGAAGTAGTCGGCGAGCCCGACCCTGGTGCGGCCGTCCTTGCCGGGCAGCGCGGGCTGCAGCACGTTGAGGCCCTCGACGATCAGGATGTCGGGGCGGCGTACGGTGAGCCGCTCGCCCGGCACGATGTCGTAGATCAGGTGCGAGTAGACGGGCGCGGTCACCTCGTCCTTGCCGGCCTTGATGTCGGCGACGAAGCGGGTCAGGGCGCGTCGGTCGTACGACTCCGGGAACCCCTTGCGCGACATCAGCCCGCGCGCCTGGAGCTCCTTCATCGGCAGCAGGAACCCGTCCGTGGTCACCAGCTCGACCCGGGGGTGCTCGGGCCAGCGGGCCAGCAGCGCCTGGAGGATACGGGCGCTGGTGGACTTGCCGACGGCGACACTGCCCGCGACCCCTATGACGAAAGGAGTGCCGCGCTGCGCACCGTGGCCGTTGCCCGCGTCCCCGAGGAAGGTGTTGAGGGCGCCGCGCAGGCCGGAGGTGGCCTGGACGTAGAGGTTCAGGAGCCGGGAGAGCGGCAGGTAGACGTCCCGCACCTCGTCGAGGTCGATGACGTCCCCGAGCCCGCGCAGCTGCTCGACCTCGGCGGCGGTCAGCGGCAGCGGGGTCTTGTCGCGCAGGGCACTCCATTCGGCACGCGACAGGTCGACGTACGGCGTCGAAGCGTGCTCGGCGCGTCGCTGGGTGCTCCGTGGCGGCGAAGTGATCACGAGTTCATTGTTGCGGGAGTTTTAACGGAGTGGGGGGTGGGGTCGGTCACGTGGGGAGACGAAAGGGCTCGTTCCGGACGTGCCGCCTACGGTTGTGTGCTCACTTTCCTGAGCACACAGAGCTCTCCGCTGTCGGGGTCGCCGATGAAGGTCCACAGGAGGGCGGAATCGGGCTTGCCCCTGGCCACGAGTTCGCCACTGACATCGCCGGGGGCGAACCCGACGGACACCTCCGTGGCGCTGAAGGTGCCGTTCGCGGCGAATACGAGCTGTCCTGCCAGGTTCCCCGCAGCCGGCTCCTCGCCAGGACGAGCGGGGGGCCGTCCCGCTCCGGGGCCGGTCCCCCACCTGCAGCCGCGGGGGCATCAGCCTCAGCGGCCGATCCGCAGCGACCTCAGCACGGACCGGGTCCGGCTCTTCAGCCCGCCGCCGGGCGAGGACGCGGGCCGGGGGATGGAGTCGGCGTCACGTTCCGGCATCCGTACCACCGCGGCGGCCGGCACCCCGGCGTCGATCACCGCGACCCGGTCCGGGCCGAGCCGGTCGTACAGCGTCGGTTCCACCGCGACGGTGAAGCCGTCGAGGCCCGTGAGGTGCCGGGCGCCGTCCGGGAAGACCTGCAGGGCGGCGCAGGCCTCGTACCGCACGGTGATCTCGCCGCCGGGGGTGCGCAGCGTGACGCTCCTGGGGCCGACGACCAGTGCCACGTCGTCGTTCCCGGGGGAGCGGTGCGTGGTCCCCGCGAGGGCCCGGGACGTGGTGGACCACTGCGGGGCGGACGTGAACCCGGCCCATTCGACGTCCCGGCCCGGCACCTGGATCAGTGCCGTGGAGTGCAGCTCGCGGGCCACGTCGCGCAGGTCGCCGACGGTGACGGCGGCCAGCTCGGCCCGGTGCTCGTCGGGGGTGAGGTTCCGGTGTCCGCAGAGCAGGTTCAGGGCGTACGAGGGCAGTCTGGCCGCCCCGGCATCGGGTGTGTCGTACACCTTGAGGATCTTGGCACGCGCCGAGTCGAGTTCGGACTGCTCGATGCGGCCCGCCCGCAGCCTGGCCAGCACGTCCACGAAGCCACCGACCACCGCGTCCTGCTTCTTGGGAAGGGCGTCGGCGAACGCGGTGATGGTCGCGAAGTCGTTGTCGCGCGGGTGGTAGCTGCTGTCGGCGATGTACGAGTAGCCGCCGTTCTGGCGCAGATCGGAGTAGAGCGCACGGCCGAGCACCTCGCAGAGGAGCGTGGCGGCCGTGGAACGTCGGACGATGCCGTCCAGGACGACTCCGCCGTCGTCACCGTGGATGAAGGCCGGGGTGACGGGCAGCGCCGACGTCACCACGGGCGGTGGCTGCGGGGAGCCGGCCGGAAGAGCCAGGTCGAGTCCGTCGGGCACGGTGTCACTGGTGATCCACAGGACGGCGTTGTCCCGGGTGAACCGGGTCCGTGCCCAGTCGCGCACCGCGTCCGCGGTCAGATGCCAGGTGCCGTACTCGGCGTAGCTGCTGAGGCCGTAGCCCTGTGCTCCGTACCGCCACAGCGGCAGTCGGTGGTTGGGACCGCGACCGCGGCCCGCAGCTTCCGTTCGGAGGATGTCGCGTTCGGTCTCCAGCCGCTCCACGGGCAGGTCGCGCAGCGCCGCGCAGACCCCGTTGAGGTACGTGACGACCTCGTCGGGGGTGCCGGTGACATGGAAGAGGGTGTAGGTGGCGGCGGTGGCGCCGTTGTAGTGCAGATCGGAGACGCCGTGCCGGTGCAGCGCCAGGTGCTCCACCAGGTGGGTGATCCCGGCGGTGGCGAGGGTCTCGTCGGCGACCCCGACGCGGAAGAAGAGCCCGGCGGTGACGGGGCCGGGAGCGGGGGCCAGCACCGTACGGATGGAGTCGACCTCGGTGGTGCGGATGTCCGGGTCGGTGGCGGTGGTTTCCTGGGACATCGGCTCAGCCCTTCGCCAGTGCGATCTTGCGGTGCTTGAGGAACTGGACCTGCTTGTCGCCGTAGTAGCCCCAGGGCGATTCGGTCGCCTTGTCGCCGACCGTGCGGAAGAACGGCGCGGCCTCCCGGTAGTGGCCGCCCAGGCTCAGCGCCCCCGCGAACTCGTTGTGGTCGCCCACCCAGTGGAAGCCCGGCCGGTAGTCCGGATGCTGCACGGAGCGGGCGGCGGCGGCCAGCAGTTCGTCCCGTACCGCGGTCGGCCGCAGCACGTCGCTCCGGCCGTCCTCGGAGTCGTCCAGCCACTGCTCCAGATACACCCCGGCGATCAGCCGTCCGGCGTGGCTGCCGGGCGGCGCCGACTCCAGGCAGGACCGCGCGAACCCGAACGCGGCCTCCCAGCTGCCGCCCCACTTCGGGCACAGCTGCTGCAGCAGGGCCAGCTGCCCCTGGATGTGGTGCGGGTGATGCTCCGCCAGCCGGTCGTAGCGCCGCCGCGCCTCGCTCTGCCCGAGCTCCAGTCCGCGCGCGGTGGTCAGCCGGGTGGTCCAGGCCGGGGCGTACGTGGGGTGCTCGGCGCAGACGTCGATCAGCAACTGCTCGGCGCGCCGCAGCCAGCTGTGGAACTGCCGGAACTGGGACTGCGAGACATGGGCGGCGGTGTACGAGCTGCGGATGGCCCAGCCGATGGCGATGTACCGCCCGGCGAGCAGCGTCCGCGCCAGCGCGGATCCGGGCCGCTCGGCGACGACCTGCTCCAGGAACCGCTCGGCGGTGCTGAGGCCGGTGACCACCGACGACGCGATCGCCCGGTCGTCCTCGTGGTCGAGGAAGTCGAAGTACGCCTCGGTCGACTCCCAGTCGTTGTTCAGTACGGAGGTGCGCAGATCGGCCAGGGAGGGGATGTTTGCGCAGAGGTCGAACTCCGCACGTATCAGGGTGTTGGTCTGTGACATGACAGTCCTCGGAGCGGACGCGACCGGTGGGGGCTCGCGTGCGGGACGGCTCGCGGGCGTGTCGACGACGGGCGGGGTGAGACAACGAAGAACCGGAGGTTAGCAGCCTGCGCGGACAGTGCGGCGGTGAGTTTTACGGCCGTCCGCCGAGCGGAACCGGAGGGGACTTCACCGCACGTCAGGGCCACGTCCGACGCCGCCGTCTCCGACACCCGCGGCCGGATTGACCAGGGTGCCCGCTCCTCTCTCGTGGACCGTCGGCGAGGCCGGCCGGGGCGTACCGGATCGACGGTGCCGAGTCCGAGGCCTGCGCCTGGGCGGCCGGCAGATCGCAGCGCCTCGGCGGTGGGCGCAGGAGGGGGAAGCGGACCTTGGGCTGCGGCTCGCAGCGGATTGCAGTGACTCCGCCGACGAATGATCCCGGCCGCTCCGCGTCCCTTCTGCGACGATGCCAAGCGAGGGGAGGGCGACCACGAAAGGATCGTTATGTGTGGAATCGTCGGTTACGTCGGTGGGCAGTCCGCGCTCGATGTTGTCGTCGCGGGGCTCAAGCGCCTCGAATACCGGGGTTACGACTCCGCGGGCATCGCCGTTCTCGCGGACGGCGGGCTTGCCTCCGTGAAGAAGGCCGGGAAGCTCGTCAATCTGGAGAAGGCGCTGGTGGAGCAGCCCCTTCCGGCCGGGACCACCGGGATCGGGCACACCCGTTGGGCCACCCACGGCGCTCCCACCGATGCCAATGCCCACCCGCATCTCGACAACGCGGGGCGCGTCGCCGTCGTGCACAACGGCATCATCGAGAACTTCGCCGCGCTGCGCGCCGAACTTGCCGAGCGCGGCCACGATCTGGCGTCCGAGACCGACACCGAGGTCGTCGCCCATCTGCTCGCCGAGGCGTACTCGTCGAGCGGTGATCCGGCGGAGGCGATGCGGCAGGTCTGCCGACAGCTCGAAGGGGCGTTCACCCTGGTGGCCGTGCATGCCGATGAGCCGGATGTGGTGGTGGGGGCCCGGCGGAACTCGCCGCTGGTGGTCGGGGTCGGGGAGGGGGAGGCGTTTCTGGCCTCCGATGTGGCCGCGTTCATCGCGCACACCCGGTCCGCGATCGAGCTGGGGCAGGATCAGGTCGTCGAGCTGCGGCGGGAGTCCGTCACGGTCACCGACTTCGACGGACAGCCCGCGGATGTCCGTAAGTACCACGTGGACTGGGACGCTTCCGCGGCCGAGAAGGGCGGCTACGACTACTTCATGCTCAAGGAGATCTCCGAGCAGCCGAAGGCGGTCGCCGACACCCTGCTGGGCCGGATCGACCGCGCGGGCTCGCTCCACCTCGACGAGGTGCGCATCCCGCCGCATGTGCTCCGGGAGGTCGACAAGGTCGTCATCGTCGCCTGCGGGACCGCGTTCCACGCCGGGATGATCGCCAAGTACGCCATCGAGCACTGGACCCGGCTGCCCTGCGAGACGGAGCTCGCCAGCGAGTTCCGCTACCGCGACCCGATCCTCGACCAGCGCACCCTCGTCATCGCGATCTCCCAGTCCGGGGAGACGATGGACACGCTGATGGCTCTGCGGCACGCCCGCGAGCAGGGAGCGAAGGTCCTCGCCATCTGCAATACGAACGGGTCGACCATTCCACGTGAGTCCGACGCGGTGCTGTACACGCACGCCGGACCGGAGGTCGCCGTCGCCTCGACCAAGGCGTTCCTGACGCAGCTCGTCGCCTGTTATCTCGTCGCCCTGTATCTCGGCCAGACCCGCGGCACGAAGTGGGGCGACGAGATCCGGACCGTCGTCCGGCAGCTCTCCGAGGTCCCCGGGCAGGTCGAACGGGTGCTGGAGACCATGGAGCCGGTGCGGGAGCTGGCCCGCTCGCTGGCGCACCAGGACACCGTCCTCTTCCTGGGGCGCCATGTGGGTTACCCGGTGGCCCTCGAAGGCGCGTTGAAGCTCAAGGAACTCGCGTACATGCATGCCGAGGGCTTCGCCGCCGGTGAGCTGAAGCACGGGCCGATCGCGCTCATCGAGAACGATCTGCCGGTCGTCGTGGTCGTGCCGTCGCCGCGCAGCCGGTCGGTGCTCCACGAGAAGATCGTGTCGAACATCCAGGAGATCCGGGCGCGTGGCGCGCGCACCATCGTCATCGCGGAGGAGGGCGACGAGGCGGTCGTTCCGTACGCCGACCATCTGATCTGGATCCCCGCTACGCCTACGCTGCTTCAGCCGCTGGTGGCGACCGTGCCGTTGCAGGTCTTCGCCTGCGAACTGGCCACCGCCCGCGGCAACGAGGTGGACCAGCCACGCAATCTGGCGAAGTCCGTGACCGTCGAGTGAACCAATGAATGAGTGAGTGAGCGCGTGATCATCGGGGTCGGGATCGATGTGGCGGAGATCGAACGGTTCGACGCGGCGCTGCAGCGTACGCCGCATCTGGCTCAGCGGCTGTTCCTGGACAGCGAGTTGCTGCTGCCCAGCGGCGAGCGGCGTGGGATCGCCTCGCTGGCCGCCAGGTTCGCCGCCAAGGAGGCCATCGCCAAGGCGCTGGGGGCGCCCGGCGATCTGCTGTGGACGGATGCCGAGGTGTTCGTCGAGGACAGCGGGCAGCCCCGGCTGCGCGTCGTCGGCACCGTCGCCGCGCGCGCGGCCGAGCTGGGCGTACAGCACTGGCACGTCTCGCTGAGCCATGACGCGGGGGTGGCGTCGGCCGTGGTGATCGCGGAGGGTTGACCGTATGCGAACTGCGTACAGCGTGGAGACCGTACGGGCCGCCGAGCGCGCCCTGATGGCACGGCTGCCCGACGGCGCCCTGATGCAACGGGCCGCCGCGGGTCTCGCGGCGGCCTGCGCCGATCTGCTGCGGCGGAGCGGCCGGGTGTACGGGTCCCGGGTCGTCCTGCTCGTCGGCAGCGGCGACAACGGCGGCGACGCGCTGTACGCGGGGGCCCGGCTGGCCCGGCGCGGCGCGGGCGTCCGCGCCCTGCTGACCGCGCCGGACCGGGCCCACGAGGGCGGGGTCGCGGCGCTCCGCGCGGCGGGCGGGCGTGTGGACGGCGCCGACCGGGTGAGCACGGACCTGATCGGCCGTGTCGATCTCGTCGTCGACGGCATCACCGGCATCGGCGGCCGCGGCGGGCTGCGTGAGGGCGCGGCCGCGCTGGTGCGGGCCCTCGAGGCGACCGGGGCACCGATCGTCGCCGTCGATCTGCCCAGCGGTGTCGAGGCGGACACCGGTGAGGTGCTCGGCGACGCCGTGCGGGCCGATGCGACGGTCACCTTCGGCACGTACAAACCGGGGCTGCTCATCGACCCGGCCGCCGACCGGGCGGGCGCGCTGCGCCTCGTCGACATCGGGCTCGACGACGAGCTGCCCGGCGTACCCGATCTGGAGGCGCTGCAGTACGCGGACGTCGCCGCGCTGCTGCCCGTTCCCGCCAGTGAGAGCGACAAGTACCGGCGCGGGGTCGTCGGCATCGTCGCCGGGTCCGCCCGGTATCCGGGAGCGGCGGTGCTCGCCGTCGGCGGGGCGCTGCGGGGCGGTGCGGGGGCGGTGCGGTACGTCGGCCCGGGCGCCGACGCCGTGATCGCCCGGCACCCCGAGACCCTGGTCCACTCGGGGCCGCCGTCGAAGGCGGGGCGGGTGCAGGCATGGGTCGTCGGCCCCGGGCTCGGTGACGGTACGGCGGCCGTCTCGGCGGTCGCCGACGTGCTGGCCGCCGATGTCCCGGTACTGGTGGACGCGGACGGGCTGCGGCTGCTCGACGCCTCCGTCGTGCGGTCGCGCACCGCTCCGACGCTGCTCACCCCGCACGCCGGGGAGGCTGCCGCGCTGCTCGGCGTGCCGCGCGAGGAGGTCGAGGCGGGGCGGCTCGCCGCCGTGCGGGAACTCGCCGCCCGCTACCGCGCCACCGTGCTGCTCAAGGGGTCGACGACGCTGGTCGCCACCGACACCGAGCACACTCCCGTACGGGTCAATCCGACCGGCACCTCCTGGCTGGCCACGGCGGGCAGCGGCGACGTCCTCTCCGGGCTGACGGGATCCCTGCTGGCCGCGGGCCTCGATCCGCGCGACGCCGCCTCCGTCGGTGCCCATCTGCACGGTCTGGCGGCCCGGCACGCCTCGGACGGCGGCCCGGTCGCCGCGCAGGACGTCGCGGACGCGATCCCGGCGGCGTGGCGGGACGTACGGGCCTGAGCGATCCTGAGCACCAGCGGGCAGGGAACCGCAGATGAGAGCCGGTGAGGAGTGGTCGACGGTGGGCAGCAGTTCGGTACGGGTACGCCGGGTGTACGACCCGCAGGAGGACGGTGACGGGACCCGGGTCCTCGTCGACCGGCTCTGGCCCCGCGGCGTCGCCAAGGACCGGGCAAGGATCGACCGGTGGCTCAAGGACCTCACACCGTCGAACGAACTCCGCTCCTGGTACCACGAGGACCGCACCGGCACCCGCTACGACGACTTCGTCGACCGCTACCGTGCCGAGCTCGCCGACCCCGTGCACACGGCGGCGGTCCATGAGCTGGTGGAACTGGTCCGCGCGGGTGGGCCGGTGACCCTGGTCACGGCGGTGAAGGACGTCCCGCACAGTCATGTCCCGGTCCTCGTCGACCATGTGGAACATGAGCTGCGCCACCGGTGACGTCGGCGGCGTCGTGCGTGGTCCCGACGCCCCTGACGCGCCCCGGGCCCGGTACCTGAGGGCCCTGTCGTACGCCTCTGAGAGACTGGGCGCGATGAACGAGACAGCGTCCTTGAGAGCCCGAGCCGAGATCGACCTCGCCGCACTGCGCGCCAACGTGCGCGCGCTGCGTGCCCGGGCGGCCGGCGCGCAACTCATGGCCGTCGTCAAGTCCGACGCGTACGGGCACGGGGCGGTGCCCTGTGCCAGGGCCGCGCTCGAAGCCGGGGCGACCTGGCTCGGCACCGCGACGCCGCACGAGGCACTGGCCCTGCGCGCCGCCGGGCTCGGCGGCCGGGTGATGTGCTGGCTGTGGACGCCGGGCGGCCCCTGGCGCGAGGCGATCGAGGCCGACATCGACGTGTCGGTGAGCGGTATGTGGGCGCTGCGCGAGGTCGTCGCCGCGGCCGAGGAGGCCGGCCGGCCGGCCCGTATCCAGCTCAAGGCCGACACGGGCCTCGGGCGCAACGGCTGCCAGCCCGCCGACTGGCCGGAGCTGGTCGCCGCCGCCCGCACCGCCGAGCAGGCGGGCACGGTCCGCATCACCGGCCTCTGGTCCCACTTCGCCTGCGCCGACGAGCCGGGCCACCCGTCGATCGCCGCCCAGTTGGGCGTGTACCGGGACATGGTGGCGTACGCGGAGAAGGCGGGCGTCGAACCCGAGGTACGGCACATGGCGAACTCTCCGGCGACGCTGACGGTCCCCGAGTCGCACTTCGACCTCGTACGGACCGGGATCGCCATGTACGGCATCTCGCCCAGCCCCGAGCTGGGCACCCCGGCGGACTTCGGGCTGCGCCCGGTGATGACGCTCGCCGCGTCGATCGCCCTGGTCAAGCAGGTGCCGGCGGGTCACGGTGTCAGCTACGGGCACCACTACACGACGTCCGCCGAGACGACGCTCGGCCTGATCCCGCTCGGCTACGCGGACGGCATCCCGCGCCACGCCTCCGGGCGCGGCCCGGTCCTCGTCGGCGGCGCCCTGAGGCGGGTCGCGGGCCGGGTGGCGATGGACCAGTTCGTCGTCGACCTCGGTGGGGACGTCGTCGAGGTGGGCAGCGACGCGGTGCTGTTCGGGCCGGGGGACCGGGGTGAGCCGAGTGCCGAGGACTGGGCGGAGGCGGCCGGCACGATCGCGTACGAGATCGTCACCCGCATCGGCGGCCGGGTACCGCGCGTCTATGTGAACGAGACCCCTGCCGACGAGAACGACGCCCAGGCCGGCCCGGACGGGATCCGGGCCGCCGAGAACGAGACCCCGCCCGATCCGACCTGATCAAGCCCGATCCGGCACGTCCTGCATCTCCTGACCAGACCTGACGGACAACGATCGACGAGGAGCGCGGCACGGTGAGCGAGAGCAGTGCGGGGGACGCGATGGCGACGGCGGCCGCTGTGGCGGTCGGCTGGCGCCGGGCAGGCATTGCCGGAGCCGCCATAGGCGTGATCGCGGCCGGTGCGGCGGCCGGGGTCGCGGTCGAGCGGATGACTGTCGGCCGGGGCATGCGCAGGAGGGCCAGGCTGGCGCTGGACGCCTCGGGGCCGTACGGCTCGCTGCGCGGCATGCCCGGCCGGGCCACCGCCGACGACGGCACCGAGCTGTACTACGAGACCGACGAGGTCGAACCGGACGGTGGTACGGGCGCGGGCACCGGACCGGGGGCGGGCGCCGGGGCCGCCGGTACCGGACCGCGGCGGCGCCGGCTCTTCGGCCGCAAGGCCCCCGGGCCCGTCACCGTCGTCTTCAGCCACGGCTACTGCCTCAGCCAGGACTCCTGGCACTTCCAGCGGGCGGCGCTGCGCGGCCTGGTGCGCACCGTGCACTGGGACCAGCGCAGCCACGGCCGCTCCGAGCGCGGCCGGGCCCAGGCCGAGGGTGTGACGGTCGGCATCGACCAGCTCGGCCGCGACCTGAAGGCGGTCATCGACGCGGCCGCCCCCGAGGGCCGGCTGCTGCTGGTCGGGCACTCGATGGGCGGCATGACGATCATGGCGCTCGCCGATCAGTACCCGCAGTTGATCCGGGACCGGGTCGCCGCCGTCGCGTTCGTCGGCACGTCGAGCGGGAAGCTCGGCGAGGTCAGCTTCGGGCTGCCGGTCGCGGGCGTGAACGCCGTGCGACGGGTGCTGCCCGGGGTGCTGAAGGCGCTCGGCTCGCAGGCGGAGCTGGTGGAGCGGGGCAGGCGGGCGACCGCCGATCTCTTCGCCGGGCTCATCAAGCGGTACTCGTTCGGTTCGCGGGACGTGGATCCGGCGGTCGAGCGGTTCGCCGAGCGGCTGATCGAGTCCACCCCGATCGATGTGGTCGCGGAGTTCTACCCGGCCTTCACCGAGCACGACAAGAGTGCGGCGCTGCCCGCGTTCCGCGACATCCCGGTGCTGATCCTGGCGGGCGACAAGGACCTGGTGACGCCCAGTTCGCACAGCGAGGCCATCGCCGACGAGCTGCCGGACGCGGAGCTGGTCATCGTGCCGGACGCCGGGCATCTGGTGATGCTGGAGCACCCGGAGACGGTGACGGACCGGATGGCGGACCTGTTGGTCCGGATCGGAGCCGTACCGGCAGCGGCTAACGTTGGCGGGCATGGAAGCACCGCACAACAGCCTGGCGGCTGACGCCGCAAACGCACCGGTCGCGCACCCGGCGCCCGGGGAGACGCAGGCCGGAGCGGCCCCCGCCGGGGAAACCCCGGTCACCGCCCGCCTCGACGTCACCTCCCCCGAACAGATGCAGGCCCTGGGCCGCCGGATCGCCGGCCTGCTGCGCCCCGGCGACCTCGTGATGCTCAGCGGTGAGCTCGGCGCCGGGAAGACGACGCTGACCCGGGGCCTCGGTGAGGGCCTCGGGGTGCGCGGCGCCGTGACCTCTCCCACCTTTGTGATCGCCCGCGTCCACCCGTCGCTGGGCACCGGCCCGGCGCTCGTCCATGTCGACGCGTACCGGCTGGGCGGCGGGCTCGACGAGATGGAGGACCTGGACCTCGACGTGTCGCTGCCGGAGTCGGTGGTGGTCGTGGAGTGGGGCGACGGCAAGGTCGAGGAGCTGTCGGACGACCGGCTGCACGTGGTGATCCACCGCGCGGTCGGTGATACGGACGACGAACGGCGCTCGGTGACGCTGGTCGGGATCGGCGCGCGCTGGTCCGGGCTGCGGGCGGCGCTGGAAGCGGCGCACTGAGCCCGCGCAGACGAGTTTTCCGACAGGCTGTCGGCATATTGTTGCGCGGGGCGGGCCGGGCGTGGTCACATGGATGCCGAGAGCGGGTTAGGTCTACCTAACCACGCCTTCCACCGGAGCCCCAGGAGGCATCCATGCCGACGCCCGAGCGTGAAGCGCAGCCGCAGCCGCCAGTGCCGTCCGCGGTGTCGATGAAGGATCTGCTGGCGGCCTGCGCCGCGGCCAACGCGGTCTCCACCCCGCCGTCCGAGGAACGGCAGGAATCAGGGGAGCCGCAGGCGTCCGAGGAGCGCGACGCCGCGTAGCGGGCTTCCGCACGAGACGGCGCGCAGCCGGCTTCCGCCCGGGCGTTACGGGACCACGACCACCTTTGCGCCGACCGTCGCGAACGCCCACATCGCGTTGCCGTCCGCCCGCTTCATCCGTACCCCGCCGGTCTTCCGCTTCGGGTCGGGGCTCTTCATGGAGCCGTCCTGCGCCGCACTGAACCCGACGGGCACGCCGCCGTCGGCCATCGCGAACAGCACCACGTGCTCGATCGGCACGCCGTCCGAGCCCTTGATGACGCCCGTGCGCGAACGCACCTTGTACGACCCGGGCCGCGGATTCACGGAACTCGGCATGACCGCGAAGGACCGGAGCATCTTTCCCTTCGCGTCGACCAGCCACACCCGCCGGTCGTCCAGCGCGTACACGACCCGCGCCCCGGCGCCGGAGTCGGCGGGGACCGCGAGCGGGTTCTTCTTGTCCTTGTGCTCGGCGGCGTGGCCGGCGGCGGGGGCGGTGCTGGTCGCCTTCGGGCTGGGGACGGCGAGTGTCTCGGGGACATTCGCCGATGCCTGGTAGGCCAGGAAACCGACCGCGGCGAGTGCCGCCGCAGTGAGCCCGGCCACGATTCCCGAGCTGCCCCTTGCCACCGTGCGCGCCCCTTTCGCTTTCGTCTGTCACGCAAGCGCTTCGTATGTCGCATGTCGTACAAGCGTTTACGTCGTACCCGCGTACACCGGGTGACGGTAGCAGCAGCGGCCGGTGGGAACGGGACTCCGTACGGGGAGCCGTGGTGCCGTCGCCGGAGCCGTAGGCTGTTTGCGTGCTCTTGCTCGCTGTGGATACCGCCACCCCCGCCGTCACCGTTGCCCTGCACGACGGGACCGCCGTCGTCGCCGAGTCGAGTCAGGTCGACGCCCGACGGCACGGGGAGCTGCTGCTGCCCGCTGTCGACCGGGTCCTCGGCGACGCAGGGACGGGACTCGACGCCGTGACCGGGGTGGTCGTGGGCGTCGGCCCGGGACCGTACACGGGCCTGCGGGTCGGGCTGGTGACGGCCGCGACGTTCGGCTCGGTGCTCTCCGTGCCGGTGTACGGGCTGTGCACGCTGGACGGCCTCGCGTACGCCGCCGGGCGCAGCGGCCTGGAGGGCCCGTTCGCCGTCGCGACGGACGCCCGCCGCAAGGAGGTCTACTGGGCGCGGTACGAGGACCCCCGTACCCGCATCGGTGAACCCGCCGTCGACCGGCCCGCCGACATCGCCGAACAGCTCGCCGGTCTTCCGGTGGTCGGGGCGGGCGCGGCGCTCTACCCCGACGCGTTCCCGGACGCCCGCGGTCCCGAGCACGTCTCCGCGGGTGCGCTCGCAGCCCTGGCCGCCGAGCGTCTCGCCGCGGGAGCGCAGCTGCTGCCGCCGCAGCCGCTGTATCTGCGCAGGCCCGACGCCCAGGTCCCGAAGAACTACAAGGTGGTCACCCCGAAGTGACGCCCCCGACTGCCGTACTGCGCGAAATGCGCTGGTGGGACATCGATCCGGTGCTGGAGCTCGAACACGAGCTGTTCCCGGAGGACGCCTGGTCGGCCGGTATGTTCTGGTCCGAGCTGGCGCACGCGCGCGGCCCGCAGGCGACCCGGCGCTATGTCGTCGCCGAGTCCCCGGTCACCGGCCGGATCGTCGGGTACGCGGGGCTCGCCGCGGCCGGTGACCTCGCCGACGTCCAGACGATCGGCGTCACCCGTGACCACTGGGGCGGCGGCCTCGGCTCGGAACTCCTCACCGACCTGCTGAAGCACGCCACGGCCTTCGAGTGCGCCGAGGTGCTGCTCGAGGTCCGGGTCGACAACACCCGCGCGCAGAAGCTGTACGAACGCTTCGGCTTCGAACCGATCGGCTTCCGCCGCGGCTACTACCAGCCGGGCAACATCGACGCGCTCGTCATGCGCCTGACGGTGCAAGAGCCCGCACAAGAGCCCGTACAAGAGACAGAGACTGACTGATGGCTGACGAACCGCTCGTACTCGGCATCGAGACCTCCTGCGACGAGACCGGCGTCGGTATCGTCCGCGGTACGACGCTGCTCGCCGACGCCATCGCGTCCAGCGTCGACACCCATGCCCGCTTCGGCGGCGTCGTCCCGGAGATCGCCTCCCGCGCCCACCTGGAGTCGATGGTCCCCACCATCGAACGCGCCCTGAAGGAAGCCGGCATCAGCGCCCGCGACCTCGACGGCATCGCCGTCACGGCCGGTCCCGGGCTCGCGGGCGCGCTGCTCGTCGGCGTCTCGGCGGCGAAGGCGTACGCGTACGCGCTGAACAAGCCGCTGTACGGCGTGAACCACCTCGCCTCGCACATCTGCGTCGATCAGCTGGAGCACGGCCCGCTGCCCGAGCCGACCATGGCGCTGCTGGTCAGCGGCGGCCACTCGTCGCTGCTGCTCGCGCCGGACATCACCAACGACGTACGGCCGATGGGCGCGACCATCGACGACGCGGCGGGCGAGGCCTTCGACAAGATCGCCCGGGTGCTGAACCTCGGCTTCCCCGGCGGGCCGGTCATCGACCGGCTGGCGAAGGAGGGCGACCCGAAGGCCATCGCGTTCCCGCGCGGACTGAGCGGCTCGCGCGACCCCGCGTACGACTTCTCCTTCTCCGGCCTGAAGACATCCGTCGCCCGCTGGATCGAGGCGAAGCGGGCCGCGGGCGAGGAGGTGCCGGTTCGGGATGTGGCGGCGTCCTTCCAGGAGGCCGTGGTGGATGTGCTCACCCGCAAGGCCGTCCGGGCCTGCAAGGACGAGGGTGTCGACCATCTGATGATCGGCGGCGGGGTCGCGGCCAACTCGCGGCTGCGGGCACTGGCCCAGGAGCGGTGCGAGCGGGCCGGCATCCGGCTGCGGGTGCCGCGGCCGGGGCTGTGCACGGACAACGGTGCGATGGTCGCGGCGCTGGGCGCCGAGATGGTGGCCCGCAACCGGTCGGCGTCGGACCTGGAGCTGTCGGCGGACTCGTCGCTGCCGGTGACGGACACGCATGTGCCGGGCAGCACGTACCACCACGACCACGATCATGTGCACGAGGTCAGCAAGGACAACCTCTACTCATGACCGTCGCCCTCATGTGGGAGGCCCGGGCCGTGGCAGGCCGGGGCGCCGAGCTGCTGGAGTGGGCGCGGGCGCGCACGGGCGAGCTGGCGTACGAGCCGCTGCGGTACGAGCTGCTGCGCGCGCCGCAGGACCGGGTGCTGGTCATCACCTGGTGGGAGGCGGCGTACGGCGACGTGCTGCCCGAACTTCCCGAGCCCGAGCCGGAGTTGATCACCCGGGCGGTGCACCGCTGGCGGTTCGAGGTCGCCGGTCCGGACACCGGCCGGGATGTCGGCGGGACATGAGAAAACTCAACGGATCCTGAGATTTCCCGAAAGAAAACCGAACAAGGGTTCCCGGCGTAATAATTCGGACTTACGTTCCTCGACGTGACCGGAGACAAGAGACGCCGTTCCCGTCGGCTCAAGGCGGCCGCGGCAGTGATGGGCTGCATCCTGGTGCTCGCCGCGGCCGGGGCGGGGTGGGCGTACTGGCATCTGAACCAGAACATCCGCAGTGTGGACATCGACAGCGCGCTGGGTGACGACCGCCCCGCCAGGGCGCCCGTCACCGTGCCGACCGCGGCTCCCTCGGCGTCGGCGTCGCCCTCGGCCTCCGCGTCCCCGCTGCCGACCGGTGTGCTGAACATCCTGGTTCTCGGGTCGGACTCGCGCAGCGGCAGCGAGAACTCCGCGCTCGGCGGCGGTGACAGCACGGGCGCCCGCTCCGACACGGCGATGGTCGTCCATGTCGATGCCGACCGTACGAAGGCCACCGTCGTCAGCATTCCGCGCGACACCCTGGTGACGCGCCCCTCGTGTCCGACCCCTTCGGGCGGCACCACTCCGACGACCTACCGGACGATGTTCAACAGCGCGTACGCGGTCGGCGGTCCCGTCTGCGCGGTCAAGACGGTGGAGCAGCTCACCGGTGTCCGGATGGACCACTACATCGAGATCGACTTCGCCGGCTTCGCCGGTCTCGTCGACGCGCTGGGCGGGGTGACCGTCACCACGACGCAGGACATCGACGACGACAGCAGTCATCTCCACCTCGGCGCGGGCACCCACCGGCTCGACGGCACCCAGGCCCTGGCCTTCGCCCGCACCCGCCACGGCATCGGCGACGGCAGCGACCTGGGCCGGATAAAGCTCCAGCAACAGCTGGTCGAGGCGCTGCTGCAGGAGGCCGGGAAGACCGATCTGCTGACCGACCCGGCCGGCCTGTACAAGATGGTGGACGCGGTCACCGGCAGTCTGACCACGGACACCGGCCTCGACTCGCTCGGCGAGCTGAGGGGCCTGGCGCAGAGCCTCGGCGCCCTCTCCTCGACCGGGCTGACCACGGTCACCATGCCCGTCGTCGCCGCCCCGTCCGACCCCAACCGGGTGGTGGCGCAGGAGCCCGCCGCGAGCAGGCTCTGGGCGTCCCTGCGATAAAGGCCGGAAAAATCTTCCGGAGGTGTGTCGATTGCGGCGTCTCCCGTTCGACGCAAGGGTGAGAGGCAGGGAAAGCCCCCGCCCTCCCGCACCGAGGAGTCACCATGCCGCGCTTTCTGTCGATGATCCGCATCGATGAGCAGAACCTGCCCGCCCAGACCCCGGACCCCGAGTTCGAGGCGCGCATGGGGGCGCTGTTCGAGGAGATCACCAAGGCCGGGGTCATGCTGGACACCGCGGGGCTCGCCCCCACCTCCCAGGGGACGAGGGTCAGCTGGGAGGACGGCAAGCTGAGCTACACCGACGGTCCCTTCACCGAGACGAAGGAAGTCGTCGGCGGCTACGCCCTCATGCAGTGCAAGGACAAGGCCGAGGCGCTGGAGTGGACCAAGCGGTTCCTGGAGATCCACCCGAACAACTGGACGGTCACCGCCGAGGTCCGCGAGATCGCCGAGGGCTGAGCCAGTACGCGCTCCCGCCCCCGGCCCGGCCGCGCTTGCTCCGCTTCTGATCGGCTGCTCTGATGGGTGGCCGTGACGGAAGCAAGCGCGGCCGCGGCGGTCGAGGCCGTATTCAGGATCGAGTCCGCGCGGATCATCGCCGGTGTCGCCCGCATCGTGCGGGACGTGGGCATCGCCGAGGAACTCGCGCAGGACGCCCTGGTCGCGGCATTGGAACAGTGGCCGGAGTCGGGTGTCCCGGACCGGCCGGGCGCCTGGCTGACGGCCACCGCCAAGCACCGCGCGATCGATCTGGTCCGCCGCAAGGAGACGTACGCCCGCAAGCTCGCCGAGGTCGGACGGACCCTGGAGGACGTGCAGCCGCCCGGGCCGGACGACATCGCGGGGGCCGACGACATCGACGACGACCTGCTGCGGCTGATCTTCACCGCGTGCCACCCGGTGCTGTCGACCGAGGCCCGGATCGCGCTCACCCTGCGGCTGCTCGGCGGCCTCACCACCGACGAGATCGCCCGGGCGTTCCTGGTGTCCGAGCCGACCGTCGCCCAGCGCATCGTCCGCGCGAAACGCACCCTGGGCCGGGCCGGCGTCCCCTTCGAAGTGCCGTACGGCTCCGACCGCGCGGCCCGGCTCGACTCCGTGCTCGAAGTGATCTACCTGATCTTCAACGAGGGGTACGCGGCCACCGCGGGCGACGACTGGCTGCGCCCGGGGCTCTGCGAGGACGCGCTGCGGCTGGCCCGGGTGCTGGCCGGGCTGATGGGGCAGGAACCCGAAGTGCACGGCCTGGTCGCCCTGCTGGAGCTCCAGGCGTCCCGCACCGCGGCCAGGACCGGCCCGGACGGCGAGCCCGTCCTGCTCGCCGACCAGAACCGGTCCCGCTGGGACCGGTTGCTGATCCGGCGCGGGTACGCGGCGCTTGAGCGGGCGAACGCACTGGGCGGGGCCCCCGGCCCGTACGCCCTGCAGGCCGCCATCGCAGCGTGCCACGCCCACGCGGTGACGTACGAGGAGACGGACTGGGCGGTCATCGCCACGCTCTACGGCCTGCTGGCCAAGGCGGCCCCGTCACCCGTGGTGGAACTGAACCGCGCGGTCGCGGTGTCGATGGCCGAGGGGCCCGAGGCCGGGCTCGCACTGGTCGATGCCCTGGCCGGCGACCGGGCGCTGGCGGCGTACCACCTGCTGCCGAGCGTGCGCGGCGATCTGCTGGCACGGCTGGGGCGTGCGGACGAGGCGCGGGCGGAATTCGTGCGGGCGGCGGGACTGACCCGCAACGCACGCGAGCAGGCGCTGCTGCTGGCGCGGGCGGAGAAGGAGGCGGAGGAAGGCGGCGCGCCGCGATGAGTTTCGGGCGGCGGCAAGGTCTACCTTGCACAGCCACCCCCGTACGAGTCGCCTAGGAGCAGGCCATGCAGAAGATCAAGACCTTCCTATGGTTCGACAACCAGGCCGAGGAGGCCGCGAACCACTACGTCTCCATCTTCGGAGGGGACTCGAAGGTGCTGGGCGTCACGCACTACACCGAGGCGTCGCCGGGCGAGCCGGGCGCGGTCATGACCGTCGAATTCCGGCTGGCCGGCCAGGAGTACATCGCACTCAACGGCGGCCCGCAGTTCCCCTTCACCGAAGCGATCTCGCTCTCCGTCGACTGCGAGTCGCAGGCGGAGGTCGACGAGCTGTGGGCCAAGCTCACCGACGGCGGCGAGGAGAGTCAGTGCGGCTGGCTCAAGGACAAGTACGGGCTGTCCTGGCAGATCGTCCCGCGCGGGCTGTCCGAGGCGCTCTCCGACCCGGACCCGGCCAAGGCGGACCGGGCCATGAAGGCCATGCTCGGCATGAAGAAGCTCGACATCGAGGCGTTGCTCAACGCCTGACGGTCCGGGCCGCGGCCGCTCCGGGCGGGGCTGCCGCCGCACACGGTCAACCGGGCTGTACGCCACTGAGGTGGCGCCCGTCATCCGCATGGAGTCACTCCGGTCGCGCGGGCGCACCGGCCGGTTCGGCGGCCTCGTTGACTGTGTGACCGGGCGCATCGGGTGCCCGTCGAGAGAGGAGGCGCCATGTCCGATCAGTACGACTACAGCGGCGAGCCGGAGCACGATCCCGACGTGGCGGATGCCGTCCACGACTCCGAGTACCTCGGCTCGGCCGGCGAGCCCGATGCGTACGACGACTACCTGGACAGTGAGCAGTACGACTGAACCGGACCGGGACGGGCGGGGCTCCCCGCTGTCGACCGACCCCGCCCGTCCCACCTGTCGTTCATGGGCCTCCGGACGATCGGCCGGCTGTCCGGCCTGGCCGGCGTCACCAAGGCGTTCGTGCACCGCCGTCGGCTGCTGCGGGTGCTCGTCGGGGCGCGCGGGTCCGCGCCGCTGTTCTCCGTCAGCGGCGGCGCTCACCGCTGCCCCCGCCCCTATCCTGGCCGCGTAGCAGGATCCGCGCAGGGGGAGGGTGTCACATGGAGTGGTACTGGTGGGTGCTGATCGTCTTCTGGACCGGCGGCTTCGGATGGGCGGTCGACAACGTCCGTACGGCGCTGCGCAACCGGCACACCCGCAAGCTGGAACTGCTGGAGGCGAGCAAGCAGGAACGCCTGGCCGTCGAGGCGGCGAACCGGCCGCCGGAGCCGGTCTGCGGCTGCACGCACCACCTTGCGAAGCATGACAAGCGGGGCAAGTGCCATGAGCGGGTCGAGGTGCCGGCGGCCTGGGACGAGAGCAAGAAGCCGGTCCGCTTCGAAGCCGGGCAGTGCAACTGCCAGCAGTACGTGGGCCCGCAGCCGCTCTCCCAGGTGTACGCAGAAGACCTGACCGACCTGGCCTAAGGCATCTCCGGCCGCACGGGGTGGCCGATCAGCATGGTCGGCGCCCCGGCGACCCGGGTCAGGAACACGGTCGCGGCGTTCGGGCCCTGGAGCTTCATCTTGCGGCGCAGCTCCTCCGGTTCGACGGCCGAGCCCCGCTTCTTGACGGTCAGGACGCCGACCTTCCGCTCCCGCAGCAGCGCCTTCAGCTTCTTCATGTTGAACGGCAGCCGGTCGGTGATCTCGTACGCGGAGGTGTACGGGGAGTCGTACGGTTCGTCGCTCGTGACGTACGCGATCGTCTCGTCGATCAGCCGGCCGCCCGACCGCTCCACGATGTCGGCGACCAGATGCGCACGGATGACGGCACCGTCCGGCTCGTACAGATAGCGGCCGACCGGGCCGACGGGCGGGGCGGGCAGCGCGGCGGGAGCCGACAGGGTCGCGCCGGCCGGGAGCAGCGTGGCGCGGTACGAGCCGGCCGCGAACCCCTCGCCGAACCAGAGCACCGCCTCCTTCACATCGCCGCCGTCCGAGATCCACTCGGCCTCAGCCTGCTCGGGGACCGCCTCGTGCGGGATGCCGGGGGCGATCTTCAGCGCGGCGCGGGGGGCCTTCAGCGCGGCACCGGTCGCCCAGGAGAGCGGCGGGGAGTACGCCTCCGGGTCGAAGATCCTGCCGCGTCCGCCGCGCCGGGCCGGGTCGACGAACACGGCGTCGTACGCGGCGGTGTCGATCTCGGTGACATCGGCGCACCGCACCTCGATCAGGGCGTCCAGCCCGAGCGCGGCGGCGTTGGCGCGTGCCACCTCGGCGGTCAGCGGGTCGCGGTCCACGGCGAGGACGGAGATGCCCGCGCGGGCGAGCGCGATGGCGTCACCACCGATCCCGCAGCAGAGATCGGCGACGCTGCGGACGCCGGCTGCGGCGAACCGGCCGGCCCGGTACGTGGCTACCGAGGTCCGGGTCGCCTGCTCGACACCGTTCGGCGTGAAGAACATCCGGTACGCGTCCTCGGCACCGAACTTCGCCACCGCCCGCTGCCGCAGCCGCGCCTGCCCCAGCGCCGCCGAGACCAGTGCGGCCGGGTGGCTGCGGCGCAGCCGGGTCGCGGTGGCGAGCTCCTGGGCGGGGTCGTAGGACCGCAGCTCGGTCAGGAGCGCCGCGCCCTCGGGGGCGCGCAGTGCCGTGAAGGCGGCGAGCGGGTCGGTGAGCGGGTCGGTGGCACCGGACGGGTCGCTCGGGCTGCTCGGGTCGCGCGGGTCTGTCGGGCCGGTCGGGGCGAAGGCGTTCACCGGCCCATTGTGAGCCAGCCGGGGGACCGCTCGGGGGTCGGCGGCGGTGTCGGGCCGAGTGATCGTTCGACTGCTGCCACTATCCGAGCTCATGCGGTTTTACGACAAAAGGAAGAATTTGCCATGACGGGGCGGAGGTCGGGCTCGATCTGTCGCAGGCAGGGTGACCTGCGACGGGGCGGCCGGGATATGCGGTTCCGGCCGCGCCCCTCGCGCACTTCCGGGGGCGCCCCGGACTTGGACGGCAGCGGCGGTCTGGCCGTCATGATCCGCGCGGTCATGAAGACGATCACGGCGGTCATGAAGACCGACACGGACAAGGGCTACGCCGTGGCACGGCCGGAGGACTGCGTATGAGCCGGGCGCGCCGGCTGCTCGCCGGACTACTGGCGGCAGGCGTTCTTCTGACTGCCACCGCCGGATGTGCGCAGTCGGTCGACCCGATCGAACGACTGGGCCGGAAGGCTGCGCAGAAGGTGCACGGCCCGCACCGGGCGCCGGCGGCGGGGCGGACGTCGGAGTCGGGGCCGAAGGTGGACGTGCGGGGTGATCACGGGGCGCCCGGGTCGCGGGTCGTCACCGCCTGCGGGCGGCGGGACCGGCCGCGGGAGTCCGCGGCCCCCCGGATGTCGCCACCGCAGAGGCAGCGGCAGCCGGACCGGCCGGAATCGTACGGCGCCGTGGACCCCGGGGCCGGGTGCGACCGGCGGTAGCCGTGTGCCCGTGGACGTCGCGGGCCCGTGAACTTCGTCCCGCGAGCCTCGCCCGGGGCGCATGCTCCTGGGTTGCGCGCCAGGGGACCCTGCCCGTGGCTGCCACGCCACGACCGCACCGAATTGGCACTCCGCTTGACCGAGTGCTAATCGCGGTCATAGTCTCGGCTCTGGCACTCCCCACTGGAGAGTGCCAGCAGTACTGCGCGACTGGCAGGTCCGGCACCCGCGACGACGGATCCACCTGGTCGCCACCCCAGACAGTTAACCCCGCAGTTAACCCCGAGATCTCCGAAGGGGGAGGCCGGATCGTGACGACCACCAGCTCCAAGGTTGCCATCAAGCCGCTTGAGGACCGCATTGTGGTCCAGCCGCTCGACGCCGAGCAGACCACGGCCTCTGGCCTGGTCATCCCGGACACCGCCAAGGAGAAGCCCCAGGAGGGCGTCGTCCTGGCCGTGGGCCCGGGTCGCTTCGAGAACGGCGAGCGTCTTCCGCTCGACGTCAACACCGGTGACATCGTGCTCTACAGCAAGTACGGCGGCACCGAGGTGAAGTACAACGGCGAGGAGTACCTCGTCCTCTCGGCTCGCGACGTGCTCGCGATCGTCGAGAAGTAATTCACTCACGTTTGCTTCTGTTCTGCGCCCCTGGCCCCCTGCGAAATACCTAGCCGGCGGTCGGGGGCGCAGTTCGTTTGAGAGGACAGCTCAGCTCCCATGGCGAAGATTCTGAAGTTCGACGAGGACGCCCGTCGCGCCCTTGAGCGTGGCGTCAACAAGCTTGCCGACACGGTGAAGGTGACGATCGGCCCCAAGGGCCGCAACGTCGTCATCGACAAGAAGTTCGGCGCTCCCACCATCACCAACGACGGTGTCACCATCGCGCGCGAGGTCGAGCTCGACGACCCGTACGAGAACCTCGGTGCCCAGCTGGTGAAGGAGGTGGCGACCAAGACCAACGACGTAGCGGGTGACGGCACCACCACCGCCACCGTGCTCGCCCAGGCGCTCGTCCGCGAGGGCCTGCGCAACGTTGCCGCGGGTGCGTCCCCGGCCGCCCTGAAGAAGGGCATCGACGCCGCGGTCAAGGCCGTGTCCGAGGAGCTCCTCGCGACCGCCCGCCCGATCGACGACAAGTCCGACATCGCCGCCGTGGCCGCGCTCTCCGCGCAGGACTCGCAGGTCGGCGAGCTCATCGCGGACGCGATGGACAAGGTCGGCAAGGACGGTGTCATCACCGTCGAGGAGTCCAACACCTTCGGTCTGGACCTCGAGTTCACCGAGGGCATGGCCTTCGACAAGGGTTACCTGTCCCCGTACATGGTGACCGACCAGGAGCGTATGGAGGCCGTCCTCGACGACCCGTACATCCTGATCCACCAGGGCAAGATCGGCTCGATCCAGGAGCTGCTCCCGCTGCTGGAGAAGGTCATCCAGGCCGGTGGCTCCAAGCCGCTGCTGATCATCGCCGAGGACGTCGAGGGCGAGGCCCTGTCGACCCTGGTCGTCAACAAGATCCGTGGCACCTTCAACGCCGTCGCGGTGAAGGCCCCGGGCTTCGGTGACCGCCGCAAGGCCATGCTCGGCGACATCGCCACCCTCACCGGTGCGACCGTCATCGCCGAGGAGGTCGGCCTCAAGCTCGACCAGGCCGGTCTGGACGTGCTGGGCACGGCGCGCCGCGTGACCGTCTCCAAGGACGACACGACCATCGTGGACGGCGGCGGCGAGCCCGGCGACGTCAAGGGCCGGGTCAACCAGATCAAGGCCGAGATCGACTCCACGGACTCCGACTGGGACCGCGAGAAGCTCCAGGAGCGCCTTGCGAAGCTGGCCGGCGGCGTGTGCGTGATCCGCGTCGGTGCCGCCACCGAGGTGGAGCTCAAGGAGAAGAAGCACCGTCTGGAGGACGCCATCTCCGCGACCCGCGCCGCGGTCGAGGAGGGCATCGTCTCCGGTGGTGGCTCCGCTCTGGTCCACGCCGTCAAGGTCCTCGAGGGCAACCTCGGCAAGACCGGCGACGAGGCCACCGGTGTCGCGGTCGTGCGCCGCGCCGCCGTCGAGCCGCTGCGCTGGATCGCCGAGAACGCGGGCCTCGAGGGTTACGTCATCACCTCGAAGGTCGCCGACCTCGACAAGGGCCAGGGCTTCAACGCCGCGACCGGTGAGTACGGCGACCTGGTGAAGGCCGGCGTCATCGACCCGGTCAAGGTCACCCGCTCCGCGCTGGAGAACGCCGCGTCCATCGCGTCGCTGCTGCTCACGACCGAGACCCTGGTCGTCGAGAAGCCGGCCGAGGAAGAGGCCGACGCCGGTCACGGCGGTCACGGTCACTCGCACTGACGCGTAGCCGCACCGGCGCACAGCCGTAGAAGGCCCCTTGTTCCCGCCGCTCAGCGGCGGGAACAGGGGGCCTTCGGTCTTCTTCGTTCCTCGGTGCTCGGTCGGGCGGGGTTCAGTCGACCGCGCCGAGCTGGCGCATCAGGCCCATGACGTCCTCGTGCCACCAGCCCTCCTGGATCCTGCCGTTCTTGAACCGGAAGATCGTGGTGCCGGTCATGATGCACTGCCTGCCCGTCGGCGGGATGCCCATGAAGTCGCCCTTGTGGGTGCCGGTCCAGGTCCACAGCGTCACGACGTCGTTGCCCTCGCAGATCTGCCGGTCCAGGTCGAAGGAGAAGTCGAAGGCGGCCCGCCATCCGATGAGATCGTCCCGGAGGCTGCCGGACCCGATCACGGTCTCCTCTTCCTTCGCGATGTCGTGGTCGGCGTAGTCGGGCGCGAACACCTCGTCGATGGCGTCCAGATTGCCGCCGACGGCGATCTCGTGGAAGAACCTGCGGGACAGTGTCTGGTTCAACTGTTCGTCGCGGACCACGTCGAGATCGATGAAGGTGGGCGTCTCGTCGCAGAGCGCCACGATTTCCTGGAAGATCCGGTCGGTCTCCGGAAGCTTGGAGTTCGCCACCGCGTCCTCGTACGAGGGAAATTCGACGATCTCCACGTAGTGGGCGCCGTTGGAGCGGTCCTTGCCGATCAGGCTGTGAGTGGCGGTCCGGGAACCCTTGGTCTGTTCGACCCACTCGTCCATGAGGCGGTCCATGTCATCGAACCGCTCCGTCTTGCAGTCGATTACTTGTACGAATCTCATGGTGTCTCCCGGTCTCACGAGCCTGGATGGGATGGTTCCATTTTATTGAGATACGGGGTTCATGACGGTTCGGGTGGAGCGGTCGGACCGAGTGATTCAGGCCTCTCGGCGGGCACCGGTTTCGCGAAGGGCGGACCGGCCGCGAACCGCGCCATCCCGTCCGGCGCCCGGCCCGTCGTCCGGTGCCACCCGGCACTGGGCGACGGTGCGACATGCGGAGACGACAGCGCATTCGGCAGGCCGTGCAACGGCGGCATCCCGGACGGAAGGTGAAGATTCGTCACATCCGGCGTGGTGCTGCGCGCCCCGGCGTATCACTGAGGACCCGGAGCCGCGCCGCGACCTCCGGCGCGGCCCGGACTCGCCCGCCCTCGCCGCCGGCCCCGTCATCGAGAACAACGGCGGCGAGGACCGGTTCGGCAACAAGCCGAAGCCCGCCGCTGACATCCGCGCCCGCGCGGGCCGCGGCATCCGACAAGAACCCGCTCACTGCGGCCCGTACTTGCGGCCGGTCTTGGAGGTGACCCCTCCGAGCAGGCCGCGCGGCGCCACCTTCACCAGCCCCATCAGCGTCTTGTACCGCGCGTCCGGGATCGAGAGGGACTTGCCGCGCGCCAGATCCGCCAGCGCCGTCGCCACCAGCTTGTCCGCGTCGAGCCACATCCAGCCCGGGATGTTGCCGGTCCCCATCCCGGCCCGCTCATGGAACTCGGTCCGTACGAAGCCGGGGCAGAGCGCCATCAGCCGCACCCCCGACCCGGCCAGATCCTTCGCCGCGCCCTGGGTGAACTGCACGACCCAGGCCTTGGACGCGCCGTACGTCCCGCGCGGTACGAACGCCGCGACCGAGGCCACATTGACGACCCCGCCCCGCCCGCGCTCCTTCATTCCGGCCGCGGCCGCCGAGGTCAGCCGCAGCACCGCCTCGCAGTGCACCTTCAGCATCTTCAGCTCATCGGCCATCGACACTTCCAGATAGCGGCCCTTGTTGCCGAATCCGGCGTTGTTGATCAGTAGATCGACGGATTGCCGACGGTCCGTCAATCGCGCCTCGACCGAGGCGATCCCGTCGTCCTCGGACAGATCGGCGGTCAGCACCTCGGCCTCGATGCCATGCAGGTCGTGCAGTTCGGTTGCCTGCTCCCGGAGCCGCTCGGTGTTGCGCGCCACCAGCACCAGGTTGTGCCCTTCGGCCGCGAGCCGCCGTGCGAAGGCGGCCCCGATCCCCGCGGTCGCGCCCGTAATCAGTGCAGTCGTCATACGCGGCACGTTAGTGCCACGCCCGCCGCGGGGGTCACTCGCCTGCGGTCCTCGACTCCACGTACTTCAGGGCGGAGCGCAGCGTCCGGGGATGGAGTGCGTCCCGGGCCGGGAGCAGCTCCGGCAGCAGCTCCCGGCGCGTCGTCGCGGCCAGGAACTCCAGCTGCACGGTGACGTCATGGTCCGGCCGGTGCACGATCTCGACCGGGTCCCCGGCACGGATCTCGCCCGGCTCGACCACTCGCAGGTAGGCGCCCGGAGCGGCTGCCTCCGTGAACCGCTTGACCCAGCGGCTCTCGTCGAGGTGACCGGCGAACGTTCGGCACGGAATCCGGCCGGAGGTCACCTCCAGCACCAGCTCGGGGCCGATCCGCCAGCGCTCGCCGATCTTCGCGCCGCTCACGTCCAGTCCGGAGATCGTCAGGTTCTCGCCGAACGCGCCGTTCGCCAGGGTGCGGCCGAGCGCGCTCTCCCAGGCGTCGAGGTCCTCGCGGGCGAAGGCGTACACGGCCTGGTCGGTGCCGCCGTGATGGCGCCGGTCACAGACCGCGTCCCCGGCCACCCCGCTGCCACCGGTGCCCCTGGGGCCGGGATCGGTGACCCGTACCGGGCCGTCGGCCGGCCGCTTGTCGATCCCGGTGACGCCATCGGGAGCGTCGGTGTAGTCGACCGCCTTGGGCCGTCCCACATTCACAGTCAGCAACTTCATCGGCTTCATAGGGGCCAACGGTAACCACCCGGTCTCAAAGTCACAGGTCGGTTACTGGTGCCCGCCCCAAGAGGGCCTTATGGTTGAAAGGTGATCGAAGCCCGTCATCTCCGTGTCCTGCGCGCCGTGGCCGCCACCGGTTCGTTCTCCGCCGCCGCGCGTGAACTGGGCTGCACCCAGCCCGCGGTCAGCCAGCAGATGAAGGCCCTGGAGTCCTCCGCGGGCACCCCGCTGCTCATCCGCACAGGTCGCGAGATGCGGCTCACGCAGGCGGGTGAGGCGCTTGTGCGTCATGCCTCCGGCATCCTCGCCGGGCTGACCGCCGCCGAGGAGGAGGTCGCCGCGATCGCCGGGCTGCGGGCCGGCCGGGTCCGGCTCGTCTCGTTCCCCAGCGGCAGCTCCACCCTGGTTCCCGGCGCCCTCGCCGCCCTGCGTGCGGCCCACCCCGGTACGAGGGTCTCCCTGGTCGAGGCCGAGCCGCCGCGCTCGGTGGAGATGCTCCGGGAGGGGGACTGCGACATCGCGCTGGCGTTCCGCTACGGCACCTCGGGCGCCGAATGGGACGACCTGGTCGTACGTCCGCTGCTCACCGACCGGCTGATCGGCCTCGTCCCCGACGGGCACCGGCTGGCCGACGCGGATGCGGTGGGGATCGGTGAACTGGCCGACGAGTCCTGGATCGCGGGCTGCCCCCGCTGCCGCCGGCAACTGGTGGAGGTCTGCGAGGAGTCCGGTTTCACCCCCCGGATCGACTTCGCCACCGACGACTACCCGGCGGTGATCGGCCTGGTCGGCGCCGGTCTGGGGGTGGCCGTGCTGCCGGAGCTGGCGATCGAGTCGGTACGTCCCAAAGGGGCCCGCACCGTGACGGTGGAGCCGGCGGTCGAGCGTGAGATCGTCGCGCTGACGCTCCCGGACCTGGCGCAGGTCCCGGCCGTGGCGGCCACGCTGGACCAGCTTTCCCTGGCGGCCGCCCGCTAGGGAGTGCAGGAACGTTTCTTCGGTTGTTCTGCGCGGTTCGAGGGTCAGCCGTGCCCTGAAGGGGCGGACAACCCCGATGGAGCCCCTGCTGTCGCGATCAGTCGGTTGCGGGCCCGTCCCATGAGCTCTTCGCGCTCGTCCTCGGTCAGTCCGCCCCACACTCCGTAGGGCTCACGCACGGCCAGGGCGTGCGCTGCGCACTCGGCGCGTACCGGGCATCGCATACATACCTCTTTCGCCGAGTTCTCGCGGGCGCTCCGGGCCGCTCCGCGCTCACCCTCCGGGTGGAAGAACAGTGAGCTGTCGACCCCACGGCAGGCCGCCAGCAGCTGCCAGTCCCACAGATCGGCGTTGGGTCCGGGAAGGCGGGAGAAATCTGCCATTGCTTGTCCCCTCGAAACCATGCTGAGTCGGCTACGCGGTAGTCGTTCGTCGGTGACCGTGCTCATGACCGTACATCTACGGTGTAAGTAGATGTAAATATGACTGATTGCGAATCTATCCACAGACACCAGCAAAAGGGAAGAAAACCCGCTAAATGGGGCATACCTTCAGGTGAAGCTTCGATTGACGACTGGACAATCCGCGCCGTTCTCCTCCGTGTGCGACTCCTCACGTAGAGTGCCGAACCTGGTCGTCGGACCCGTAACTCTTTCGAGTGACCATCGTTGAGAGGGCGGAGGCGGTTGACGGAAAAAGCGATCGGGCAGATGTCCGAGAGTGTCAACCGCACAGGTGACGACTTGTATTCAGCCTGGAGGCTCAAGGTGACGCGCATCAGCTGCGGAGGACGGTCATGACATCCGTCCTCGTCTGCGACGACTCCCCGCTTGCCCGAGAGGCGCTCCGTCGCGCGGTCGCGACCGTGCCCGGCGTCGAGCGTGTGACGACGGCGGCCAACGGTGAGGAAGTTCTCCGCCGCTGGGGTGCCGACCGTTCGGATCTCATTCTGATGGACGTACGCATGCCCGGTCTGGGAGGTGTGGAGACGGTCCGGCGGCTGCTCTCCGCCGACCCCGGGGCGCGGATCATCATGCTGACCGTCGCCGAGGACCTGGACGGTGTCGCGCTAGCGGTCGCCGCCGGTGCCCGCGGATATCTGCACAAGGACGCCTCCCGCGCGGAGCTGCGGGCGACCGTCACCCAGGCACTGGCCGATCCGACGTGGCGGCTTGCCCCACGTCGGCTGCGGTCGGCCGAGATGGGTGCGGCGCCGACGCTCACCGCACGTGAGATCCAGGTGCTCGAAGGGATGAGCCACGGCCGTTCCAACGCGGAGATCGGGCGCGAGCTCTTCCTCTCCGAGGACACGGTGAAGACGCACGCCCGGCGGCTTTTCAAGAAGCTCGGCGCCTCGGACCGGGCGCACGCCGTGGCGCTCGGCTTCCGCTGGGGCCTGGTGCGCTGATGACCGGCGATGGCCGGTAGGGGGTGTCCCCGTCCGCCCTCCGGCGGGCGGGGCGACGGGGGCGCCGGGCGGCAGATCGGGAGCCGGTGCCCCGCAGTATGTGACGCTTCCCGGCCGATGCCGCATCCTTGAGATGTGGAGTTCCTCGGGAACGATTCGGTCGAGCGGAAGGGGAGGGCGCAGGACATGACTTCCGGCGCACCCGCTCATAACGCTTCGGTGCACAACTACGGACGCGGTGCCACGGATGAAGCGGCACCGAGGCACCATGGTCCGATGCGCGACGACGAGACGACGGTGATCGGTGCTCTGGTGCACCGTGCCGTCGACGGCGACGCGCAGGCCACCCATGATCTGCTGGCCCATGTCCATCCCCTCGCGCTGCGCTACTGCAGGTCCCGGCTGAACCGGCTGCCCGGTGATGCTCGCCACTTCGTGGAGGACCTGGCGCAGGAGGTCTGTGTCGCGGTGCTGATGGCGTTGCCGCGCTACAAGGACACCGGCAGACCCTTCGAAGCCTTTGTCTTCGCCATCGCCGGCCACAAGGTCGCCGATCTCCAGCGCGCCGCCATGCGGCACCCGGGATCGACCGCCGTGCCCTCCGACGAGATGCCGGAGCGGCCGGACGATTCGCTCGGGCCCGAGGAGCGTGCGCTGCTCAGCAGCGATGCCGCCTGGGCCAAGAAGCTCCTTGCCAACCTCCCGGAGAACCAGCGCGAGCTGCTGGTTCTGCGGGTCGCCGTCGGTCTGACCGCCGAGGAGACCGGGCAGATGCTGGGCATGTCGCCGGGTGCCGTCCGGGTCGCCCAGCACCGTGCGCTGAGCAGGTTGCGGGCCCTCGCCGAGCAGTGAGCGGCACCGGCTTCACCCCGAAACGGAGTTCCGTACGAAGCTACAGAACCTCTAGGTGATCTTGCTCGTGGAATGAGACACCCCCGGAGGCCGTTAGCATGGACATCCGCACCGATCAAGGCCATTTGGGGAAGGTGTCATGACTGCAAACGTCGACGGAGTGCCCGAGAAATTCGCGTCGCTCGGGCTGACATACGACGACGTGCTGCTGCTGCCCGGCGCGTCCGACATGGCGCCCGATCAGATCGACACTTCCTCGTACATCTCGAAGAACGTGCGGGTGAACATCCCGCTGCTGTCCGCCGCGATGGACAAGGTCACCGAGGCCCGCATGGCGATCGCCATGGCCCGCCAGGGTGGCGCCGGTGTGCTGCACCGCAATCTCTCCATCGCTGACCAGGCCAACCAGGTCGACCTGGTGAAGCGTTCCGAGTCCGGCATGGTCACCGACCCGATCACGGTGCACCCGGACGCGACCCTGCGCGAGGCCGACGAGCTGTGCGCCAAGTTCCGCATCAGCGGCGTGCCGGTGACCGACGGGGCGGGCAAGCTCCTCGGCATCGTCACCAACCGTGACATGGCCTTCGAGCCGGACCGTTCGCGCCAGGTGCGCGAGGTCATGACGCCCATGCCGCTCGTCACCGGCAAGGTCGGCATCTCCGGCGTGGACGCCATGGAGCTGCTGCGCCGCCACAAGATCGAGAAGCTTCCGCTGGTCGACGACGCAGGGGTTCTCAAGGGCCTCATCACCGTCAAGGACTTCGTCAAGGCGGAGAAGTACCCGAACGCCGCGAAGGACAGGGAAGGCCGGCTGCTGGTCGGAGCCGCCGTCGGTGTCGCGGGCGACGCCTTCGAGCGGGCCCAGGCACTCGTCGAGGCGGGCGTCGACTTCATCGTCGTCGACACCGCGCACGGCCACTCCCGTCTAGTCTCCGACATGGTCGCCAAGATCAAGTCGAACGCGTCGGGTGTCGACGTCATCGGCGGCAACATCGCCACCCGTGACGGCGCCCAGGCGCTGATCGACGCGGGCGTCGACGGCATCAAGGTGGGCGTCGGCCCCGGCTCCATCTGCACCACCCGCGTGGTCGCCGGCATCGGCGTTCCGCAGGTCACCGCGATCTATGAGGCGTCGCTCGCCGCCAAGGCGGCCGGTGTCCCGGTCATCGGCGACGGCGGCCTGCAGTACTCCGGAGACATCGCCAAGGCCCTGGTGGCCGGTGCGGACACCGTGATGCTCGGCTCGCTGCTGGCGGGCTGCGAGGAGTCCCCGGGCGAGCTGCTCTTCATCAACGGCAAGCAGTTCAAGTCGTACCGCGGCATGGGTTCGCTCGCCGCGATGCAGACGCGTGGCGACCGCAAGTCGTTCTCCAAGGACCGCTACTTCCAGGAGGGCGTCGCCTCCGACGAGAAGCTGGTCCCCGAGGGCATCGAGGGCCAGGTTCCTTACCGCGGCCCGCTCTCCGCGGTCGTCCACCAGCTCACCGGCGGTCTGCGCCAGTCGATGTTCTACGTCGGCGGCCGCACCGTCCCGGAGCTCCAGGCCAACGGCCGGTTCGTCCGGATCACCTCGGCGGGGCTCAAGGAGAGCCACCCGCACGACATCCAGATGACGGTCGAAGCGCCGAACTACAGCAGGAAGTAACGCAACAGAACAGGTGAGGGGCGGTCCGGGCGTACTGGGACCGCCCCTCACCTGTGTGTCGGGGATACTGGGAAACGCAGACAGTACGCCTAGGGAACTGAAAGGCCACACCATCGTGACTGAGATCGAGATCGGGCGCGGCAAGCGCGGCCGCCGGGCGTACGCCTTCGACGACATCGCCGTCGTGCCGAGCCGTCGCACCCGCGACCCGAAGGAGGTCTCGATCGCGTGGCAGATCGACGCCTACCGGTTCGAGCTGCCGTTCCTGGCCGCTCCGATGGACTCCGTGGTCTCCCCGCAGACCGCGATCCGGATCGGTGAGCTGGGTGGTCTCGGCGTCCTCAACCTCGAAGGCCTGTGGACCCGGCACGCCGACCCGCAGCCGCTCCTCGACGAGATCGCCGAGATGCCCGTGGAGTCGGCGACCCGCCGCCTCCAGGAGATCTACGCCGCGCCGATCCAGGAGGAGCTGATCGGGCAGCGCATCAAGGAGGTGCGCGACTCCGGTGTCGTCACCGCCGCCGCGCTCTCGCCGCAGCGCACCGCCCAGTTCTCCAAGGCCGTCGTCGACGCGGGCGTCGACATCTTCGTCATCCGCGGCACGACGGTCTCCGCCGAGCACGTCTCGAGCGCGGCCGAGCCGCTCAACCTCAAGCAGTTCATCTACGAACTGGACGTCCCGGTGATCGTCGGCGGCTGCGCCACGTACACCGCGGCGCTGCACCTGATGCGTACCGGTGCGGCCGGTGTCCTCGTCGGCTTCGGCGGCGGCGCCGCGCACACCACGCGCAACGTCTTCGGTATCCAGGTCCCCATGGCGACCGCGGTCGCCGACGTGGCCGGGGCCCGTCGCGACTACATGGACGAGTCCGGTGGCCGGTATGTGCACGTGATCGCGGACGGCGGCGTCGGCTGGTCCGGCGACCTGCCGAAGGCCATCGCCTGCGGCGCCGACGCCGTGATGATGGGCTCCCCGCTGGCCCGTGCGACGGACGCGCCCGGCCGCGGCCGGCACTGGGGCATGGAGGCGGTCCACGAGGACGTGCCGCGCGGCAAGCTGGTGGACCTGGGCTCCGTGGGCACGACGGAGGAGGTCCTCACCGGCCCCTCGCACACCCCTGACGGCTCGATGAACATCTTCGGTGCGCTGCGCCGGGCGATGGCGACGACGGGGTACAGCGACCTCAAGGAGTTCCAGCGCGTCGAGGTGACTGTGGCGGACTCGCAGCACCGCCGCTGATTTTTCTCGGACATACGGGAGGGCCCGGACCGCTTGTGCGGTCCGGGCCCTCCCGTATGAGCCGGATCAGCCTGCGGCCTTCTTGGCGCCGGAGAACGCGGCGAACGCGGCGAGAGCGAAGAAGAGGAAGGCGATCGGGTCGATGTCGGCCTTCCACAGGGAGTTCAGCTCGCTGAAGTGATCGAGGAAGATCTCGGAGAGGGGCATACTGTCCGGCTTGTTGATCATGGCCACACCGAGCAGCTGGCCGAAGTAGACGGAGACCAGCGCGAGCACCGCGCTGAGGACCGGCAGCACGGGGTTGCGGCCGCCGACCTTGCCCGCGGCGAGGCCGACGAGGAATCCGACACCCACGGCCGCGTAGCCGATCTCGTGCTTGGTGGCGCCGATGATCCCGCCGTAGATGCCGGCGGCGACGAGGGCGGCGACGACCGCGGCGAGCAGGCCGAGGCCCACGTTGTTGCGGACGGGAGCCGCCGGCGCGAACGGCACGCCGCCGAACTGGCCGGGCTGCTGACCCGCGAACGGGTTGCCGGTCGGGACGCCGGGCTGACCGGGCTGGCCGGGCTGCTGACCCGCGAACGGGTTGCCGCCGCCGGGCTGGGCGTCGTACGGCTGCTGCGGCTGGTTCGGCGGCGGCACGGGCTGACTCATGGTGCTGGATCCCCCCTGGGACGGAAGCGCACGACTGTGCGAGAAGTGACGCCGCAGGCTAGCAGCCGTCTCCGACATCGCCCACCGAAATCCTTGGGGGGACCGCCCTCACAGCCGGTGCGCCGCTCCTGCCGGGGTGGCGCCCCGGGTGTCCAGGAGGAGTTGGGCCTTCACGGCAAGGCCCTGGAGGTCGTACGTACGGTGGTGCTGGAGCAGCACCGTCAGGTCCGCGCTCGACGCGGCTTCGTACAGCGAGTCCGCGCGCGGCACCGGCAGTTCGCGGACGCGCCAGTCCAGGACGTGCGGGTCGTGGTAGCCGATCTGTGCACCCATGTCCATCAGCCGGGTGGCGATCTCCCGGGCGGGGGAGGCCTCCTGGTCGGCGAGATCCGGCTTGTAGGTGACGCCGAGGAGCAGGACCCGGGCGCCCCGGACGGACTTGCCGTGTTCGTTCAGCAGGGTGGCGCAGCGCTGGATCACGTAGCTCGGCATCCGGTCGTTGATCTCCTGGGCGAGCGAGACCATTCGCAGCGGATGGCCGGGGGTGCGGCTGCTGTACGGGAGAAAGCCCGGGTCGACCGGGGGGCAGTGGCCGCCGACGCCGGGGCCCGGACGGAACGGCTGGAAGCCGAACGGCTTGGTCTCGGCGCACCGGATGACGTCCCAGAGGTCGACGCCGAGGTCGTGGCAGAGCACCGCCATCTCGTTGACCAGCGCGATGTTGACGTGCCGGAAGTTGGTCTCCAGGACCTTCGTCATCTCGGCCTCGCGCGGCCCGCGGGCCCGTACGACCTTGTCGGTGAGCCGGCCGTAGAAGGTGGCGGCCGATTCGGTGCAGGCCGGGGTGAGGCCACCGATGACCTTGGGGGTGTTGCTGTAGACGTGGGTGCGGTTGCCGGGGTCGAGGCGGCTGGGGGAGCACGCGAGGTGGAAGTCGCGGCCGGCGCGCAGCCCCGATCCCTCTTCGAGGAGGGGGCGCACGAAGTTCTCGGTGGTGCCGGGGGGCACGGCCGATTCGAGCAGGACGGTGGTGTGCGGGCGCAGCCGGGCGGCGAGGGCGCGGGCGGCGTCGCCGACGGCGGTGAGGTCCAGGGTGCGGTCGGCGCCGAGGGGGGTGGGCGCGCAGATCACGGCGGTACGGACCCGGCCGAGCTCGGCCGGGTCGGTGGTGGGCCGGAAGCCTCCCGAGAGCATCCGGCGGATCTCCGAAGCGGCGAGTGAGCCCTCGACGGGTGTGCGGCCGGCGGAGAGCTCGGCGAACGGGCGGGGATCGGTGTCGTAGCCGACGGTCTGGATACCGGCGGCGACGGCGGCTTGGGCGAGGGGCAGGCCGAGGTGACCGAGTCCGATGATGGCGAGGTCTGCGGGCATGTGGGTGGCCGTCCTTCCCTAAGACCATGAAGGCAGAAAGCGCAACCGCTGGGGACAGTGCAATGTCACACTAGGCGTAAATATGACCTATATGTCGCATTGTGTGGCTCTCGTCTACCGGGTGTTGTCCACAGGCGGTGGCTGAAGTCGCGGACCGCGGACAGAATCGAGTGGTGGGCACGGGCACCCGACCCCGCGGTCGGACCGCATCCTGTGCCGGACCACCCCGATCTACCGGGAGGCAGCAGTGAGGACAGCGACACTGGGACCCGCGGAGCGTGCCGAGGCGCTCGCCGCGCTGGCCGAGCGCGAACTGGACGTGCTGGTCGTGGGAGCGGGCGTGGTCGGCGCCGGGACGGCGCTGGATGCGGCCACAAGAGGACTCTCGACCGGACTGGTCGAGGCGCGCGACTGGGCTTCCGGCACGTCGAGCAGGTCGAGCAAGCTGATCCACGGCGGGCTGCGCTATCTGGAGATGCTGGACTTCGCGCTCGTACGGGAGGCGCTGAAGGAGCGTGGGCTGCTGCTGGAGCGGCTGGCCCCGCACCTGGTCAAGCCCGTGCCGTTCCTCTATCCGCTGCAGCACAAGGGCTGGGAGCGGCTCTACGCCGGTTCGGGTGTCGCGCTGTACGACGCGATGTCGGTGTCGTCGGGGCACGGTCGGGGGCTGCCCGTGCACCGGCATCTCTCCCGCCGCCGCGCCCTGCAGGTCGCGCCCGCGCTCAAGAAGGACGCACTGGTCGGAGCGTTGCAGTACTACGACGCCCAGATGGACGACGCCCGCTATGTGGCGACGCTGGTGCGCACGGCCGCCGGCTACGGCGCGCACGTGGCGAACCGGGCGCGGGTGATCGGCTTCCTGCGGGAGGGCGAGCGGGTCGTCGGCGCGCGGGTGGAGGACGTCGAGGCGGGCGGGGAGTACGAGGTCAGGGCCAAGCAGGTGGTCAACGCCACAGGGGTGTGGACGGACGACACCCAGGCGCTGATCGGCGAGCGCGGACAGTTCCATGTCCGGGCGTCCAAGGGCATTCACCTGGTCGTCCCGAAGGACCGCATCCATTCCTCGACCGGTCTGATCCTGCGCACCGAGAAGTCCGTGCTGTTCGTGATCCCGTGGGGGCGCCACTGGATCGTCGGGACGACGGACACCGACTGGGACCTGGACAAGGCTCATCCGGCGGCTTCCAGCGCCGATATCGACTACTTGCTCGAGCATGTCAACTCGGTCCTGACCACCCCTCTGACCAGGGATGACGTTCAGGGTGTCTACGCCGGGCTGCGTCCCCTGCTGGCCGGTGAGTCGGACGCGACCAGCAAGCTCTCGCGCGAGCACACGGTGGCGCATCCGCTGCCCGGACTCGTGGTCGTCGCGGGCGGCAAATACACGACGTACCGGGTGATGGCGAAGGACGCCGTCGACGAGGCGGTCCACGGCCTCGACCAGCGGGTGGCGGACTGTGTCACGGAGGACATCCCGCTGCTGGGCGCGGAAGGATACCGGGCCCTGTGGAACGCGCGGGCGAGGATAGCGGCCCGCACCGGGCTCCATGTCGCCCGAGTGGAGCATCTGTTGAACCGGTTCGGATCCATGACCGAGGAGATCCTCGATCTGATCGTCGCCGACCCTTCGCTCGGCGAGCCGCTGCCCGCGGCGGACGACTACCTGAAGGCCGAGATCGTCTACGCCGCCTCGCACGAGGGGGCCCGCCATCTCGACGACGTACTGACGCGGCGGACCCGGATCTCCATCGAGACCTTCGACCGGGGCATCCGCAGCGCGAGGCTCTGCGCGGAGCTGATGGGGCCGGTGCTGGGGTGGAACAAGAGCCAGATCGAGCGGGAGGTGGAGCACTACGAGAAGCGGGTGCAGGCGGAGCGGGAGTCGCAGCGCCAGCCGGACGATCAGACGGCGGATGCGGCGCGGCTCGGGGCACCGGACATCGTGCCGATCTGAGCCGGTCCGCGGCCCGGCCGTGACGCGCCGGACAGCCCCTGGTGAGGTCGGCAGAATTCGGCGTCGAGAAGGGCCGGTTCGAGCGTCGCATCGGACAGGCTGTCCGTGTTGATGCGGAACGTCAGGGTGTGCCGGCCGTCGCGGGTGGCGGCCGTGCGGACATAACTGCCCGCTATATGGCCGTTATGGCCCCAGACGGTGATACCGCAGGAGAGCCTCTGCGGATAGATGCCCATGCCATAGATCCCGTCCGCCGTACCGGTGTTCAGCAGGGTGTGGAGCTGGGCGGGCGGGAGCAGGCGCCCGCCCAGCAGGGCAGCGTAGAAGCGGTTCAGATCGGCGAGTGTGGAGATGAGCTCGCCCGCGGCGCCCGCGGTGCGCGGGTCGAGGACGGTGACATCGCGGAGGCTGCCGTCGGCCGGGTCACGGGAGTAGCCGCGGCCGTGTGGTGCGGGGAGCCCGGTGCGGGCGCCGGGGAGCGACGTGCCGGTGAGATGGAGGGGGTTGATGATGCGGCGGCGGATCTCGGTGGCGTAGCTGTGTCCGGTGACGTGCTGAACGACGAGGCCGAGCAGGACGTAATTGGTGTTGGAGTAGGCGAAACCGCCGGTGGTGCTCGTGGGACGGTGAGCGATGGCCACACGGACGGCGTCGGTGGCGGTGACGGGGTGGGCGTCCGTGTCGGCCGTGTAGTTGTACAGGCCGCTGGTGTGGGTGAGCAGGGCGCGCAGGGTGATGCGGCGGCCGTCGTTGCCGTGTCCGCGGACCAGTCCTGCCAGATGCCGGTCCACGGTGTCCGACAGCTGCAGCCTGTCCTCCCGGGCGAGTTGGAGGACGACCGTGGCGACAAAGGTCTTGGTGATGCTGCCTGCCCGGAACCGGTCCTGCCGCCGGATGCCGGGGCCTGTCGACCGGTAGGTGTCGTACGGGGCGGTGGAGGCCCGATGGGCCAGAAGGGCCGCGGTCGGAGCACCGCCCTGGGCGACGAGCCGGGGAAGGTAGGAGGCTGCGGGAGTCAGATGTGGTTCGCTGGGCAGGCTCGCCGTTCCGAGGCCGAGCAGCGTTATCACCAACGGGGTGATGAGCAGCGACCTGATTATCGGCATGGCGGGGAGTCCCTTCCTCCGGCCACATCATGACGGACCACGGACCCGGCACCATGACCGGTCCCGGGGTGAGGGACAATGAACGCTCTGCCAGGGCGGGTTGATCGCAGAGGGGACGCATGTCGGAGGCGGAGCAGGCACGGGAGCCCCAACGGGACACGGATGGACGTCTCCTTGCGGGTAGGTACCGGCTCGGGGAGGTGCTGGGCCGGGGCGGTATGGGCACGGTCTGGCGTGCCGTCGACGAGACGCTGGGCCGCACGGTGGCGGTCAAGGAGCTGCGGTTCCCGTCGGCCATCGATGACGACGAGAAGCGCCGGCTGATCACTCGCACACTGCGCGAGGCGAAGGCGATCGCCAGGATCCGCAACAACGGTGCGGTGACGGTCTACGACGTGGTCGACGAGGACGACCGGCCGTGGATCGTGATGGAACTCATCGAGGGCAAGTCGCTTGCCGAGGTGGTGCGCGAGGACGGTGTGCTGACGCCGAAGCGCGCGGCCGAGGTCGGCCTGGCCATCCTTGACGTGCTGCGTCTGGCGCACCGCGAGGGCATTCTGCACCGCGATGTGAAGCCGTCCAACGTGCTGATCTCCGAGGACGGCCGGGTCGTCCTGACCGACTTCGGCATCGCACAGGTCGAGGGCGACCCGTCCGTCACCTCGACGGGCATGCTTGTCGGTGCCCCCTCGTACATCTCGCCGGAACGCGCCCGCGGGCACAAGCCCGGACCACCCGCCGACCTGTGGTCGCTCGGCGGACTGCTGTACGCGAGCGTCGAGGGCTGCCCGCCGTACGACAAGGGGTCGGCCATCGCGACCCTGACCGCGGTGATGACCGAGCCGCTCGACCCGCCGAAGAACGCGGGTCCGCTGGAGGAGGTCATCTACGGTCTGCTCGCCAGGGACCCGGAGCAGCGGCTCGACGACGCGGGTGCGCGGGCCCTGCTCAACGATGTGATCCACGCAGCCGACAAGCCCGCCCCTGTGGTCCCCCCGCCGGCCGACTCCACCCAGGTGATGGCGCTGCCCGGCCGCGTCGCCGCCCCCCGCACCAAGGGGGCTTCGAAGCTCGCGGAGGCCGGGGAGGGTGCGCGTGACCGCCTGCGCGGCGCGCTGCGTTCCGTGCGGAACGCGAAGGCGGCGCCGGGCGCCGGTGCGGGTGTGGCTGTTGCCGCCTCGACGACCACTGCTTCCGCTTCTGCCGCTTCGACTGCGCCGCGGACCGCTCCTTCGGCTCCGGCCCGGCCCACGGCTTCGCCGGCCTCCGCCGTCGGTGGCGTACCCCCGCAGCGTCCGGGCGGGTCGTCGAACGCGCCGGTACGGGCGTCCATCACGGACGTGGTGCCCCGCCGCACCCTGGTGATCATTGCGGTCGTCGTCGCGCTCGCCGTGCTCGGCACGGTCCTTGCACTCACGCTGGGCGGGGGTGACAAGAGCAGCGGGAGCAGCGGTTCCGGCAAGGGCGGCACCTCCGCCTCGGCGGCCGGCTCCTCCGCCGACACGGACGAGGGCGACGCAAGCGGCAAGGACCAGGGCCAGGAACCGAGCAACGATCAGGGCGAGGGTAAGGGCGAGGGCAAGGGCAAGGACAAGGACGACGACTCGGGCAAGGGGTCGGACGACTCCGGGACCGGGAGTTCGAAGGCCGGCGACGCGTTGCCCGACGGGTACAGAACGGTCACCAACAAGCAGTTCCACTTCACGATGGCGATGCCCAAGAACTTCACGCGCTACAAGATCGCGGGCAGTAACTCGGGCCAGATCTACGCCGTCGGCGGTGGATTCCCGCGCGTCCAGATCGACTACAACAGCTCTCCCGGGAAGGATGCCGCTGCCGCCTGGAACGCCGCGAGGAGCGCGGTCGCGGCCAGCAGCGACGGCTACCGGCACCTCGGGATAAGGAAGGTCGAGTTCAACGGCTACCCGACCGTAGCCGACTGGGAGTTCGAGCGTACGCAGCAGGGCCAGCGGATCCGGGTACTGAACCGTGGTTTCCGGGCCGACGACACGCACGGCTACTCGATCATGATCAGCTGCAAGGCGAGCGAGTGGAACAGCAAGGAGTGCCGGACACTGCGCGAGACGGCCTTCGCCACGTTCAAGCCCAAGGACTGAGCGTCGGGTTGCGGCGACCCTGCCGCACGGCCGGCACTTGCCACGTATTGTGAGAGCTTGAGAACCGTACGCAGCCGAATGCATAGGTCAATTGCACGGTAAGTGACCGCAATTGACGGGTTGGTACGGGGTTCGTGGCCGGGGGACAGCGCGCTCTGGGGAGGCGTCGTGGACGATTATGCGGGTCGGGTGCTTGCCGACCGCTACCGCCTGCCGCTGCCCCCTTCGGACGAGTACGAACTGGTCGAGACCCGGGCGTTCGACACGGCCAGCGGCCAGGAAGTCCTGGTGCGTCAGCTGCCGTTGCCGGAGGTCGTCGAAGCCGAGGTGCTCGACGCCGACGGGCTGCCCTCGGCGGCCCGGCGGACCACCGGGCGGGCGGTGCGCCGGTCCACGGACCCCGCGGTCCGGCGCGCGATCGAGGCCGCGCAGGCCGCCGCCCAGGTGCCCGACCATCCGAGGCTCGACCAGGTCTTCGATGTGTTCGCCGAGGACGGGTCCCTCTGGATCGTGAGTGAACTGGTCGCGGCCCGCCCGCTGGCCGCGCTGCTCGCCGAGCGGCCGCTGAATCCGTACCGGGCCGCCGAAATCGGCTCCGATGTGCTGATGGCCCTGCGGGTGCTGCACGCGCACGGCTGGACCCACCGGAACATCACCGTCCGTACGGTGCTGATCTGCGACGACGGACGCGTCGTGCTGACCGGTCTGGCGGCCGGGGCGGCGGAGGAGGCACTGTGCGGGTACGTGCCGACGCCGCAGCCCGACGACGAGGACGCGTACGGGCGGCCCGCGGTCGAGTCGGGCCCGACCGGTCCGTACGTTCCGCCCACCGCGTCGCTGCCGCCCGCCGGGCCGGTCGGGATCGCCGGGCCGGGCGAGGCCATCGATGATCCGGTCGAGTCCGCCGATCCGGTCGGGCTGCCGGCCTCGCGCCACCCCGCCGGTGAGCTGGAAGCCGTACGACGGCCGCCGAACCCCGACGTTCACGGTGCGGGCAGCGCCGCGGAGTTGCGGGCCGCACGGGCCGGAGCCATCGCTGCCTACCGGGCGGGCACGCGCGCCGCCGCACGTGTCAGCGAGGACCGGCGACAGGCCGGGACGAGTGAGCCGGCGGAAGCGGAGGAGAGCGGCATCCTTCCCGTCCAGCGCCCCGGACGGCCCGACACCGGCCGGGTGCAGCCGACGGGCGGCTGGGGCCCCACCGCCGACGACCCGTACGACGACGAGGGCGACGAGGAGGACGACAACGAGTACGGCGTCCCGTACGGCAGCGACGGGGGCGACGACGGCAACGGCGGTCACCGTGGGAAGGGGCCGCCCGGCCGGCGGATGCACCTGACCGGCACCTGGGGCGACGGCGCCGACTTCGGGCGCCCCGTTCCGGCCGGGGGCTCCAACGAAGACGCTCTGCGCGCCGACGCCCGACGCCACGGCACCACCTCCGCAGCGGAACGCGGGCATCAGCAACCGCGGAAGGCCGCCTCCGGCCGCTGGGACGACATCGTCGCCGGTGACCGTGGGAGTTCCGCCTACCGCGGCCCCGCCACCACCCTGGCCGCCGAGCGCGCCCGGCAGACCCGGATCGCCGTCGTCGGTGCCGTCACCGAGCGCTGGGCGCCCGAGCAGGCCGGACCGGTCCACGAGAACTGGCAGCTGGCGCCGCCCATCGGCCCGGCCACCGACCTCTGGGCGCTCGGCGCCCTGCTCTACCGAGCCGTCCAGGGCCATGCCCCGTACCCCGAGGAGAACGCGGCCGAGCTCGTCCAGATGGTCTGCGGCGAGCCGCCCGCCTTCGCCGAGGAGTGCGGTCCGCTGCGCCCCGTCGTCGAGTCGCTGCTGCGCCAGGACCCCACCGAGCGGCCGGACTTCGAGGAGCTGCGCGGCTGGCTGCGCTCTCTCGTACGGTCGGCGCCCGAGCCCGAGGCCGGTCTCGATGTCGTGCCCCTGCCGTCCGTCGACGACACCCGGCTGCCCGTCGTACGCCGCCGGGGCGAGCTGGTCCGTAAGCGCCGCGGCCGGCTGGGCAGTGCCTCGGCGCACGGCCGCCACCGCCAGACGAGGGAGAGGCCCGACCGGTATGAGCGGTCACGGGTGGAGAGAGCGCCCAGGGCTCCGCGTGAGCCCAAGGGGCCCAGGGCGTTGCGCACCCCGCCCCGTCCGCAGCAGGGTGACGGCCGTGCGCCGCGGCGGCTCGGGCGGCTGCTGCTCGTGCTGATTCTGCTGGCCCTGGCCGCGGCCATCGCGTACGCCGTGATGTTCATGCCCAAGGCCGGCACCGGATCCGACTCGAAGGGATCGGCCCCGGCCGCCACGGACACCGGCGCCCCCGGCACGTCCGACGGGAAGCCGCCGTCGCAGCCGCCCCGGTCGTCGCCGTCGCCCGGCACCCAGAAGCCGCAGACCAGCCGCTCCGCTGTCGCGCTCGCCCCCGGATACACCCTGCGCAAGGACGAGGAGGGCTTCGAGGTCGGTGTGCTGAAGGGCTGGCAGCGCAGCCCCGCCAACGCGGACCGGCAGATACGGTACGGCAGCGACGGGTTCAGTCTGCTGGTCGTGCCGGGGCGCGACACCGTGCGGGCCCACGGCGGTGATCCGCTGGTCTACCAGCGCGACAAGGAGCGGGAGTTGCAGCCCTTCCGGGACTCCAGCTGGTCCTCGGCGACGGGGCTGCGCCGTATCGACGTCGGTCGACAGGCCATGGCGGAGGGCCAGTTCACCTGGCAGGACGACACCGGGCGCGAGGTGTACGTCCGTAACCTCGCGATGATCGTCGACGGCCGCTACCACGTGCTCCAGGTGCTCGGTCCGGACAGCGAGCGCGACAAGGTGACAGCCATCTACGAACAGGCCATCGCCTCCTACCGCGTGACTTCCTGAATCGTCGGCAGGAACACGGGACGGCCGGGCGACAAGCATCACAGTGAGGTCTCGTGAGCGATGCGAGGTTCCGTGGCCGTACCTCCCCTCCGTAACCTGGCAGCCGAAGGAAACGGGGCGGGGACAAGTGGATCGATCACAGGAAACGGGCGCGGGGCTGGTACTGGCCGGAAGATACCGGCTCGGTGAAGTCCTCGGGCGCGGAGGCATGGGCAAGGTTTGGCGTGCCCACGACGAGGTGCTGCACCGCACGGTAGCCGTCAAGGAGTTGACCGCCGGGCTGTACGTCGCGGAGGCCGACCGGGTCGTGCTGCATGCCCGTACCCAGAAGGAGGCCCGGGCGGCGGCCCGCATCACCCACCCCGGCGTGGTCACCGTCCATGACGTGGTCGAGTACGACAACCGGCCCTGGATCGTCATGCAGTACGTCGACGGGCCGTCACTTGCCGACGCCGCCAAGGAGAGCGGCGAGATCGCACCGCGCGAGGCGGCCAGGATCGGCCTCCATGTCCTGAGCGCCCTGCGCGCCGCGCACAGCGCCGGTGTGCTGCACCGGGACGTGAAGCCCGGCAACGTACTCCTCGCCCGTGACGGGCAGGTGCTGCTCACCGACTTCGGGATCGCCGCGATAGAGGGCGACTCGACCATCACCAGGACCGGTGAACTGGTCGGTTCCATCGACTATCTGGCGCCCGAGCGGGTACGGGGCGGCGACCCCGGCCCCGCGTCCGACCTCTGGTCCCTCGGTGCCACGCTCTACACAGCGGTCGAGGGGTGTTCGCCGTTCCGTCGTACGTCCCCGATCTCCACCATGCAGGCCGTCGTCACCGAGGAACCGCCGCCGCCCGCCCGGGCCGGGGCGCTCGCACCGGTGATCACCGCACTGCTCCGCAAGGACCCGGCGGACCGGCCGTCGGCGGCCGAGACGGAGCGGATGCTGCTGCAGGCGATGGAGGGGCGCGAACCCCGGGCGGCGCAGGCCTACGTCCCGACCCAGCGGGTGTCCGAGGAAGCCCTGCGCTCGATGGGCACGGACGGCACCGGAGCGGAATCACGTGCCGCCGTCCCGCAGTTCACCGCCACGGCTCCGGTGACCCGCCGCAGCCGCGGCCGTTGGCGTACGGCGATCCTGGTCGTCGCCCTCGCGGCACTGGTCGGCGGCGGCGCCGGACTGGCCGCGATGAAGTACGGCGACAACTCGGCGGCGGACTCCGCCGGGAGCGGTTCGCTGCACGGCAGCAATACTTCGCCGCGGCCCTCGGCCGAGACATCGAAGAGCGCACCGTCCACCGCGGTCGTGCCCGACGGCTGGCACCGGGTGGACGACCCCGAGGGGTTCAGCCTGCTCGTACCGGACGGCTGGAAGCGCCGGGCGGACGGGCAGAACGTCGACTACACCCCGGACGACGGCAACCACTACATCCGGATCAGCGTCGACCCGGAGCCCGACTTCGAGAACTCGTACATGCACATGCTGAACATGGAGACACGCCTCATCCAGCGGCTGCCCGGGTACGAGCGCAAGACCCTGCACTCCAACGACTACCGCGATCGGACCGGCTCCCTCTGGGAGTTCACCTGGACCGAGTCCAAGGACCACCCGGGCCCGCGCCACGCGATCGACCAGATGTACTACGACGAGGAGGGCGGCCCGGAGTATGCGCTGTACATGACGGGTCCGGCCGACGACTGGGACACCACCCGGGACCGGTTCGACACGATGCTGCGCGGCTGGCGCGCACCGGCCGGCACCGGCTGAGACCGCCGGGATTCCACCGGCCACAAACCGCAGTAGCTCCCTGATCAGGGGCTTTGTTGCCAGTGATCACTGGCTCGTTTGTGGGGAGTGTGAAAACCTATTACCGACGGGTACCCAAAGCGGTTGGCTGGACATACCCTCGCCCTCATGACGGACTCGACGGATTCGCAGGCCTCTGCCGCCCCCCTCGGTACCAACCCCGTGGCCGCCGCCCCCGCGGGTGTGCGCACGGCTGCCGATGTGGTGACACCCGAGGTGATCGCCCAGCTGACCCGAGGTGTCGTCGGCTCCGGCCGTACCGCGAACCACACCCCGTTCACCGGGGAGAAGCTTGCCGACCTGCCCGAGTCCACGCCCGAGGACGTCGCGACCGCCTTCGAGCGGGCCCGCGCCGCCCAGCCCGACTGGGCCGCCACCCCCGTCCGGACCAGGGCCGCCGTCCTCCTCCGCTTCCACGACCTCGTGCTCGAGCGGCAGGCGGAGGTCCTCGACCTCATCCAGCTGGAGACCGGCAAGGCCCGGCTGCACGCCCACGAGGAGGTGCAGGCGGTCGCCGTCTCCGCCCGGCACTACGGGCGCAGGGCGGCCTCGTACCTGAAGCCGAAGCGGCACACCGGTGTCGTACCGACGCTGACCAAGGTCACCGAGCTGCGGCAGCCGCGTGGTGTCATCGGCCAGATCGCGCCGTGGAACTACCCGTTCGAGCTCTCCGTCGGCGATGCGCTGCCCGCGTTCGTCTCCGGGAACGCCCTCGTGATGAAGCCCGACACGGAGACCGCGCTGACCGCGCTCTGGGCCCGTGACCTGCTGATCGAGGCCGGGCTGCCCGCCGAGGTGTTCCAGGTCGTCCTCGGTGACGGACCGGTCGTCGGGCCCGAGGTCGTCAAGCACGCCGACTACGTCTCGTTCACCGGTTCCACGCGCACCGGCCGCGAGGTCGCCCAGGGCGCCGCCGCCCGCCTGGTCGGTGTCTCGCTGGAGCTCGGCGGCAAGAACGCCATGCTGGTACTCGAGGACGCCGATGTGGAGAAGGCCGCCGCCGGTGCCGTCCGTGCCTGCTTCTCATCCGCCGGACAGCTCTGCATCTCCATCGAGCGGCTGTACGTCCACGAGTCGGTCGCCGACGACTTCGTGGAGCGGTTCGCCACCCGCACGAAGGCCATGCGGCTCGGCAACTCCCTCGCGTACGGCGCCGACATGGGTTCGCTCGTCGGCGAGCGCCAGCTGGAGACCGTCACCCAGCATGTCGCGGAGGCCGTCGAGAAGGGCGCCACGCTCGTCGCCGGCGGTGTCGCCCGGCCCGACATCGGTCCGCTGTTCTACGAGCCGACCATCCTCGACGGCGTCGAGGCGCCGATGGCCGTCTGCACCCAGGAGACCTTCGGCCCGGTCGTCTCCATCTACCGCTTCTCCGACGAGGACGAGGTCATCGCTCTCGCCAACGCCACCCCGTACGGCCTGAACTCCAGCGTCTGGACCAAGGACTCCAAGCGCGGTCACCAGGTCGCCGCCCGGCTGCGCACCGGCACGGTCAACATCAACGAGGGGTACGCCCCCGCGTACGGCAGCGTGCAGTCCCCGATGGGCGGCATGAAGGACTCCGGTCTCGGCCGGCGGCACGGCTCCGAGGGCATCCTCAAGTACACCGAGGCCCAGACCGTCGCCCAGCAGAGGCTGATCCCGCTCGCCCCGTCCTTCGGGATGGACGACGAGAAGTACGCGGCGTTCATGAGCCGCAGCCTGAAGGCGATGAAGGCGTTCCGCCTGCGCTGACCCCGTAACACCGCGGCACCTTCTGCCCTTTTCGTACCGAGGAGAGCCATGTCCCAGGACAGCCCTGCCCAGAATCAGGCCGAACCGGCCGGCGAGACCGATGACGACGCGGCGTACGACTACGACGTCCTTGTCGTCGGCTCGGGCTTCGGCGGTGCGGTGTCGGCCCTGCGGCTGACCGAGAAGGGGTACCGGGTCGGGGTCCTGGAGGCGGGCCGCCGCTTCACCCCCGGCACCCTCCCCAAGAACTCCTGGGACATCAAGAACTACCTGTGGGCCCCCGCACTCGGGCTCTTCGGCATCCAGCGCGTGCATCTGCTCGGCAATGTGATGGTGCTCGCCGGGGCGGGTGTCGGCGGCGGCTCGCTCAACTACGCGAACACGCTGTACGTACCCCCGGCACCGTTCTTCGAGGACCGGCAGTGGGCCTCCATCACCGACTGGCAGGACGAGCTGGCGCCGTACTACGACCAGGCCAAGCGGATGCTCGGAGTCCGGCTCAATCCGACGATGACCCCGTCCGACGTCCATCTGAAGGCGACCGCGCAGGCCATGGGGGTCGGCGACACCTTCCATCTCGCCCCGGTCGGCGTCTTCTTCGGCGACGGCAAGGACGCCGACGGTACGGCGAGGGCGAAGCCCGGTGAGACGGTCGCCGACCCGTACTTCGGCGGCGCGGGGCCCGCCCGCAAGGCCTGCACCGAGTGCGGCGAATGCATGACGGGCTGCCGTCACGGCGCGAAGAACACCCTCAACGAGAACTACCTCCACCTCGCCGAGAAGGCCGGAGCGGTCATCCACCCGATGACCTCCGTGGTCGCGATCACGGACGACCCGGAGGGCGGTTACCACGTCACCACCGTCCCGACGGACCGCCGCAGGAAGGGCGAGCCGACGCTGCTGCGCGCCCGCAAGGTGGTCGTCGCGGCGGGCACGTACGGCACCCAGACCCTGCTCCACACGATGAGGGACCAGGGACTGCTGCCCCGGCTGTCGTCGCGGCTCGGTGAGCTGACCCGTACCAATTCCGAGGCGCTCGTCGGCTCGCAGACCAGCGACCGCCGCTACCGGAGGAAGCACGGCACCGCGAAGGCCGACTTCACCCAGGGCGTCGCCATCACCTCGTCGATCCACCCCGACGAGAACACCCACATCGAGCCGGTCCGTTACGGCAAGGGCTCCAACGCCATGGGTGCGATGTCGATCCTGCAGGTGCCGTACGGCGGCCGCCGGGTGCTGGGCTGGCTCGGCAACATGGCCAGGCATCCGGCCCTCGCCGTGCGGTCGCTCTCCAACCGGCGCTGGTCGGAGCGGACCATCATCGGGCTCGTCATGCAGTCGCTGGACAACTCCCTGACGACGTACCGCAAGCCGGGCGGCATCGGAAAGGGCCTGCTCACCGCCCGCCAGGGGCACGGCGCTCCGAACCCGACCCAGATCGAGGAGGCCACGCGCAGCGCCTCGCTGCTCGCCGAGGAGATCAACGGGTTCGCCGGGTCGAACGTCGGGGAACTCATGGGCACCCCGCTCACCGCGCACTTCCTCGGTGGCTGCCCGATCGGTGCGAGCGCCGACGAGGGGGTCATCGACCCGTACCACCGGCTGTACGGGCACCCGGGCGTCTCGGTCGTCGACGGCTCGGCGGTCTCCGCGAACCTCGGCGTCAACCCGTCGCTGACCATCACCGCGCAGGCGGAGCGGGCCATGTCGTTCTGGCCCAACAAGGGCGAGGCGGACCCGCGTCCGGCGCAGGGCGAGGCGTATGAGCGGCTGGCCGCGGTCGAACCGAAGGCGCCGGCGGTGCCGAAGGAGGCCTTCGGCGCACTGAAGCTGCCGTTCCTGGGCCTGCCCGCGGTCCCGCCGAAGAAGAGCGCGGACAAGTAGGAGAGAAGCAGGGCAGCGGAAAGGGGCTGCACCCCCCTCCGAGTGCAGCCCCTCACGCCTACCGGTGATGTCGCCCGTTACGCGGCGGCGTCACCGTTCCTGCGGCGCCGCACGACGAACATCGCACCGGCACCGAGCACTACGGCCGCGCCGCCCGCGAGGGCGAACATCGGCACTGCGGAGGACGAACCGGTCTCGGCGAGCGTGCCGGAGACGTTGCCCGTCGTGTTGGAGGCCGGCGACTCGGACGGGACCGGGGCGGAGCCACCGGTCTGCGGCGTCGAGCCGCTGCCGCCGGACTTCACGATCTGGAACTTGTACGCGACGTCGCTGACGCCCAGGCAGTCCTTGTCGCCGACGTACAGACCGGCGCCGAGGGTGAAACCGGCGCCGACCGGGGCGGTCGACTTCACATTGATGCGGAGCGGGATGTCGACCTCGTAACCGGCCTGGATCTCGTCGGACTGACCGACGTAACCGACCGCGCGGCCGTCCTCGCTGAGGTCCTCCCACGTGTTGGTCTCCGGGTCGAGGGCCTGGAGGCTGACCTGCTTCGACTTGAACAGGTCGTCGCCGGCCTTGTCGGAGGAGGCGCCCGCGAAGTAGTCGATCTCGTGCACGGTCGTCTTCGACGAGTTGTAGACGTTCATCTTGAACTTGTGCCAGCCGCTGCCGCGGGCGATCTTGCCGGGCAGGCCGTTGATCGAGATGTCCAGGGCGGACTTCTCGCACTCCGCCGGCTCCTCCGGGTCCTCGGACTCGGACGGGGTGCCCGACGGGGTCACGGAGCCGGACGGTGTGCCGGACGGGGTGGTGCTCCCGGAGGGAGTGGAGGACGCGTCCGCGGCGGGGTCGCCCGTCTCTCCCGCGGGCTCCTCGGTCTCCTCGGCGGGCGAGGAGGAGGTGCTCTCGGCGGGCGCGGTGGTGGTGACGTCGGCGGACGGCGTCTCGGTCTGAGCGGGCTCGGTGGGCGCTGCAGACGTCGTCTCGGTCGCAGGGACCGTGTCGTCGGCGAACGCGATCGGGGCGGCCAGGATGGCAGCGGGGGCTATGACCGCGGTGGCTGCGGCCACCGCCATCGCGCGGCGAAGCTTCATGAAAGACCTCGGAAGTCCGGCGTACCGCTTCGGGTGCGGCACGGATGCAGGGACGGGCCTTCCGCGTGGTGGGGTCACGGGTGGGGCCGTTGTTCTGCATGCATGACCCGTGGTCCGGGGTAATGGTTGTCCGGATCCTCACAGAATCCTTATGTGACGCCTGTCACGTCCCTCTCTGTGGCCCCTCCGGTAGCTGTGGTGCGCCGCCGTCGCCCTGCTGACGCGACGGCCCCGCTGTGCCTTCGAGGAACGGCAGCCACGAAAAGGATCAGGGCATGACCAAGGGCCCCGTGGGCCGCGAACCGGTCCATGGGGCCCTTGTCGATCAGCGCCTACGTCAGGGCGGCGCCGGTGCCGAGAAGCGGTACCGGGGGAGCGCCGCAGGGTGTGGTGCATCGGGTCTGCGCCCCGGCGTACCGGGGGCGCACGAGTGGCGTCGACCCACGTCAGGGGTGGTGCGATATGGCGGGAGATCTACCCTTTGCTTCGTGCTGGACGGGATGCGCCCCGCATAACCGTTTCGACCGGATACGGTCGGCTCCGGGCGTCCCCGGAGCCGACCGTTCTAGGGGTGACCGGGCTGCTGTCCCCTGCCGACCGGTCACGCACGCTGGGGCGCGGTCCCACGGCGTACCTGCAGTACGCCACACGCTCCAGCGGAGCCACGCGTGGATTCTTCGAAAGCCGCCCCTGGCTGGCACGGACACCGGGACCAACGAAGTCACTGTGCGCCCGGTCACGCGCCGTACGGGTGAGAGTCGGCCCGAACGCAGATACGCCCGTACAGCCCCGTGGCCGGTGCGGCGGCCTCACAGGTCTCACACGCGGCCGCGGCACAGCTCCAGCAGCGTCATGGCGAGCGAGGTGCCGGGCTTGCCGAGCGCATCCCGGTACTGGCCGAGGATCTCCATCTCGCGGGAGAGGTTGACCCGGCGGCCGCCCGAGGTGACCCGGGCCTCCTGGATGACCGCCGAGACGGCCATCCGTTCCTGGACGAGCCCGATGATCCGGTCGTCCAGTGAATCGATGCGCTCGCGGGCTCCGGCGATCAGGGCGGCGGCCTCGTCGGTGTGCGCGCCGGTCTCCTCGGTGGGGGTCTTCCCGGTGAGCTTCTTCGCGGCGACGGCGGTGCTGTTCATTCCGTGACTCCTGGTGTCCTGGTGGGGTGCGGCCCCCCGAAGCGATCGGACCCGGAATGCCAGAACGCCCCGGGCCTGTCGGCCCGGGGCGCCTGGAACGTTGCTTGTCAGTGGCTCAAGCAGCACGACCATGGCAGCCGGCGGGCCGGGTGCCATAGGTAAAGACGTAGGTCGTGTGCTGACGCATGGAGCCAGTATGGACCCGCCCCCGCCGGTGGTCCAACGCGGCGCCCGGATGATGAGACGCCGCAGTGGGAGCGGCCGACGACCCCGTCCCGGCGGACGCGAACAGGGTCTCCCTCGCATCCCCGGTAGAATCGGGAGGACCGACCCCCCTTCACCGCCGGAAGGCCGCCCCGTGCCAGCAGCACCCCCCGCCGCCCCCGACACCGCACCCGACGTGGTCCTTGTTGTCGACTTCGGCGCGCAGTACGCCCAGCTCATCGCCCGACGCGTCCGTGAGGCCCGGGTCTACAGCGAGATCGTCCCGTCCACGATGCCGGTGGCCGAGATGCTGGCCAAGAACCCCCGGGCGATCATCCTGTCCGGCGGCCCCTCCTCGGTGTACGCGGAGGGCGCGCCCAGCCTCGACCGCTCGCTGTTCGAGGCCGGGGTCCCGGTCTTCGGCATGTGCTACGGCTTCCAGCTGATGGCCACCACGCTCGGCGGCACCGTCGACGACAACGGTGCCCGTGAGTACGGCCGCACCCCGCTGAACGTCTCCAAGACCGGCTCCACGCTCTTCGAGGGCACGCCCGCCGAGCAGTCGGTGTGGATGTCGCACGGCGACGCCTGCTCCGCCGCCCCCGAGGGCTTCACCGTCACTGCGTCCACGGACGTCGTGCCGGTCGCCGCCTTCGAGAACGACGAGAAGAAGCTGTACGGCGTCCAGTACCACCCGGAGGTGCTGCACTCCACGCACGGCCAGCAGGTCCTGGAGCACTTCCTCTACCGCGGCGCCGGCATCGAGCCGACCTGGACCACGACCAATGTGGTCGAGGAGCAGATCGCGCTGATCCGCGAGCAGGTCGGCACCAAGCGCGCCATCTGCGGCCTCTCCGGCGGCGTGGACTCCGCGGTCGCCGCAGCCCTCGTACAGAAGGCCATCGGCTCCCAGCTGACCTGCGTGTACGTCGACCACGGTCTGATGCGCAAGGGCGAGACCGAGCAGGTCGAGAAGGACTTCGTGGCCGCCACCGGCGTCCAGCTGAAGGTCGTCGACGCCGAGGAGCGGTTCCTGAACGCGCTGGCCGGGGTCTCCGACCCCGAGCAGAAGCGAAAGATCATCGGCCGCGAGTTCATCCGCGTCTTCGAGCAGGCCCAGGCCGAGCTCGTCGCCGAGGCGGGCGCGGCCGGCGAGGACGTCGCGTTCCTCGTGCAGGGCACGCTCTACCCGGACGTCGTGGAGTCCGGCGGCGGCACCGGCACCGCCAACATCAAGTCCCACCACAACGTGGGCGGCCTCCCCGACGACATCGAGTTCCAGCTCGTCGAGCCGCTGCGCCAGCTGTTCAAGGACGAGGTCCGGATGGTCGGCCAGGAACTCGGCCTGCCGGAGGAGATCGTCCAGCGTCAGCCGTTCCCCGGCCCCGGTCTCGGTATCCGGATCGTCGGCGAGGTCACCAAGGACCGGCTCGACCTGCTGCGCGAGGCCGACGCCATCGCCCGCGAGGAGCTGACCGCGGCCGGCCTCGACCGTGACATCTGGCAGTGCCCCGTGGTCCTCCTGGCCGACGTCCGCTCGGTCGGCGTCCAGGGCGACGGCCGTACGTACGGTCACCCGATCGTCCTTCGCCCGGTCTCCTCCGAGGACGCCATGACGGCCGACTGGTCGCGCCTGCCGTACGAGGTTCTGGCGAAGATCTCCACCCGCATCACGAACGAGGTCGCCGACGTCAACCGCGTCGTCCTCGACGTGACGAGCAAGCCGCCGGGCACCATCGAGTGGGAGTAACCCTCCCCGTAGGGTCAACGTGATGCCGTCGCTCATTCGTTTGGGCGGCGGCATCGTCGTACCGGCTGAGAAAACCGATTGCGCCGCCCGCACGTCCGTGCGAGGCTCCGCGACCATGTCTGCCGATCAGATCCGCCCGATCATCTCCGCGCCTCACAACTACCGACTGACCTGGAACACCCCGCTCTCCGAGGAGCACGCCGCGCAGTTGATCTCGGCCTGTGCACCCGCCCCCGGGGCGCGCATCGTGGACATCGGCAGCGGCTGGGGCGAACTGCTGATGCGACTGGTGGCATCGGCGCCCGGCAGTACCGGCGACGGTGTGGAGACCGACCCCGACGCCGTGGCGCGCGGGCGGGCGCTCGCCGAGGAGCGGGGGCTCGCGGAGCGCGTACGGTTCCACACGACGCCCGCCACCGAGTGGACCGGGAGCGGATACGACCTCGCCGTTTCCATCGGTTCCGCCCATGCGTGGCCCGGCTCGACGGCCGAGGCGCTGAAGGCCCTGCGCGCCGCCGTCCGGCCCGGCGGGCGGGTGCTGTACGGCGACGGGATCTGGCTCCGGGATCCGTCCCCCGCCGCACTCGACGGCATCGGGGCCGAACCCGGCGACTTCGGTTCGCTGCTCGAATTGATCAGGCTCGCCGAGTCCGTCGGGCTGCGCGCACTCCAGGTGACCGTTGCCGACCAGCGCGAATGGGACCTCTTCGAGTCGAACGGGCCGATCGGACGGGGTGAGCGCTGGGCGCTGGAGAACCCCGGCCATCCGCTGTACGACGAGGTGATCGCCGAGGTCGACGCCCGCCGCACCGGCTACTACGGCGGCTACCGCGGGGACTTCACCCTCGCCTACCTCGTGCTGAGCGCCTGACCGTTCCCGAATCGGTGCGTGATCGCTCTGGCCACCTGCGGCGACCGGCGGTAACTTCCGGTCCCGTACGCCCTGGGAGCCCCGAGGAGTCGCCATGCCCGAGCCCACACCGATACCCGTGGAACAGCTGCAGTTCGCGATGCCGCCCGTCCATCAGTCGATCGACGAGGAGCGCGCGTACCGCAAGGAGCGGCTGGCCGGGGCGCTGCGGCTGTTCGCGGCGTACGGGTACGAGGACGGCGTCTCCGGTCACATCACCGCGCGGGACCCGGAGTACACCGGCTGCTTCTGGGTCAACCCGTTCGGCGCCCCCTTCGACGGACTCCTGCCGGACGAGCTGATCCTGGTCAACGGTGACGGGCAGGTCGTCGAGGGGCGCCACCACGTCAACCAGGCGGCGTTCGCCGTCCATGCCCAGGTGCACCGGGCCCGCCCGGACGTCGTCGCCGTCGCGCACACGCACTCCCTGCACGGGCGGGCGCTGTCCGCGCTCGGTGAGTTCATCGAGCCGATCACCCAGGAGTCCTGCGCCTTCTACGAGGACCACGCGGTCTACCAGGCCTACACCGGGGTCGTCGTCGACGAGGAGGAAGGGCGGCGGATCGCCGCCGCGCTCGGCACCCGCAAGGCGATCATCCTGCGCAACCACGGGCTGCTGACGGTCGGCGACTCGGTGGACGCGGCCGCCTGGTGGTTCGTCACGATGGAGCGTTCCTGCCAGGTGCAGCTGGCCGCGCGGGCGGCCGGGAAGCCGGTTCTGATCGAGCACCGGGAGGCGGTGGCCACCCGCGAACAGCTCGGCAGCGACCTGGTGGCCTGGATCAACTACCAGCCGCTGTGGAAGAGGATCTCCCGAACATTCTGACGATCCGCGCGTCCTGGCGGCCCCGATGCGGGCCCGGCCCGTCCCGTACGGCACAATTCGCAGCAATCAGTGGTCAGTTGGCAGTGCGTGGGCGGGAAAGGGCGGCGTTCTCCGTGGCGTTGGACGAGGCACGACAAGGCGCTCACGGCGGTGGCTGTACGTGCGGCGACTGCCCGCACGGAGCGCGCGAGGGACACCGGCGCGCGGTGGCCGCCTTCCTGGCCAAGCGGGACGAACTCGCCGCGGGCCAGGGGCTGCCGACCGGTGTCGCCCAGTCCGCGTCCGCGACCCGCCAGTGGGTCTCCGACGAGTTGACCGAGTCGGCCCGTACGGTCGCCGAGCGCAGCCGGGAGGCGGGCGACGCCTGGCTTCACCAGGTGTGGGTGCGCACCCTGGCCGTCGTCTGGGGAGGCGTCGCCCTGCTCGCCATCGGCGAGGCCGGCACCGCCATCGGTGCGGGCTGGTCGACGGCCCGTACCGCCGGTCTGGTCGCCGCGCTCGTCACCGCCGGGCTGCTGACCGGAGCCGCCCGCTTCCACCGGGCCCGCGGCGGTGTCCTCGCCCCGCTGATCGGCGAGGACAACCGGCTCTCCACCTCCCGTGCGGTCGCCGTGGCCTGGGTGCTGCTCGCCGTCTTCTCCGTACTCGTCCTCGCACTCCAGCTGGCGGGCGCCTCCGGACACGCGGAGCGCGACGCGCTGATCGACGGTCTGGAACTGGCGCGTGGCGCCGGGGTGCTGACCGCGCTGGCGCTGGTCTGCGCCATCGCCGTGGTCGTGCGCCGGGTGGTGACCGTACGCGCCCTCGCCGGGCGTTTGCAGAAGCTGCGCGCCGACCGGCCGCGCGCCGCCGATCTGCTCACCGACGACTCCGGGCGGGGCAGTTTCACCGACGTGCAGTACGTGCTGGTGAGCGCCGTCGCCGTACTCTTCGCAGTGGTCCGGCTGGCCCGCCGGCCCGAGCAACTGCCCGATCTGCCCTGGGGGCTGGCCCTCCTGGTGGGTGTCTCCGCGGCGACGTACTTCGCGGGCAAGTACACGGAGGGCGGGCGTCCGGTCGTGCTGTCCGTCGTACGGGCCCGGGAGCCCGGAGATCTGGACGCACCGATCCGTACCGGCGACGACATCGAGATCCGCGGTGCAGGTTTCGTACCGCCCGGCGCCGGGGCCCCGGACCGGCTGGCCCGCGTGGTCGTCCGGATCGGCCGGGTCCATGTCCATGTCCCGCTGGTCCCGGTGGCAGGCGGCTTCGCCAACCCGGCGGACACCGTGCTCACCGTGCCGGTGCCGGTGGAGGTCGAACCGGGACTGGTGGACGTACAGGTCGTGACGGCCGCCGGGGTGGAGACGAATCGGGTCGAGATCGACGTCACGGACTGAACGGCCGGCCGGAGCCACGCCGATTGCACCTGATCGAACCGTAGGGCTGGTGAGCAGCGCGTTCACCGCGTACGTATGGTCTGGTGACGGGTCGACGGAAGGCGGGGTCGCTATGCATGGATACGGCACGAATACGGGTGGTCTGGGCGAGAAGAGGAGCCTGCGGGAGCTGGCACGGGAGCATGCGCTGCTGCCGCTGCGTATATTTCTCGGCGTCACCTTCATCTATGCCGCGCTCGACAAACTGACGGACAGTGCCTTCTTCCGCGCCGGCGGGCCGGGCTCCGTCGGCGACATGATGCACGGGGTACGCGACTCGTCCGCGATCCCGGCCCTTGTCGACCTCGCGCTGAAGAACCCCGGAGCGTTCGGGTACGCCATCGCCTTCGGCGAACTCGCCGTCGGCATCGGCACCCTGATCGGGCTGTGGGCGCGGCTCGCCGCACTCGGCGGGGCACTGATCTCGCTGAGCCTGTGGCTGACCATGAGCTGGCAGGCCGATCCGTACTACTTCGGCAACGACCTGGCCTACCTCATGGCATGGCTGCCGCTCGTGCTCGGTGGTGCCGCGTCGTTCTCCGTGGACGCCTTCTTCGCGTCGCGGCGGCGACGCATCCGGTAGCTCACCCACGTCGTGGTGGCGGCCAGCCAGAGGCCGCCGAAGAGTACCGGGAAGAAGAAGGTCCGAGGGGCGTCCCAGTTGCCCGCCGCGTCCGCCGCGTAGCCGGCCGCCAGGGCGAGCATCGCGATGCCCGCCACCGCGCGGCCCGGCCGGATCTCATGACGCAGCACGGGTGACCTCCACCTGTCCGATACCGACTTCCAGGTCCAGCTCGACCGTGCCGGCCGGGGTGACGCCGGCCGGCGGAGCGATCGTCCGGTGTTCGTTCTGCGCCGGGCTGACGTCCACATCGCCCGGGGGATCGGCCGGCAGCCGGATCTCCCCGAGTCCGGCCTTCGCCCGCACCTGGACCGTCACCGCCTTCGGTACGACGACGACCGCCCGGCCTGCGCCGACCCGCACCCGGGTGCTGACCGCGTCACCCTTCGGGACCGGCACCTTTGTGAGGTCGAGGGTGCCGACCCCGGAGCCCAGTTCGTACCGCGGCTGGACCGCGGCGACCGAGGCCGGGCGCCACTCCTCGCGCACCCACTGGGTGCTGATGTCCTTCGGCAGTACGGCCGCGCCCGCCAGCAGCATCGCCGTGATCACCGACAGCAGCAGCGTGCCGAACCCGGTCCGGCCGAGGAACGTGCTGACCACCATGCCGGCACCGAACACGGCGAGCGCCGCGGCCAGACCGAACTGCAGGCTCGTACCGAGCGGATGGGTCTCCCAGCTGAGGCCCGTGGACAGACCGCCCGCGATCAGCGCGAACAGAAAGACCAGGCCGCCGATCGAGTGCGGCCCCCGGTCCGCCCGCGCCCGTTCGGGCGCGCGGAACGGCGCGTCCGCCGCGGCCCTGCGGGGCCGTACCGTGCCCTCGTCGAGCACCGTGTCCGCCGGACCCCACAGATAGCCGGCGCCCACCGGCCCCGAGGTGCCGTCCTTGATGATCGGATCCCGCCACCAGGACGGGCCGGCCGGCGACGGCGGAGCCTTCACCTCCGGCGGTGCGTCCGCCACCGCCTGTGCGGCCGCCGGGTGCAGCGGGTCCTGGGGGGCCGCGGCCCTGCGGCGCTGCGTCCAGACGCAGCAGCCGATGACCGCGAGCGTCAGCATCGCGGAGAACGCCAGCGTGCCGCCGTTGCCCAGCATGGAGAGAAAGAGCCCGCAGCCGATCAGCGCGAACAGCACCGCGATCAGCGACGCCCCCTCGACCCGGCCCGACAGCAGCCTGCGCGCCTCGTTCTCCTCCTCGCCCTCCAGCGGGATCAGCAGCCACGCGAAGCCGTAGAAGATCAGGCCCAGGCCACCGGTCACCGACAGGACACCGAGCACGATCCGGAAGATCACCGGGTCCACGTCGCAGTACCGGCCGAGCCCGCCGCACACCCCGGCCACCACTTTCTGCCGCGAGCTGCGCTGCAGCTGCGGACCGGGTGCGGCGGGCGGCGCGACGCCGGGGGCGGCGTCCTGGGGAACGGTCATGGCTCCATGGTGACGGGCCGTGCGTGCCCGCGGCACCCGCGACGACCCTGGCCGATCCCTGATATTGGCCGTGCCGGACCCTGAAGGGAGGCCCTCGGGTCTCCGCACGACCGGCCGTCTCAGGGTCGAGTGGGGGCCGACCCTGATGCCGCCGCCCGCCCCGACATGTGACGATCGGAGCATGCCAGCCGCCACGCCCCGAGCCGCAAGCTCCCTCACCGCCGACCCGGAGGAGCCACCGCTGCGCAAGCTGTACCGCAGCGCCGACGGGCGGATGCTGGGCGGCGTCGCGCGCGGACTCGCCGGGCATCTCGGGCTGCCCGTCGCCTGGGTGCGGTTCGTCTTCCTCGGCCTGTTCTTCGCGGACGGCCTCGGTGCGCTGCTGTACGCCGTGTTCTGGATCGTCGTCCCGCTCGGCGTCGGCGGGGTCGAGGCGCCGCGCTCCGTCTTCGAGACCGGCGTCGACGGCCGGCGCCGGCTCCGCAAGCCCGACAAGGGGCAGCTCTTCGCCCTCATAGCGTTGCTGATCGGCGCTGTCGTCTTCGTCGGCAACGTCGACATGGGCAGCAAGGCCGACCGTTACATCTGGCCGACGCTGCTGATCGGCGCGGGTTCCGTCCTGGTGTGGCGGCAGGCCGACAATGCCCGGCGGGCCCGCTGGATGGAGGTCGGCAGCCGCCGCCGGGTGCTGCATCTGGCCCGCGGGCTGGCCGGGGTCGCCCTGGTCGGCCTGGGTCTCGCCGGCTTCATGGTGGTACGCGGCTCCGCGGCTCAGCTCGGCAACGTCCTCACCGCGGCGATCGCCGTCCTCACCGGCATCGCGCTGCTGGCCGGCCCCTATCTCGTACGCATGACCCAGGACCTCTCCGAGGAACGCCTGATGCGTATCAGGGCCCAGGAGCGGGCCGAGGTCGCCGCACATGTCCATGACTCCGTGCTGCACACCCTCACTCTGATCCAGCGCAACGCCGAGGACCCGGGCGAGGTCCGCAGGCTGGCCCGCGCCCAGGAACGAGAACTGCGCAACTGGCTGTACAACCCCCAGGGCACCGGCAAGGACGAGGGCGACGAACCGGAGACCCTCGCCGAAGCGGTCAAGCGTGCCGCCGCCGAGGTCGAGGACAAGCACGGCGTCCCGCTGGAGGTCGTCGTCGTCGGCGACTGCCCGCTCGACGAGAAGCTCACCGCCCAGATGCAGGCTGCACGCGAGGCGATGGTCAACGCCGCGAAGTACGGTGGCGAGGGCGGCGCCGTGCAGGTCTACGCGGAGGTCGAGGGCCGTACGGTCTTCGTCTCGGTACGGGACCGGGGGCCGGGGTTCGATCCGGATTCCGTACCGGCGGACAGAATGGGCGTAAGAGAATCAATCATCGGCCGGATGCAGCGCAACGGCGGTACGGCGCGGCTGCGTTCGGTGCCCGGCGGGGGCACGGAAGTCGAGCTGGAGATGGAGAGGGCGAGCGATGACGGAGACCACTGAGGCAACCGGGGGCCCGGAGCGCCGGGTACGGGTCGTGCTCGTCGACGACCACCGGATGTTCCGCACCGGGGTGCAGGCCGAGATCGGCCGCACCGAGGAGACCGGCGTCGAGGTCGTCGGCGAGGCCGCCGACGTCGACCAGGCGGTCACCGTCATCACGGCGACCCGCCCCGAGGTCGTCCTCCTCGACGTCCACCTGCCGGGCGGTGGCGGCGTCGAGGTGCTGCGCCGCTGCGCCCCGCTGATGGGCGCGGTCGAGAAGCCGGTGCGCTTCCTGGCGCTGTCCGTCTCGGACGCCGCCGAGGACGTCATCGGCGTCATCCGCGGCGGCGCCCGCGGCTACGTGACCAAGACGATCACCGGCACCGACCTGATCGACTCGGTGTTCCGGGTCCAGGAGGGCGACGCCGTGTTCTCGCCCAGGCTGGCCGGCTTCGTTCTCGACGCGTTCGCCTCGACGGACGCGCCGCCGGTCGACGAGGACCTGGACCGGCTGACGCAGCGCGAGCGCGAGGTGCTGCGGCTGATCGCCCGCGGCTATGCGTACAAGGAGATCGCCAAGCAGCTGTTCATCTCGGTGAAGACGGTCGAGTCGCATGTCTCGGCGGTGCTGCGGAAGCTCCAGCTGTCGAACCGGCACGAGCTGACGCGGTGGGCGACGGCTCGACGGCTGGTCTGAACTCCGGAAGCGCACCGGCGGGGCCGGGAGCCCCGCAGGCGCACCGGTGGGGCCGAGACTCCCGAGGTGCTCACGCGGGGTCGAGCGAGATGTTCAGCTTCTCGCCGATCCTGCGGTATCCGATGCCCGCATAGATCCGTTCCACATCGGCGTCGCCCGGCTCCAGCCACACCACCCGGCACCCCCGCGCGAACGCGGTCGCGGTCAGATGCGCGGAGAGCGCGGCGCCGATGCCGCGGCGGCGGAACGTGTCGGCGACGGCGAGACCGGCCAGTTCGGTGAGGCCGTCGACCGGGACCGAGCAGCCGCCCGCGCCCGCCGGGACGCCGTCCACGGTGGCGAGGGCCGCCACGCCGCCGCCCGTCACCGCGTTGCGCAGCCAGGCCGCCTCGCCGCCCTCGGGTTCGCCCGTCCCGCCGTAGCCGTGGTGCTGTACGCGGGCGGCGGCGTCGAACTCCGCGTCGGTGGCCGGTTCGACGATCACGAGGGCGTCCACCGGCTTCGGCGGCAGGAGGTCGCCGGGGGCGCAGGCCAGGATCGGGGCCCGGTTCTCGACGGTGAAACCGGCGGCGATCAGCGCGGGTTCGACGGCGGGTGCCCCACTGGGCAGATACTCCAGACGCGGCATCCGGTCCCGCTCGCGGAACGCGGCGATCAGCGCCTGCACATCGGCCGCCGTCGGCTCGGCCCCCTGGTCCGGGATCGCGTAATTGGCGTACTTCAGCTGCCAGCCGGGGTTGTGGCGGACGGTGAACGGGCCGACCCGCAGATGGTCGGGGGAGCGCAGGGCGAGCGTACGGCTGTGGCTCTGGACGTCCGCGTCCATGGGCATGTGCGAGTCTCCTTCGACCGGCCCGGTGGGACTCCGGGCTGCGGCAGCCGGGAGCCTATGCCACCCGGGTCGCCCCGGCGAAGGGCATTTCGTCGATCGGCGCGATGCGGACCGGTGCACCGGGGTGCGGCGCGTGGATCATCCGGCCGTCGCCGATGTACAGGCCGACATGGCTGACGCCGGAGTAGAAGAACACCAGGTCGCCGGGGGCGAGTTCGGAGCGGGAGATGCGTTCTCCGGCGTTGATCTGCGTGTACGTGGTGCGCGGGAGCGAGACGCCGGCGGAGCGCCAGGCGGCCTGGGTCAGCCCGGAGCAGTCGAACGAGGTCGGACCGGTCGCGCCCCAGACGTACGGCCTGCCCAGCGCCCCGTAGGCGAACGCGACGGCCTCCGCGGCACGGGCATTGGGGGCGGCCTGTGCGGCTCCGGCGCGCTGCGTGCTGCGATCGGCGTGGCCGGCGGCGGAGCGTGCGGTGCCCCACTGCTCGTACGCGGCGCGCTGCGCGGGCGACAGGGTGTCCAGGAGCCGCTGGGCGTCGGCCAGTTTGGCCCTGACCGTCGTGCGGTGCTTCTTCAGTTCGGCCTGGCGGGTGCCCAGTGCCGCCAGTTCCTCCTTCGCCTCGGCGCGCAGCTGGGCGATCTCGGTGACCTGCCGCTGCACCTTGGAGACCTCGGTGGCCTGGCGGTCGGCGATCCGGTCCACGTACGAGGCCCGTTGCAGGTACTCGTCGGGGTCGGAGGAGAGCGCCAGCTGCACGGCGGGGTCGATGCCTCCGGTGCGGTACTGGGCGGCGGCGAGCGAACCGAGTGCGTTGCGGGAGGCGTTGAGGCGTTCGGTCCTGCGGGCGGCTTCGTCGCGCAACGCGCCCAGGGACTTGGCGGTGGCGGCCGCCTTCTCCTTCGCGCCGTTGTACTGCTCGGTGGCGACCTCCGCCTCGTGGTACAGCCGGTCCACCTTGGCCTTGACCTGGGCGGGAGTGAGCTGCGGATCGGCGTGTGCGGCCCCAGGCAGGGCGGCAGCTGTTGCGGCCCCGGCGAACGCGAGGGTGGCTGCGGTGCGGGCAGCAGAGCCGGTATACGGGCGCTGCTTGGGTTTTCGATGCACTGCCACGAGGGCGGGGCTCCTTGCTGTCGACTGCCCGTCGGGGCCTACCGGCGGGCCCGCGGAGGTCCGACGGCGAGCCAGCAGGGGGAGCGGCTCGCCGCCGGACTCTTCGGCGGGGCGACCGGGCCGCCGCCCGCGTGCGGAGCGTCGGTGAAGCCGGTCACCTGGATAGGGACGCTAAACCCGGGGCACGAGGAAGAGTCGTAATGACGGCTATTGCCCGAATTTGGCGAGGCGATGCCATCAAGTGATCGGAGAAAACGCGCCAGAGTCAGGCAATTGGTGCAAATGCGAGTGAAACACCAAGGAGCCCCCACCTCGCCGGAGAGCGGCGTTACGGCCCCGGCTAGGCTGCGGCCCCATGGACGTACTCATCAATGTCTTCGTCGCGCTGCACATCATCGGTATCGCCGCCCTCCTGGGCGGCTTCCTGACCCAGATGAAGGCGATGGGTGCGGGCACGGCGCGCTTCGTCCCGGCGATGCTGCACGGTGCGCTGACCATGCTGGTCACCGGTATCGCACTGGTCGGGCTCAACCAGGCGGACGACCAGCCGGTCAACAACATCAAGATCGGTGTGAAGCTGGCGGTCCTGGTCGTGATCCTCGCGCTGGTGTACGTCAAGCGGGACGAGGAGAAGGTCGAGAAGGGCGTCTTCGCGGCCGTCGGCGGGCTGACGGTCGCCAATATCTTCATCGCGACGCTCTGGACCTGAGCCGGCCGCTGCCGCCCGAGCCGGTCCCTGTCCTTCATGGCGCGAGTCCCCGCCGGATCCTTCCGGCGGGGGCTCGTCGCTGTCCGGGACCGCGGCTACGCGGGCCGCACGCTGCCGTAGATCGGCATGTAGTAGATCGACTCCTCGCGGACATTCGCGCCCGGCTTCGGGGCGTGGATCATCATGCCGTCGCCCTTGTAGATGCCGACGTGGCTGATGTCGTCGTAGAAGAAGACGAGGTCGCCCGGCTGCAGATCCGCCGTCGCGATCCGCGTGCCGATCTCCACCTGGTCCCAGGTGGTACGGGGGATGTCGACGCCCGCCGCCTTCCAGGCGGCCTGGGTCAGTCCCGAGCAGTCGTACGACGAGGGGCCCGTCGCGCCCCAGACGTACGGCTTGCCTATCTGGGCGCGGGCGAAGGCGAGGACCTTGTCGGCCTTCGTGGTGGCGCTGCTGTCCGAGCCGGTCCCCGTGCCGCTGCCCGTTCCCGTATCGCCGCCGGATCCGGCCTGCTTCGCGGCCTCCTCGGCCTTGCGGTCCGCCTCGGCCTTGGCGGCTGCCTGCTGACGGGCCAGCTCCTCGGCCTTGCGCTTGGCCTCCGCCTCCTTCTTGCGCTCCAGTGCCGCGAGCCGCGCCTTCTCCTCGGCAGTCAGCTTCGACAGCATCGCGCGCGCCTCGCCCAGCTTCTTCTGGACGTTCTCCTTGCTGGTCCGCAGCGTGGCCTGCGACTCGGTGAGCGTCTCCAGGCTCTTCGCCGCCTCGGCGCGCTTCTTCGACGCCGCGGCCTGCTGCGTACGGAAGTCCGTGACCGCCTTCTGCTGCCGGCCCGCCATCCGGCCCATCAGCTGGTTCTGGTCGAAGTACGCCTGCGGGTCGTCGGCCAGGAAGAAGGTGGCGCTCGGCGCGATGGAGCCGGTGCGGTACTGCGCCGCCGCGTAGTTGCCGAGCGTCCTGCGCGCATCGTTCAGCTTGTCGGCACGCTTTGCGACGTCGTCCAGCAGCGCGTCGACCTTGCCCCGCTGTGCGGCGGAGGCCTCCTTCGCCTGGTTGTACTGCTGGGTCGCGGTGCCCGCCTGCCGGTAGAGGTCGTCGACCTTCTTCTGCACGTCCTCGATGCTGGGCCTCGGCGAGGCCGGGGCAGCCGTGGCGCTCTGCGTGGAGAGCAGGGTCACACCTGCCAGTGCGGCCGTCGTGAGCCCGACGGCAGGAGTGGTGGAGCGCACACGGGTGCGCGGTTTGCGATGCGACGCCAAGGCCGGCATCTCCTTCCGTGGACCGCCTACCGGGTTAGCTGTCGGGTTCGGGCGGAACGGAAGGCTGCCCTACGGTCCGAATGGGAAGATATGGACCGATTCACCCCGGTGATGCGTGTGGGTCCCCGGTTCCGAACTCTCGTGAGGGCAGCCCGGATTCGGCGTGGGAGCCCGCTCGGCGTGGTTCGCCTCAGGGGGTACGGGCCGCCCGACCGAGCACGCTAGCCAACCCGTGGTGCTGCTGTGAAGGTTGATGTTCGATATGCCCGATACATTTTCGTGACCTCGGCGACGGGGGTGGGGGTGCGGGCCGGGCGGCCCCCTCTTCCCCTACGCGGTGTGGGCACGCGATCTCCGTATGTGCCCGTGCGCCGGGCACGGTTCGCCATGCGGCCGCACGGTGTCGGTGCGGCGGCCTAGACTCGTCAAGCGATGAGCAGCCTCTTTGACGACAGTTTCCTGGCCGGCCTCCAGCACTCGGAGGAAGAGCCCCCGCCGCCCCCCGAGGACTCCGCACCCGAAGCGGTGCCGGAGGACCTCTTCGCGGGCGTGTTCGACGCGCCCCCGCCGCCCAGGGACGCGTACTACCGGGACGGCGCCCACCGCCCAGTGATCGACGCTGCCGCCCTGCTCGACGGGTTGAACACCGAGCAGCGCGCCGCCGTCGTGCACGCAGGGTCGCCGCTGCTCATCGTCGCCGGGGCCGGCTCCGGCAAGACCCGGGTGCTCACCCACCGCATCGCCCATCTGCTGGCCGAGCGCGGGGTGCACCCCGGCCAGATCCTGGCGATCACCTTCACCAACAAGGCCGCGGGCGAGATGAAGGAGCGCGTCGAGCAGCTCGTCGGACCGCGCGCCAACGCCATGTGGGTCATGACGTTCCACAGCGCGTGCGTACGGATCCTGCGCCGCGAGTCGAAGAGGCTCGGCTTCACCTCGTCGTTCTCGATCTACGACGCCGCCGACTCCAAGCGGCTGATGGCCCTGGTCTGCCGCGATCTGGACCTCGACCCGAAGCGCTTCCCGCCGAAGTCGTTCACGGCGAAGGTCTCGAACCTGAAGAACGAGCTGATCGACGAGGAGACCTTCGCCGGGCAGGCCGCGGACGGTTTCGAGAAGACGCTCGCCCAGGCCTACGCGATGTACCAGTCCCGGCTGCGCGAGGCCAACGCACTGGACTTCGACGACATCATCATGACCACGGTCCATCTGCTCCAGGCGTTCCCCGATGTCGCCGAGCACTACCGTCGCCGCTTCAGGCACGTCCTCGTCGACGAGTACCAGGACACCAACCACGCGCAGTACACGCTCGTACGCGAACTGGTGGGCCCGGCCGGACCGGCCGACGCCCCCGCCGAGCTGTGCGTCGTGGGTGACGCGGACCAGTCGATCTACGCCTTCCGCGGCGCGACCATCCGCAACATCCTCCAGTTCGAGGAGGACTACCCGAACGCGACGACGATCCTGCTGGAGCAGAACTACCGCTCCACGCAGACGATTCTCTCCGCGGCCAACGCGGTCATCGAACGCAACGAGAGCCGCCGCCCCAAGAACCTCTGGACGAACGCGGGCGAGGGCGCCCGGATCACCGGCTATGTCGCCGACACCGAGCACGACGAGGCGCAGTTCGTCGCCGACGAGATCGACCGGCTGACCGACGCGGGCGACGCCAAGGCGGGCGATGTCGCCATCTTCTACCGGACGAACGCGCAGTCCCGGGTCTTCGAAGAGATCTTCATCCGCGTCGGACTGCCCTACAAGGTCGTCGGCGGCGTGCGCTTCTACGAGCGCAAGGAGGTCCGGGACATCCTGGCCTACCTCCGGGTCCTCGCCAACCCCGAGGACACCGTCCCGCTGCGCCGCATTCTGAACGTGCCGAAGCGTGGCATCGGCGACCGCGCCGAGGCGATGATCGACGCCCTGTCGCTGCGCGAGAAGATCACGTTCCCGCAGGCGCTGCGCCGCGTCGACGAGGCGTACGGCATGGCGGCCCGCTCGGCCAACGCCGTCAAGCGGTTCAACACGCTGATGGAGGAGCTGCGCACGATCGTCGAGTCGGGCGCGGGCCCCGCCGTGGTACTGGAGGCGGTTCTGGAGCGGACCGGCTATCTCGCGGAACTCCAGGCGTCCACCGACCCGCAGGACGAGACCCGCATCGAGAACCTGCAGGAACTCGCCGCCGTCGCGCTCGAGTTCGAGCAGGAGCGGGGGGAGTCCGACGCAGGGGAAGGCGCGAGTGCGGGCACGCTCGCCGAATTCCTGGAGAAGGTCGCGCTCGTCGCCGACTCCGACCAGATCCCCGACGAGGACACGGACGGCTCCGGCGTCATCACGCTGATGACGCTGCACACCGCCAAGGGCCTCGAATTCCCGGTGGTGTTCCTGACCGGCATGGAGGACGGCGTCTTCCCGCACATGCGCGCGCTGGGACAGGTCAAGGAGCTGGAGGAGGAGCGGCGCCTCGCCTACGTCGGGATCACCCGGGCCCGTGAGCGGCTCTATCTGACCCGGGCGGCGATGCGCAGTGCGTGGGGGCAGCCCTCGTACAACCCGCCGTCGCGGTTCCTCGAGGAGATCCCGGACCAGCATCTGCAGTGGAAGCGGACCGGACCGATGGCGGCCCCGGCCGGACCGACGTCGGGGATCACGTCCTCGCTGTCCTCGTCGCGCTCGCGCTCGGGCCCCTCGGGATTTGCGACCCGGCGCACCTCGGACAAGCCGACGATCACGCTGGTGGTCGGGGACCGGGTCACGCACGACCAGTTCGGGCTCGGCACGGTGACGGCGGTCGAGGGGGTCGGCGACCAGGCGAAGGCGACGGTCGACTTCGGGGACGAACGGCCGAAGAAGCTGCTGCTGCGGTACGCGCCGGTGGAGAAGCTCTAGGCAGGACGCCCCTGGGGGCGCTGACGGCGGTGGTGGCCGGCGTGGAAGTGCCTGCCACCACTCGCCGTGGATCCCTGCGGCTGCTCAGGTCGGGTCGAGGCCGTGGCTGCGGAGCCAGGGCAACGGGTCTATGGCCGCGCCGCCACCGGGCCGGACCTCGAAGTGCAGGTGCGGGCCCGTGGAGTTCCCGGAGTTTCCGGAGTACGCGATGACGTCACCGGCCTTGACCGGGCCCGAGCGGATCTTGGTGCTGCTGAGGTGGCAGTACCAGGTCTCGGTGCCGTCGGCCATGGTGACGATGGCCATGTTTCCGTAGGCGCTGTTCCACTGGGTGCGTACGGTGCCGTCCGTCGCGGCCATCACCGGGGTGCCGTACGAGACGGGGAAGTCGATGCCCGTGTGCACGGACATCCAGTTGACGCCCGCCTGGCCGAAGTAGGCGCTGAGGCCGTGCTGCGCGACCGGCAGGAGGAACTTGGGCCGCAGAGCCTCCTTGCGCGCGGCCTCTTCCTCGCGCTTCTTCTTCTCGGCCGCCTGCCGCTCCTTCAGGTCGATGCGCTCCTGGGTACGGCTGGCGCGGTCGGCGAAGTTCTCCGCGTCGGCGCTGAGGTTGGCGAGCTGGGTGTCCAGCTTGTTGTTGGCGGCGACCGGCTTGACGGTGCCGGGGTCGGCAGCCGCCATCGACATGGTGTCGTCCTTCTCCTCGCCGCTGCCGAGCCCGCCGACGGAGGCGGCGGCGATACCGGCGACGCTCATCACGCAGGCGGAGGGAACGGCGACGGTGAGGAGTGCGGAACGCTTCGCGGGGGTGCGACGCCGACTGCGGCTGCCGCCACGGGTGCTGGGGCGGCTCATGGGGCGGGGGATGTCGTCGGCGCTGCGGTCCGCCACGCGGTCGGTGTCGAGGTCGTCGCTGTCGCTGTCGCCGTCACTGTCGTCGACGATGTCGGTGGCGGCGGCGAGGTCCGTGTCGGGCAGGCTGAACTCGGCCGTGCGGTAGGGCTCGTACGGATCGTAGGAGCCCTGGTCCGCGTACGACTCGTACGACTCATGCGCCTCGTACGAATCCTGGGCGCTGTGCGCAGTTTGTTCGGGTTCGTACGACTCCTGCGCGGTGTGCGCAGTTTGCGCGGTTTGCTGATCGTGTCCGGGCGTGGCGCCGGTGTTCCAGGCGGTGGCGTCGTACGCGCCGGTGTCGTAGGCGGCCGTCCCGGCTGTCGTCCACTGACCGTCCTGATACCAGCCGTTGGTGTCCCACTGGCCCGACGACTCCGGGGCGCCGCCCTGTGCGGGAATGCCACCGGTATCCGGCATCCAGGTCGCGGTGGTGGCGTACTGCTGCGGCTGCTGGGTCCCGTACGCGGCATAGGGGTCGTACGCGGCGGTCTGCTGCACGCCGGCGTTCCACTGACTCGAGTCGTACTGGCCGCTGTATCCGGCCTGTCCGGCGTCGTAACCGCCGTCGTAGCCACCGTTGTAGCCGGTGGTGTCGTACGTGCCGTCGTAGCTGCCCGGGAGGGAGCCGAAGAGCGGGTCGTTGTCGAAGCTGCCCGTGGAGTGGCTGTCGTAACCGACATACCCGGCGTGGGGGTGCTGGTCGTTCACCAACTTCTCTCTCGCCTCGGCAGCAGGACCTGGGGTCTGGGTCCGGTGGGGGATCCCAGGGGGAAAGCAGTGGCCGCGACTGTACCCGCCGGTATGCGACGCCGACAATCTTCGTCAGGTTTTGGCCGCTCAGGAAACGGGCAATCGGCCGCCTTTCGACGGACTGTGCACAGAGCTTTGGCTCTATGTTCGAAACGCGTTCTATTTTCTGGGACTGTCCGGGCGGCCCGGGGCGCGGGTGGGCGACCCTCATCGCGGCGTGGCGGCCTTGCGCGGTGAGGATTCCGGTCTTCCTCAGGCCACTGACGCGGTACCCGCGAGTCCGGGGGCCGCTTCCGGGGACTCGAGCGCCTGGCGGATCCCGGCGGCGACCGCCGGGTGGACCGGCAGCGCGAGATGGCCGATCCCGCTGACGCGTACGTTCTGGGCATCGAGGTCCGGATGGTCGATGCAGGCCGCCTCGGCCGGGACGATCACCTGGTCCAGCTCGCTCCAGAAGCTCACGAACCGGGTCCGGCAGCCGGGCGCGGGCCGGCGCAGCTCCTCGATCGGGGCGGAACCGCTGCGCATCTGGCGCACGATCGGATGCGCGCTGGCCATCGGGGCGACGGCCGTGCCGCCGTGCGGGGTGCCGAGAGTGACCAGGGTGCGGACCCGTCGGTCACCGCCGAGTCGCTGCACGTAATAACGGGCTATCAGGCCACCGAGGCTGTGCCCGACGATGTCGACCTCATGGTGCCCGGTGCGGCCGCAGATCTCCTCGATGTGCCGGCCGAGCAGCTCGGCGGCCGTACGGATGTCGCAGGTCAGCGGCGAGTAGTTGAGGGACTCCAGATGGTGCCAGCCGTGCCGGGTGAGGGAGCGACGCAGCAGGACGAAGACGGAGCGGTTGTCGATGAACCCGTGGAGCAGGACGACGGGCGGCCGGTCGGGGCTCTCGACGGGAAGGGCCGGGGTACCGGCCGGTGCGGTGGACGGCTCGAAGGGCGGCTCGGACGGGCGCGCGGGATCCCGTCGCTCGCTGGTGATGCCGGCGGGATAGAGGAGCACATGCCCGGCGAGCACGATCAGCTCCAGTGCGGTGGCCCTCAGCAGTGCCGATGACAGCCAGGCGCGGCGCAGACACGGCTCGCGCAGCATCGATGGAAGGAAAGGCAGGACCTTCATGACCCTCATGGCCGACCTCCTGCTCGGCGCACGGGGAGGCGGCTCCGGTCCCCGTATGCCCTCATGGGCGCCGTGGCAGAGGTGTGGGCGGGGGCTGGTCGGGCCCCTGGTGCCGTACCGCCGTGCCGTGCGGCTGGCGGCGCGGTGGTACGGCGGCCTCGTAGCGGCTCCCCTGGCGTCCGTCCCGCGCGGCGGGTGTGCCGCGTGATGTGGGAACGGAGCCTGGCGAACATGTCCCAGGTGTGATTTCCCCCTCCCGGTACACCGCGAAACGGCGGGTTGCGGGATGCTGTCGATAACGTTCGTTCACATCCCCGGCCCTTCAGGCACGGGAGACGCATGTGGAGGCAGTGATGGGTGTGACCGGTCCGATCCGTGTGGTGGTGGCCAAGCCGGGCCTCGACGGCCATGACCGCGGCGCCAAGGTGATCGCGCGAGCGCTGCGCGATGCCGGTATGGAGGTCATCTACACCGGGCTCCACCAGACGCCCGAGCAGATCGTGGACACCGCGATCCAGGAGGACGCCGACGCGATCGGGCTCTCGATCCTCTCCGGCGCGCACAACACGCTCTTCGCCAAGGTGATCGAGCTGCTCAAGGAGCGCGACGCGGAGGACATCAAGGTGTTCGGCGGCGGCATCATTCCGGAGGCGGACATCGCGCCGCTGAAGGAACAGGGCGTCGCGGCGATCTTCACCCCGGGAGCGACGACGGCGTCGATCGTCGACTGGGTGAACGCGAACGTCCGCCAGCCCGCAGAAGCCTGACCCCGGCAGAGGGCGGTCCAGGCCCGCCCCAGCCGGGTCGACGCCCGCCCCGGTCCGCCTGTCGCGTCTCCCGCGGCACGCGGTCCGGTGGCCCTGTGCCCGGGGCGAAATCCAGGACCGGCGCGGCCCGCGCAACCCGCCTTCGCGGCCGCACCAGCCGCCCAGGCCCGCCTACGCCGTCTCCGCCCCCAGCTCCGCATCCATCGCCGCGCGCAGCCGCAGCGTGGAGACCAGGCGCCGGAACGCCTCCGACCAGTAGCCGGCCGCGCCCGGTGACGCTCCTTCCGGCTCGTCCGGGGTGGTCGTGAGGACTTCCAGACGGTCCGCCTCCGCCGGGTTCAGACAGCGCTCGGCCAGCCCCATGACGCCGCTGAAGCTCCATGGGTAACTACCGGCGTCGCGGGCGATGTCGAGCGCGTCGACAACCGATCTGCCGAGCGGCTCCGCCCAGGGGACCGGGCAGACGCCCAGGAGCTGGAACGCCTCCGACAGGCCGTGCGCGGCGACGAAGCCGGCCACCCATGCGGCCCGTTCCGCGCCGGGCAGCGTGGCGAGGAGCTTCGACCGCTCGGCGAGCGACGCCGTACCGGGCCCGTTCGACGGGGGGAGCGAAGGGGGGCCGAGCAGTGCGCGCGCCCACTGCGGATCGCGCTGCCGCACCGCCGCCCGACACCAGGCGGCGTGCAGCTCCTCGCCCCAGCCGTCGGCGACGGGCAGGGCGACGATCTCCTGCGCCGTACGCCCGCCGAACCGCCCCGGCCAGACGGACAGGGGGGTCGCCTCCACCAACTGGCCGAGCCACCAGGACCGTTCGCCCCGTCCGGACGGCGGCACCGCCACCACGCCGTCGCGCTGCAGCGCGGCGTCGCATTCGTGCGGCGCCTCCACGGCGACGGTCGCGTCGCCCGCCGTCAGGTCAAGGTTCACGCACGACGAGGCGCGGGCCGCCATCCGCCCGGCCAGCGCCGACTCCGGCAGCGCGGACAGCAGCTCGGCGGCCGTCGCGCGCACATTGCGGCTGCGGTCGGAGAGGGCCTGCTCCAGGAAGGGTTCGTCCGCGGCGGACAGCCCGGCGCGCAACGAGTCCAGGAACATCAGCCGGTCCTCGGCGCGCTCCGTCGCCCACGTGCTGGTCAGCAGCGCGAGCGCACCACCCGGATCGTGCGCCCGTACGGCCCCGAGCAGCGCGACGCGCTCGGCGAACAGCCCCTCCTCCCAGAGCCGGTGCACCGCATCGGCGTCGGTCACCTCGGGCAGCAGCGAGCTTCCCGACGAGCCGCGCAGCGCGAACTTCCATTCGGGGTTCAGCCCGGCCAGCCACAGCCCACGCGGCCCGGCGAACGCCAGAGCCTGCGGCCGCAGGTCGGTACGCGCCCGGGCCGCGTCCAGCAGAGGTGGCAGCAGCGCCGCCGGGGCCCGGAAACCGCGCAGATTGGCGGCGGCCAGCCACTGCGGGATCAGTTCCGTGAGATCGGGCTCCGCACCGCGCCGGCCGCCCGCACCGCTCGACGCCGACCGGTCGGCGAGCAGCTGGGCGAGCCTTCGGCGCGCGGCGGGCGGCAGGGGCGGCCGCGGGTCGGCGGGCGCTGTTCCGGGCCGGGCGGCCGCGGCAGCGGGCCGCAGCCCGGCTCGGCGCCGCACCGTGTGCAGCGCCGCCGCATCCAGCAGCGCGATCGGCCCCGGCCCGGCTCCCGCCGCGAGCGGTCGGCGGTCGGTGCCGAGCAGCGCCGATGTGAGGAGCTCTTCCCATGGGGTGGTCGTACTGGGCATCGGTTCTGTACCGGGCATCGGTCCTCCTCCAGGGGTCAGATGAGCGGCACGGTCTCGGCCGCACCGTCGTCGGAGCTGTCGGCCCAGGCCGCGAGCGGGTCGAAGCCTCGATGGCCGCATTCGCCGAAGACGGTGACCGGCGCGCCGCCGGAGATCGCCACGAGCTTCCACAGACCCGGCCGGGACAGTGCCGACGGGGTGACGGGCAGGGCCGCATCGCCTGCCGCGTCCACCAGTTGCCAGCCGTCGCCCGACGGCACCGGTATGACCCCGCGCAGGGTGACCGGCCAGGACTCCAGCCAGGGGTCGTCCCGAAGGGCCTGCCCGTACGCGGCGACCGCGGCCGTCGCCGTGGAGCCCGGCGGGGGAGCACCGGTCGGCACCGGCGCACCGAACTGCGCGCCCAGCTCCGCCCTCAGCTGCCCGGCCCCTCGGTACGGCGTGAGCTCGGCGTCGATGGTGACGCCCACCGGCAGGGCCTGACCGGGGGAGCGTCCGGCCGCCCCGAAGGACAGCAGCAGTGCGGTGCGGCCCGAGCCCTTCCCGGACAACCAGATCCGGCGCGTGACGATCTTGCCGTCCGGGGTGTCGTACTGGGCGAGGACCAGCCAGTGGTCGCGGACCGGTGGGCCATCGACGGAGCCTGTCAGACCCACTCGGGTGCGCACCGTCGCCGCCAGCGGCTCCGGCAGCCGGTCGATGCCCAGCCACGCGGTGTCCAGCAGGTGCAGCAGCGCACACTCCTCGAGCAGCCGCACCGGCCAGCCGGGTCCGGACGCCGGGATCGCCCCCAACTCCTTCACCCGGCCCGCCAGTCCCGGAGCCTGGGCGTCGACCATGCGGGCCGCCGTCTCCTCCCACAGCCCGTACCCCGACTGGTCGGCCGCCGCCAGGCCGCCGCGCAGCAGATCCGTCAGCCGCTGCTCCAACTCCTGTGCGCCGCCGGTGATCCGCTCGGCCCGGCGCTCGGCGCGCCGCCTCGCGGCCGCCGGGTCGGACGGGCCCGCACCGGCGCCGACCGCGTCTCCCCCGGCCGGCTCGGCCTTCTGCGCCGCCCGTCTGCGACGGCCGTCCAGCCACTCCCCGGCCCAGTCCGGCACCTCCGCCGGGCCGAGCACCGCCTCGTCCGACGCCCAGAGCAGCAGCAGTCCCAGCGCGTGCTTGCACGGGAACTTCCGGCTGGGGCAACTGCACTTGTACGCGGGGCCTGTCGTATCGACCACTGTCTGATACGGCTTGCTTCCGCTCCCCTTGCACAGCCCCCACACCGCACCCGATCCGTCGCAGCCCGCGCCGGTCCATGGGCCGGCCGAACCGAGCCTGCCGCCGGCCTTGCGTGACGACTCGTCAGGAGCCAGGACCAGGACCTGCTCCACCGTCCAGCGCACCACCGGAGCAGCGGTGCGCAAGGGTTCTCCCCCGTGAGATAGCAGCATGGCAACGACGGTAGGGCGCGGCACTGACAATCGCTCCGACCTGCGGAAAGACCGTGGGAAGGGTCGATTGTCAGTGGCATGGTGCACGGTGGGAACCACATCCGGTCGACCGATCTGGAGGGGGATCCATGACCGTGTCCGAAACCACCGCCGGCGTCCGCGCAGAGGCTCTGCGCCCGCATGCCGAGGACGCTTTCGCCGACGAGCTGAAGGCGCTCGCGGCCGCCGACGACCGCCCGCGGCCCGAGCGTTGGAAGCTGTCGCCCTGGGCCGTGGCGACCTACCTGCTCGGCGGCGTTCTGCCGGACGGGGCAGTGATCACACCCAAGTATGTGGGCCCCCGCCGCCTCGTCGAGGTCGCCGTGACGACGCTCGCCACCGACCGCGCCCTGCTGCTCCTCGGCGTTCCCGGCACGGCCAAGACATGGGTCTCCGAGCATCTCGCGGCTGCCGTCAGCGGCGACTCGACGCTGCTGGTCCAGGGCACGGCGGGCACGCCCGAGGAGGCCGTGCGTTACGGGTGGAACTACGCGCAGTTGCTGGCGCACGGGCCCAGCCGCGACGCGCTGGTGCCCAGCCCGCTGATGCGTGCGATGTCCGAGGGCATGACCGCGCGGATCGAGGAGCTCACCCGTATCCCTGCCGATGTGCAGGACTCGCTCATCACGATCCTGTCGGAGAAGACGCTTCCGCTCCCCGAGCTGGGCCAGGAGGTCCAGGCCGTCCGCGGCTTCAACGTCATCGCGACGGCCAACGACCGCGACCGCGGGGTCAACGAGCTGTCCAGTGCCCTGCGCCGCCGGTTCAACACGGTCGTGCTGCCGCTGCCCGCCACGCCTGATGCCGAGGTCGACATCGTGTCCCGGCGCGTGGACCAGATGGGGCGCTCGCTCGACCTTCCGGCCGCCCCCGACGGCATGGCCGAGATCCGTCGGGTGGTCACGGTCTTCCGTGAACTGCGCGACGGTGTCACGACCGACGGCCGGACCAAGCTCAAGTCCCCTTCGGGCACGCTGTCGACGGCCGAGGCCATTTCCGTCGTCACCAACGGCCTGGCGCTCGCCGCCCACTTCGGCGACGGAGTGCTGCGACCCGGCGATGTCGCTGCCGGCATCCTCGGCGCCGTCGTCCGGGACCCTGCGGCGGACCGGGTGGTCTGGCAGGAGTACCTGGAGACGGTGGTCCGTGAGCGGGACGGCTGGAAGGACTTCTACCGCGCCTGCCGCGAGGTCTCCGCGTGACCGGGGCCGCACCCGCCGCCGGGCCGCTGCTGCTCGGGATCCGGCACCACGGTCCCGGATCGGCCCGCGCGGTCCGTGCCGCGCTGGACGCCGCCGGACCCCGGGCCGTCCTCATCGAGGGGCCGCCCGAGGGTGACGCGCTGCTGCCGCTCGCCGCCGACGAGCGGATGCGGCCACCGGTGGCGCTGCTCGCCCACGCGGTGGACGACCCGGGCCGGGCGGCGTTCTGGCCGCTCGCCGAGTTCTCGCCCGAGTGGGTCGCGATCCGCTGGGCGCTCCGCCACGACGTGCCGGTCCGCTTCATCGACCTGCCCGCGGCGCACTCCCTGGCCATGACCGACTCCCCGGCCCCGGGTGCGGACCACGACCACGATCAGGAACAGGGTCGGACGGGTGACGGCGACGCCGCCGGGGCGGTGGCCGCGCCTCCGATCGACCCCATCGGGGTCCTTGCCGAGGCCGCCGGCTACGACGACCCCGAGCGCTGGTGGGAGGACGTCGTCGAGCACCGCGCACCGGACGGGCGGCTCGTCGACCCGCGGGCCCCGTTCGCCGCGCTCGGCGAGGCGATGACGGCGCTGCGCGAGGTGTACGGGGACGGCGGGCACCCCCGCGACGCCGTCCGCGAGGCGTACATGCGGATCCAACTGCGTTCCGCTAGAAAGGAGTTCGGGGACGATGTGGTCGTCGTCTGCGGAGCCTGGCATGTGCCCGCGCTCGGAGCGAGGACGACCGTCACCGCCGACAGGGCCCTCCTCAAGGGGCTGCCCAAGGTCAAGACGGAGCTGACCTGGGTGCCCTGGACCCATCGGCGGCTCGCCCGGCACAGCGGTTACGGGGCGGGGATCGACTCGCCCGGTTGGTACGGGCACCTCTTCGGCGCCCCCGACCGGCCGATCGAACGCTGGATGACCAAGGTCGCCGGACTCCTGCGCGACGAGGACCGGTTCGTGTCGTCCGCCCATGTCATCGAGGCTGTGCGGCTCGCCGGGACCCTCGCCGCCCTGCGCGGCCGGCCGCTCGCCGGGCTGAGCGAGACGACCGACGCGATCCGGGCCGTGATGTGCGAGGGCTCCGATGTGCCGCTCGCGCTCGTACAGGACCGGCTCATCGTCGGCGAGACGCTCGGAGAGGTGCCGGACACCGCCCCCGCCGTGCCGTTGCAGCGCGACCTCGCTCGGCTCCAGCGCACGCTGCGGCTCAAACCGGAGGCGCTGGAGCGCGAGTTGGAGCTCGACCTCCGCAAGGACACCGACGCGGCCCGCAGCCGCCTGCTGCACCGGCTCCGGCTCCTCGCCGTCGGCTGGGGCGAACCGGCCGCCGGCCGGGGGAGCACCGGCACGTTCCGGGAGAGCTGGCGGCTGCGCTGGGAGCCCGAGCTGTACGTACAGGTCGCCGAGGCCGGGATCTGGGGCACCACCGTGCTGACCGCCGCCACCGCCAAGGCCGAATCGGAGGCCGTCTCGGCGACCGCGCTCGCCGAGGTCACCGCGCTCGCCGAGCGCTGCCTCCTCGCCGAACTGCCCGACGCACTGCCCGTCGTGATGCGGGCGCTCGCCGACCGGGCCGCGCTCGACGCCGACGTCGGCCACCTCGCCGACGCGCTGCCCGCCCTGGCGCGGACCCTGCGGTACGGGGACGTACGGTCCACGGACACGGCGGCGCTCGGCGAGGTCGCGGCCGGGCTCGCCGAGCGGATCTGCGTCGGACTGCCGCCCGCCTGCACCGGGCTCGACACCGACGGCGCCGCCGAACTGCGCCGCAAGGTGGACGGGGTACACGCCGCGATCGGGCTGCTCGCCGGTGCGGTACCGGCGGACGGACTCCGCGAGCGCTGGACGGCCGTGCTGCACAAGCTGGCCGCCCGGGACACCGTCGCCGGCGTCATCCGGGGCCGGGCGGCCCGGCTGCTGCTCGACGAGGGGCGGCTCGAAGAGGACGACGCGGCACGGCTGATGGGCCTCGCCCTGTCGCCCGGCACGCCTCCGGCCGACGCGGCGGCCTGGATCGAGGGCTTCGTCGGCGGGGCCGGTGGGGGCGGCGGCATGCTCCTCGTCCACGACGAGCGGCTGCTCGGCCTGGTCGACGCCTGGCTGGCCGGCGTCCCCGCGGACACGTTCACCGATGTACTGCCGCTGCTGCGCCGCACCTTCTCGGCGTACGAACCGGGCGTACGGCGCACGCTGGGCGAGCTCGTACGCCGCGGCCCGGCCACCGGAGGGCCGGCCGGGACCGTCACCGGAACAACATCCCCCGGCTTCGGCCCCGCCCTCGACGAGGAACGGGCGGAGGCGGTGGTACCCGTACTGCGGCTGCTGCTGGGGCTGGACGCCGAGGACGCAGAGGGCGGCGACGCGGACGCCGTCGACAACGCCATCGAACCGCTGGGGGCAACAGGATGACGACGGTCACGGACACAGACACATCGAGGGTGGGGGCCGGGCACGGCGCGGCGGACGACGAACGGCTGCGGCGCTGGCGCATGGTGCTCGGCGGGGACAGCGCCGAGACCACCGGCTGCACCCTCACCGGCCGGGACGCCGCGATGGACGGCGCACTGAACGCGCTGTACGGCGGCGGGGGCAGGCCCGGCGGCCGGGGCGGCGGCGACCGCTCGGCCGGGCTCGGCGGCTCCGCCCCCTCCGTCGCCCGCTGGCTCGGCGACATCCGTACCTACTTCCCCAGCTCCGTCGTCCAGGTCATGCAGCGTGATGCGATCGACCGGCTCGGTCTGTCCGCGCTGCTGCTGGAGCCGGAGATGCTGGAGGCCGTCGAGGCGGACGTCCATCTCGTCGGAACGCTGCTCTCGCTCAACAAAGCCATGCCCGAGACGACGAAGGAGACGGCACGAGCCGTCGTACGCAAGGTCGTCGACGACCTCGAGAGGCGGCTCGCCACCCGCACGAGGGCCACGCTGACCGGCGCGCTCGACCGCTCGGCGAAGATCAACAGGCTCCGCCACCGTGACATCGACTGGGACCGCACCATCCGGGCCAACCTCAAGAACTACCTGCCGCTTCCCGGCGGGGACGGGGCCGGCACGGTCGTCCCCGAACGGCTCATCGGCTACGGGCGGGCCGCGCAGGCGGTGAAGAAGGACGTCATCCTCTGCATCGACCAGTCGGGATCGATGGCCGCCTCCGTCGTCTACGCCTCCGTCTTCGGCGCGGTGCTCGCCTCCATGCGGACGCTGCGGACCAGGCTCGTCGTCTTCGACACGGCCGTCGTCGACCTCACGGACCAGCTCGACGACCCCGTCGACGTGCTCTTCGGCACCCAGCTCGGCGGTGGCACCGACATCAACCGGGCACTCGCGTACTGCCAGTCCAGGATCACCCGCCCGGCCGAGACGATCGTCGTCCTCATCAGCGACCTCTACGAGGGCGGTATCCGCAACGAGATGCTGAAGCGTGTCGCCGCGATGAAGGCCTCAGGCGTGCAGTTCGTGACGCTGCTCGCCCTGTCCGACGAGGGTGCTCCCGCCTACGACCGTGAGCACGCGGCGGCGCTCGGCGCACTGGGCGCACCGGCGTTCGCGTGCACCCCGGATCTTTTCCCGGAGGTGATGGCCGCGGCACTGGAGAAGAGGCCACTGCCCATACCGGACAAGGAGACCCATCAGTAACAAGGGACTTGCGTCAACCCGGGAGGGTCGTGCAAGCATCGTCCCGTCGTCCGCGGAGGACTGCGTTCCGCACCCCGCGCCATCAGGGAGGGCTCACTCCGACGTGACCGCTGCAGCTGTTCGTTCTGTCGCCGACCCGCGCCCGGTGCGCGCGTCGGTCGGCCGGCGCGCGCTGCAGGTGGTGCTGTTCCTCGGCGGACTGCTGGCCCTCGGCCTCATCTTCGGAGCCGAGGCACACGCGGCGCAGGCACCCGTCCCGTCGCTTCCCGCCGCGGGGACGGCAGTCGCGCACGGGGCCGGGGCGCAGGACAGGGGCGCCGATGCGGCGGCCGAGCCGATGGACGTCCCGAACGCCGAAGCGGCGAAGGGGCTCCCGGACGCCTCCGCCCCGGTGCCGACACACGCTCCGGCCGCAGGGCCTTCGGGCGCGCCGATCGCTGAAACGCACGCCAGGTCGATGGCCGCTTCCACCGACCCCGCTTCCGCCACTTCGGCTTCCAGCGCCTCCGCGTCCACCTTCTCCGTCTCCGCCACCTCTGCCACCCCCGCCACTTCCGCCACGACGTCCGTTTCCACCGACACCGCGACGTCCGTCGCCGTTGCCGGTGCCCGGTCGGTTGTCACGACGACGCGGGAGACCGTCCGGTATCTCGTCCGGCCGGTCGGCGAGGCGGTGGAGGGTGTCGGGACGGCCGTCGACAGTGCTGCCGGGGTGCTCCCGGACGTATGGGCGCTGCCCGCCCGGCTGCTGCTTCCCCTCACAGCCGTCGATCCCCCTGCCGAGGGGCGCCCGGGCCACGGTTCCACCGGCGGCGGCGCGCACGCTGCCGCACCCGCACCGCGTCCGGTCTGCGGGTACACCTCTGAGGCCGACCGGGGCCGGAACCCCGGAGCCCTGCTGAACGGCACCTCCGCGAGCGGGACGGACAGCCGAGTCCCCGCGCCGCGGTACGGACCGGCACCCGAGCGGGCGCCCTTCGATCCCCGTGGTGGCTCCGGTCACCCCTCCAGCACCGAGGCCCATGGGCCACGCGGCGGCGAACAGCACGCCGTTCCGTTCGCGGGCGGTACCTCCTTCGGGCTCATACGCGGTGCCGGTCTTCCGGCGACCGTCGCCCCGATGCGCGACAGGTCCGGCGACATCCTCGAATTCCCCGGCTAGGGCAGGCCGTTCCCCCGCCTCGACCTGCCGCGCGGGGGCGGAACAGGTCTGCCCGCTGTCCGGACGACTCCGGACCGTCGAAACGTATTCGAAGGATCTGACACACATGCACCAGAACATCCGCCGTTCCATAGCAGTCGCCGCCACGGCCACCGGAATGTGGGCCCTCGGGACCGCTGTAGCCAGTGCGGACGAGCTGCCCGTCTTCGCGCCGCTCTCCACCCCCGACAACGCGGCCGACGCGGTCGACGGGGTCGCGGAGCTCAAGGACACCGTGCAGACGGAGACCGCCGGGGCGAAGGCAGCTGCCGGCGCCGTGGCCGCGCAAGCAACGTCCGCCCCGGGCGCCAAGGCCACCGGGCAGGTCGACCGCGTGACGGGCGGCATCGAGCACCAGGTCACCGGCGTCACGGGCAAGCTCACGGGCGCCGTCGACCACGCCGACGGCGTGGACGCCCAGGACGCACAGGCCGTGCAGGACCTGTCCGGTCTGTCCGGCGCAAACGCGCTGCAGGACCTGCAGGGCCTCCCCGGCTACGACGTCCCGGCCGCGCCCGACGCGCCGATCGATTACCTCTTCGGCCCGATCGAGCAGATCCCCGGCTACGTGCAGAGCAGCGCCTCCGGCGCCGCGACCACCGCGCAGGGCACCGTCACGGGCGCGGCCCAGGGCGCTCTCACAGAGGCCGGGCCGGTCGTCGGTCAGACCTCCGACGCCGTGCTCCCGCCCATCGTCGCCGAGGCGGTCTCCGCGGTGCTGCCGGTCGTCGACCGGGCGCTCGGAGACGTCGGCACCCTGGTTCGGGGTGTGGTCTCCGAGGTCGCTCCGTTCGCCGACGGCGTCGTCGAGCAGGCCGCCCTGCCCTTCGTGCACGGCGTCACGGCCGAGGTCCAGCCGCTGACGTACGGCGCGGTCGGCGCGGTGCAGCCGTTCGCCGGGGGTGTTGTCTCCGATGTCCAGCCGTTCGCCGGGGCAGTCGTCTCCGACGTCCAGCCGTTCGCGGGGGGTGTCGTCTCCGGGGTGCAGCCGTTGGCTCAAGGGCTGACCGGGGACGCGGTCGCCCCGTTCGCACAGGGCGTCGCGACCCAGGTGATGCCGCTGGCGCAGGGTGTCGGCGCGCAGGCGCAGCCGTTCGCGGGCGGGCTCGCGGGCACGGCGGGCGGCGACGCGCGCCCGACCGTCGAAAACGCGGTGCACGGTGCGCAGGGTCTGACATCGATCGCCCCCGACTTCGTCACCGACGCGGTGCCGTCCTTCACCGCTCCGGCGTACCGGGCCCTGGGGATCTGAGACCTCTCGGACCTCTGAGGGCAGTTCCCGGCCCGTCGCCGGGCGGTTCCCCGTCGTGTTCGGACCACTCCGTCCGGACCGCGGGCACCGCCCGGCCCCGGGTCCCCTCTTCCCACCACCGCGCACCTGCCGTTTTGTCCACTGCGACCCGGCTACCAGCGTGATCTGTGACCGTAATCACCGCCCAGGTGTGAGCTGCGATTTAGGGTCCTGTGGAGCTCGGGGATAACCTGCGGGATGGACATGCCGCGTACCCGGACACCGTGTGCGCTTTCCTTGTGACAGAGCAGTCACGTTGCCCCTCGCGGCACGCCCACGCTGAAAACGAACCGCGAGACCACTGAAAAGGGACGGACGCGCGTGGACCTGTTCGAGTACCAGGCGAGGGACCTCTTCGCCAAGCACGGTGTACCGGTGCTGGCCGGTGAAGTCATTGACACGCCTGAGGCAGCCCGCGAGGCGACCGAGCGGCTGGGCGGCAAGTCTGTCGTCAAGGCGCAGGTGAAGGTTGGCGGTCGCGGCAAGGCCGGCGGCGTCAAGCTGGCCGCCACCCCCGACGAGGCGGTCGCCCGTGCGACCGACATCCTCGGCATGGACATCAAGGGCCACACGGTCCACAAGGTGATGATCGCCGAGACCGCGCCGGAGATTCTTGAGGAGTACTACGTCTCGTACCTCCTCGACCGCACCAACCGCACCTTCCTGGCCATGGCCTCGGTGCAGGGTGGCATGGACATCGAGGAGGTCGCGGAGAAGACCCCCGAGGCCCTCGCGAAGGTCCCGGTCGACTCCAACACCGGAGTCACGATCGAGAAGGCCCGCGAGATCGTCGCCCAGGCGAAGTTCCCGGCCGAGGTGGCCGAGAAGGTCGCCGAGGTCATGGTGACGCTGTGGGACACCTTCGTCGCCGAGGACGCGCTCCTCGTCGAGGTCAACCCGCTCGCCAAGGTCGCCTCCGGCGACGTCCTGGCGCTGGACGGCAAGGTGTCTCTCGACGAGAACGCCGACTTCCGTCAGCCGAGCCACGAGGCCCTCGAGGACAAGGCCGCAGCCAACCCGCTCGAGGCTGCCGCCAAGGCCAAGAACCTCAACTACGTCAAGCTCGACGGCGAGGTCGGCATCATCGGTAACGGTGCCGGTCTGGTCATGTCGACCCTGGACGTCGTCGCGTACGCCGGTGAGCACCACGGCAACGTGAAGCCCGCCAACTTCCTCGACATCGGTGGCGGCGCCTCCGCCGAGGTCATGGCGAACGGCCTCGAGATCATCCTCGGCGACTCGGACGTCAAGTCCGTCTTCGTCAACGTCTTCGGTGGCATCACCGCCTGCGACGAGGTCGCCAACGGCATCGTCCAGGCCCTGGAGCTTCTGAAGTCGAAGGGCGAAGAGGTCACCAAGCCGCTGGTCGTGCGCCTCGACGGCAACAACGCGGAGCTGGGTCGCAAGATCCTTTCCGACGCCAACCACCCGCTCGTGCAGCGCGTGGACACCATGGACGGTGCGGCCGACAAGGCCGCTGAGCTCGCCGCGGCTGCGAAGTAAGGACGAGGGACTCCAACACCATGGCTATCTTCCTCACCAAGGACAGCAAGGTCATCGTCCAGGGGATGACCGGTGCCACCGGCATGAAGCACACCAAGCTCATGCTCGCCGACGGCACCAACATCGTCGGTGGCGTGAACCCGCGCAAGGCCGGCACGACCGTCGACTTCGACGGCACCGAGGTACCGGTCTTCGGCTCCGTCGCCGAGGCGATGGAGAAGACGGGCGCGAACGTGTCCGTCCTCTTCGTGCCGCCGGCCTTCGCCAAGGCCGCCGTCGTCGAGGCGATCGACGCCGAGATCCCCCTCGCCGTCGTGATCACCGAGGGCATCGCCGTCCACGACTCGGCCGCCTTCTGGGCGTACGCCGGCTCGAAGGGCAACAAGACCCGGATCATCGGCCCGAACTGCCCCGGCCTGATCACCCCCGGCCAGTCCAACGCCGGCATCATCCCGGGCGACATCACCAAGCCCGGCCGCATCGGTCTCGTGTCGAAGTCCGGCACGCTGACCTACCAGATGATGTACGAGCTCCGTGACATCGGCTTCTCGTCCGCCGTCGGCATCGGTGGCGACCCGGTCATCGGCACGACGCACATCGACGCCCTGGAGGCGTTCGAGGCCGACCCCGAGACCGACCTGATCGTCATGATCGGCGAGATCGGTGGCGACGCCGAGGAGCGTGCGGCGGACTTCATCGCGAAGAACGTCACCAAGCCGGTCGTCGGCTACGTCGCGGGCTTCACCGCCCCCGAGGGCAAGACCATGGGCCACGCCGGCGCCATCGTCTCCGGTTCCTCGGGCACCGCCCAGGCGAAGAAGGAGGCCCTCGAGGCCGCAGGCGTCAAGGTCGGCAAGACGCCGACCGAGACCGCCAAGCTGGCGCGCGAGATCCTCGGTGCCTGACAGCTGCATCGCAGCTGATCCGCTGTATCGCTGATACTGCGTGTACCGCTGTGTCGCGTCACTGCACGGACGGCGCGGGCCCGTATCCCTCTTCAGGGGTACGGGCCCGCGCCGTTTTGATCCGGGTTCGATTCCGGAGCGACGAAGGTCGGTCACCGTACTTCCGGGACGAGCCGCGCGGGGCCGTGAACGAGCTCGTCGTCGAGCTTCTTCTGCATGTCCAGGTCCTGCCATGTCAGCTGCTGCGGACCGCCGCGGGGCGGCACGCCCCCGACCTGTTCGGCGGGCGACGGCGGTGTCTCGTACCGCGGCGGAGCGGTCACCATGGTGACCGCCGCGAGGCCGATGAGCAGTGCCGTGAGGGCGATGGCCGCCTGCGTCCAGAGTCTGGCCTTGTTCTCGCCGGCGGTGCGGACCGCATGGGGAGTGAGCAGCGGTGCCACGGGCTGGGCGTGGGCGAGCGTGCCCAGCTGTTCGTGAAACAGCGCGGACTCCTCGGCGGGTGAGAGCGGGGTCGCCAACTCGGGCATCCGCTCGGCGACCGCGGCCCGCGCGGTCATCAGCCTGCCCGCCGCCGCCACGGTGCTCGCCTCCGTCTCCGCTGCGGCATCCGGCAGGTCCAGGCCGATCCCGTCGTGGAGCAGCAGGGTGCGCCGGTACGCCGGCGGCAGGTCGAGCAGCGCGTCGAGCAGGGCACGCGAGCGGGGATCGACCTCCGACTGCGGGTCGGGGTGGCGGTGGGCGCGGCGCAGCCGGTGCCAGGGCGACATCGCGTACTCGTACGCGGCCGCCCGCACCCAGCCGGCCGGATCCCGGTCGACCGCCACCTCGGGCCAGCGCTGCCAGGCCTGCTCGAAGGCCCGCTCGACGGACTCCTTGGCGAGGTTCCGGCGACCGGTCAGCAGATACGTCTGCCGGAAGAGGGCGGTGGCGAGGCCGACGTAGAGGGCATCGAATGCCTCGGCGGGGGTGGGGCCAGGGGAGGTGGAGACCGCGAGGGCTGTTGGGGTGGAGGAGACGGGTGGGGTGGGCTGGTCCCGGGTGGTGCCGGGGTCGGTCGGGGCCATGGTGGTGCTCCCGGTGGCTTGGGTTCGGGCGGCCGGAGGCTGCGCAGCTCCTAGGAGGAGGGCAGCGGGGAGGGGGTGGCCGCATCGGTGGCGCTGTGAGTCATGAAGGCCCCCTGGCGGACCCGTATGCGGACCCGTATCGGGCCGAAAAGTACATAAACGTATATTGAGCGACACAGCGGCTATTCGCCCGTTACACGAAAAAAGTGCGTGTCGTTGGGAGCATTGCGATGTGACCCAAATGACCGAACGCACCCCGTCGTTGTCGGCTGAGCGGGGCCGGTCCGCCGTGCTGGTCTCCGCCTTTCTGCGGGGCGTGCTTGCCGGCGGGCTCGGGCTCGGCTCGCTGGCTGTGCTCGTCATGATGGTGTGGATCAGCTCCCCGTCCTCCGACAGCGGCCCCGGCGGCGCCTTCCACGCGGCAGCGGGGATCTGGCTGCTGGCACAGGGCGCCGAACTCGTCAGAACCGACACCCTCAGCGGCACCCCCGCCCCCGTCGGTGTTGTCCCGCTGCTGGTCACCGCGGTGCTGCTGTGGCTGGTGCATCGGGCCGCCCGCGATGTGATGGAGCCCGACGACGAGGGGCGCACCCCGACCTCGGCCGGGAGCGTCTTCTGCCTGGTGACGGGCGGATATCTGCTGGTCGTGGCGGTTGTCGCGTTCTGTGCGAAGAGCGGCTCTATGGTTGCGCAGCCGTCTTCGCTCCTGTTCCCGCTGGTTCCCGTGGTGGCGGGTGCGGCGGGGGCAGGGGTGTGGACGGCGGCCGGGCGGCCGGTCGGGCCGCCGTCCTGGGCGCCGGTGCGGCTGCACGAGGCGATGGCGCGGACCCGGTTCGCGGTGCGGGCGGAGGCGGTGTTCCGGTCGGCGGCGGCCGGGACGGCGGTGCTGCTGGGCGGCGGCGCGCTGCTGGTCGCGGCATCACTGGTGTGGCATGCGGAGCAGGTGCAGGCGTCGTTCCTGGGGCTCTCCGGCGACTGGGCGGGCCGGTCCGCGGTGCTGCTGCTCGCGATGGCGCTCGTGCCGAACGCGGCGGTGTGGGGTGCTGCCTATGGGCTCGGGCCCGGCTTCGCAGTCGGTACGGCGTCCACGGCCACCCCGCTCGCCTTCACCGGGCGACCGGCGCTGCCGGACTTCCCCCTGCTGGCAGCGGTACCGGCCCACGGCCCCGGGACGCTCCTGAACTGGGCGGCCGTGGCGGTGCCGGTCGCGGCCGGGGTGACGATCGCCCGGTTCACCGGACGTAACGGGGAGGCGCGCAGCCTGTGGGAGACCGCGCTGACGGCTGCCCTCGCGGCGGTGGGCTGCGGCGTCGGGACGGCGGCGCTGGCCGCGGCGGCGGGCGGACCGATGGGTACCGGGGCGCTGGCCGAGTTCGGCCCGGTCTGGTGGCTCACGGGGGCGGCGGCGCCGGCGTGGACGGCGCTGATCGGGGTACCCGGGGCGCTGCTGCTGAGGGCCTGGCGGCTGCGGCAGCACGGCAGCGGGACAGGGGAGGCCGGGTCGGTGCTTCCCTCCCCGGCGGATACAGAGGTTTCGGAGCGGCAGCGGGGCGGTACGCGGCGGTGGCGCAGGCGTCGGGGCGAGGATGCGGCCGGGGCATCGGAGCCAGTACCCGGCACCGGAACGGGCACGGAAACCGGAACCCGAACCGGATCCCCGGCCGGGGTCGGTTCCGTCCCCGTGTCTCCGCCTTCGCCGGCCTCGACGTCGGCGCCCGTGCCCGGCGCGGAGTCCTGGTACGAGGGGGATGCGGGCGCTGAGCCGTACGACTTTCTGCCGACCGACCCGTGGCACGAGCGGGCGGCCGGGGATTCCCCCTGGACCGCCGGGGGTTCCCGCTGGGTATCGCTCTCCAAGCGCCCCGGGACGCCGTCGGCCCGGCCTCCGGAGGCCGGGCCGACGAGCAGTCCGGAAAGCGCTAGTTCTTGACGCCGAAGAACGGCTCCAGCGGCTTCGGCAGCAGGTCGTTGCAGGCCAGCTGTCCGGACTTGGTGAGAGCGTCGTTCACGCAGGTGTAGTAGTCGCGGTAGACCAGCTGCACCGTGAACGTCATTGCGACGATCGAGAGGGCGAGCAGCGCCGTGACGAGGCCGCTGACGGCAGCCGTCGTCTGCGGCCTGCCCTGGCTCTGTGCGTACGGGGCGGCAGTCCCGGCTCCGGGAGCCGGGCCCCCGGCCGGAGCGGAACCGGAACCCGTACCGGCAGCCCTGTGGGTGCTCTCCGCCGCCGTTGCACTCCTCGGCTTGGCACGCAGCGAGCTGATCGACCAGTACACGGCGAGTGCGCCGAGGAGGAGGGCGATCTCCGGGAAATCGAAGATCGCGAAGAAGAAGGCCCACATGCCGGAGAGCAGCGCGTAGCGGGCGCGCCGCTGGGCGGGGTCGGTCGGGTCCCAGCGCAGTCCGCCGGGGCCGCCCTCGGGGCCGCCCTGACCGCCTGGGCCGTTCGGTCCGGCCTGGCCGCCCGGACGGCCGCCGAAGCCGCCGCTCTGGCGGCCCGGCTGGTGGCTGCTCCACTGGCTGCCCCAGGCCGGCCGGTCGTCGGACGAGCCGCCCTCGGACGACCCATCGCCGTTCCCGTTCGCACCGTCGCCTCCGCTCCCGTTCGCACCGGGCGACGGGTGGCGCGGCCGCCACGGCTGGTCGGGGCGGTTCTCCGGCGGTGGCGCGAAGGGGTTGTCGTCCTTCTTGTTCGAGGAATCCGGCGAATCCGAAGGATCCGAGGAGGAGCCCGTCGGGGACTGGCGTTCCCGCAGCAGCAGTGAGGCCCGCTCGGGCAGCGGGTGGCGGAAGGCGGTGCGGCGGCGTCGGTCCGGCATATGGTGAACGTCTTCCCCATCTCGTCATTTCCGCCCTGACGGACGGTTCGCTGTCCCCTGACGCTACCTCCCGGCCAGGAGGGGCCGAAAGCGGGGAGTGCGGCGCCGGAGGCCGATATCTGCCGCCCGGACCCCCTCCCTGTGCGATCTCCCCCTCGATCTCCCTTGGATCTCCCCTGCGATCCGGCCCCTCACCCCCGTCCCGTGGGGGTCCCCCGATGTGCCGGTATCGTTGCTGACGGTCGGCTCCTTCGTAGAGTTCCCCGTATCGAGGGGCGCGATTCTTTCGTACGACCCTACAAATAACGACCCTACAAACAGCGTCGCTCTGCTTCACCACGCGAGAAAGGGCCCAGCCGTGGCCTCCCCGCCCCCCTCCGCCGCTCCGGCCCGCCTGGTCGTGCTGGTCTCCGGTTCCGGTACGAACCTCCAAGCCCTGCTCGATGCGATCGGCGACGACCCTGCGGGCTTCGGCGCCCAGGTCGTCGCGGTCGGCGCCGACCGCGACAACATCGTCGGTCTGGAACGGGCGGAGCGCGCCGGGCTGCCGACCTTCGTCTGCAAGGTCAAGGACTACGCCACCCGCGAGGAGTGGGACGCGGCGCTCGCCGCCGCCACTGCCGCGCACCGCCCGGACCTCGTGGTGTCCGCGGGCTTCATGAAGATCGTGGGCAAGCGGTTCCTCGCCGAGTTCGGCGGCCGGTTCGTCAACACACACCCCGCCCTGCTCCCCAGCTTTCCCGGTGCCCACGGGGTGCGTGACGCCCTCGCATACGGCGCGAAGGTCACCGGGTGCACCGTCCACTTCGTCGACGACGGCGTCGACACCGGTCCGATCATCGCGCAGGGCGTGGTCGAGGTGACCGAAGAGGACACGCCGGAGGGCGAAGCCGCTCTCCATGAACGCATCAAGGAAGTCGAGCGCAAGCTGCTCGTCGAGGTCGTGGGGCGGCTCGCCCGTAACGGCTATCGCATTGAGGGACGAAAGGTTCATCTCGGTCATGTCGGTGAATAAGCCCATCCGCCGCGCCCTGGTCAGTGTCTACGACAAGACGGGGCTCGAAGACCTCGCCCGCGGTCTGCACGAGGCGGGCGTCGAGCTCGTCTCCACCGGTTCGACCGCCGGGAAGATCGCCGCCGCCGGCGTGCCGGTCACCAAGGTCGAGGAGCTCACCGGCTTCCCCGAGTGCCTTGACGGCCGTGTCAAGACGCTGCACCCGCGCGTGCACGCCGGCATCCTCGCCGACCTGCGCCTGGACGCCCACCGTGAGCAGCTCGCCGAGCTCGGTGTCGAGCCCTTCGACCTCGTCGTCGTCAACCTGTACCCGTTCAAGGAGACCGTCGCCTCCGGCGCCTCCGCCGACGAGTGCGTGGAGCAGATCGACATCGGCGGACCGTCGATGGTCCGCGCCGCGGCCAAGAACCATCCGTCCGTGGCCGTCGTCACGAGCCCCGAGCGGTACGCCGACGTCCTCGCCGCGGTCAAGGCGGGCGGCTTCGACCTGACGACCCGCAAGCGGCTCGCCGCCGAGGCGTTCCAGCACACGGCCGCCTACGACGTGGCTGTCGCCTCCTGGTTCGCGGACGACTACGCCGCCGCCGACGACTCGGGCTTCCCCGACTTCTTCGGTGCGACGTACGAGCGCAGCAACGTCCTGCGGTACGGCGAGAACCCGCACCAGCCCGCCGCGCTCTACACCTCCGGCGCCGGCGGCCTGGCCGAGGCGGAGCAGCTGCACGGCAAGGAGATGTCGTACAACAACTACACGGACACGGACGCAGCGCGCCGTGCCGCGTACGACCACGCCGAGCCGTGCGTCGCGATCATCAAGCACGCCAACCCGTGCGGCATCGCGATCGCCGACGACGTCGCCGAGGCGCACCGCAACGCGCACGCCTGCGACCCGCTGTCGGCCTTCGGCGGTGTCATCGCCGTCAACCGTCCGGTGACCGTCGCCATGGCCGAGCAGGTCGCGGAGATCTTCACCGAGGTCATCGTCGCCCCGGCGTACGAGGACGGCGCGGTCGAGATCCTCGCCCGCAAGAAGAACATCCGCGTGCTGCGCTGCCCCGACGCCCCGACCTCCACGGTCGAGGTCAAGCCGATCGACGGCGGCGCGCTGCTCCAGGTCACCGACCGGCTCCAGGCCGACGGCGACGACCCGGCCAACTGGACCCTCGCCACCGGTGAGGCGCTCTCCGAGGACGAGCTCGCCGAGCTCGCGTTCGCCTGGAAGGCCTGCCGCGCGGTCAAGTCCAACGCGATCCTGCTCGCCAAGGGCGGCGCCTCGGTCGGCGTCGGCATGGGTCAGGTCAACCGCGTCGACTCCGCGAAGCTCGCCGTCGAGCGGGCGGGCGAGGAGCGTGCGCGAGGAGCGTACGCCGCTTCCGACGCGTTCTTCCCGTTCCCGGACGGCCTGGAGATCCTGACCGCGGCCGGCATCAAGGCCGTGGCCCAGCCCGGCGGTTCGGTCCGTGACGAGCTGGTCGTCGAGGCCGCGAAGAAGGCGGGCGTGACGATGTACTTCACGGGTACGCGGCACTTCTTCCACTGACGGGATGGGCGCGCCGGATCCGTGCCGGTAGCCGTCTCGTCCCGGCGACCGCCGTACGGACACGACTGAAGGCCGTAACCCGTGAGCGGGTTACGGCCTTCGGTCAATATCTGCGGCTGCGAGGCGAGTCGACTGTTGCGGTTGGTCGGCTCAGGCGCGCGGTCGCTGGAACCAAGCGGCCCCGTCCGACTTCGCCACGAAGACGATGATCAGGACGCCGAGCGCGATGGTGACGATGCCCAGGGGCAGCTGGAAGATGCCGCCGAGGCAGATGAAGGCGCCGTAAACGATGGCGCAGACACGGGTGGCATTGCCACCGGTCTTCATCTTGAGCGCGAGCGCGACCGAGAGCCCGGCGAAGATAAGCGCGAGCACGGCGACAAACGCCAGGAGGCCCTTGCCGAAGTTGGCGATCGTTTCGGTGTCGGCGGTGGAGCCGGCGTTGTTGACGGCGTCGTCGACCGCACCCATGCCTGCGAACGCGATGATGGCGCCAATGATCTGGAAGGCGGCGACGACCCACAGCATCACGCGGGCCGCCTTCACGCCGCCCGGCATCTCGACCGGGGCGCCCGGGAAGCCGTAACCGGGCTGGACGGGCGGGGCCGCGGGGTAGCCGTAGCCCTGCTGGGGCACGCCCTGCGGGGCCTGCTGGGGGTAGCCGTAGCCCGGCTGCCCGCCCGGCTGCTGGCCGTAGGGGTTGTTCGGGTCGCCGTTGCTCATGGCGAAATTCCTCCGTTGCGAAAGTGCGGGGACGACGCGGTCCGGGCGGAGGAATCATGCGCAATCAGAACGGCCTGTCCCCCCGACACTGCCCGCGATACTGCGCGGCTCATCGTGGTCTTGACATCGGCTTTTTGTCCAGTCGATTGCCGTATGTGTTGTGCAAGCGCAATCTACGGGCCACCGTGGGGACCCAGAATTGGTATGCGGGCGGGGTCATCCGCGAGGATGGGCACTATGACTGCCCAGATTCTCGATGGCAAGGCCACCGCAGCCGCGATCAAGTCCGATCTGACCGTCCGCGTGGCGGCCCTCAAGGCGCAGGGCATCACCCCTGGCCTGGGAACCCTGCTCGTCGGGGACGACCCGGGCAGCAGGTGGTACGTGAACGGCAAGCACCGCGACTGCGCGCAGGTCGGCATCGGCTCCATCCAGCGCGAACTCCCCGACACCGCCACCCAGGAGGAGATCGAGGACGTCGTACGGGAGCTCAACGCCAACCCCGACTGCACGGGGTACATCGTGCAGCTTCCCCTCCCCAAGGGCATCGACACCAACCGTGTCCTGGAACTGATGGACCCGGTCAAGGACGCCGACGGTCTGCACCCGATGAACCTCGGCCGGCTCGTCCTGAACGAGACGGGCCCGCTGCCGTGCACCCCGCAGGGCGTCGTCCAGCTGCTCCGCCACCACGACGTCGAGATCAACGGGGCGCACGTCGTGGTCGTCGGCCGCGGTGTCACCATCGGCCGCTCGATCCCGCTGCTGCTGACCCGTAAGTCCGAGAACGCCACCGTCACCCAGTGCCACACCGGCACGCGTGACCTCGCCGCCCAGCTCAAGCAGGCCGACATCATCGTCGCCGCCGCGGGTTCGCCGCACATCATCAGGCCCGAGTACGTGAAGCCGGGCGCGGCCGTGCTCGACGTCGGCGTCAGCCGGGACGAGGAGGGGAAGATCGTCGGCGATGTGCACCCCGGGGTGGCCGAGGTCGCCGCGTGGATCTCCCCGAACCCGGGCGGTGTCGGCCCGATGACCCGTGCCCAGCTGCTCGTCAACGTGGTCGAGGCGGCCGAGCGCGATGCGGCCGCCGCGGCTTCCGTCTCCGCCGACTGAGCCGACCGACCTGATCCGGAAGGAACCTCATGGGTGCTGGTACGAGTCCGGCCGACCCGGCCGCTGCGGCGGACCGGACGATTCCGGTGCCGCCGGGCGGAGGCGCGCGCGGTGCGGATGAGCGTGCCGAGGGCGTGCCGGGCGAGGGCGTGAGCGCTGCGGTCGAGGGCCCGGACGCCGGGCCTGCGGGCGAAGAGGCTACGGATGCCGAAGTCGCGGATGGCGAAACCAGTGCCGAAGCGACGGCCGAAGCCGCGGGCGTCGGCTCCGGCAGCAGCGACCCCGCTGCCGGCGAACCCGCCCCCGGCGACTCCGTTCCCAGCGGTGGTCCGCCTGTCGGGCCCCGCCCGTCGCGACGGTTCCCCTCGTTCACCCGGGACACTGCGCGCCCCGAGGGCGGCGGCAGGGCGGCGTCCGGGGACGCGCCGGCCCCGGCCCGCCAGTGGCCGCTGCTCGCCGTGCTCTGCACGGCCGGGATCGGCCTGCTGATCGTGGCCGTCAACCCCTTCGCCGAGGCCTTCAGGATCGGCACGATACTGATCGGCGTCGCTCTCATCGGTGGAGCCGTGCTGCGCTGCGTGGTCCCCTCGGTGGGCATGCTGGCGGTCCGTTCCCGGTTCACCGACCTGGTGACGTACGGACTGCTGGGCGTTCTGATCGTGCTGCTCGCACTCGTGGCGCAGCCCAAGCCGTGGCTGGACGTACCGTTCCTGGAGCACGCGGTCCGCTTCACGATCCGCTGACTCCCGTACGGCGCCCGGTACGTCCGGCGCCGAGTGCGTCCAGGACGCCGCGTACTCCTCGTAACGCCGAACCGGCCCCCTCGCCACCCGCACCGGGTGCGAGGGGGCCGCGGCTTTTGGGCAGCGGACCGTGGCCATCTATCTCGATGTCGAGTATCTTGGCGTCGAGATAAATTGACCGAAGCGCGGAAGGGACGTTCCACTCCATGGTCAAGATCAAGGTGGTCAACCCCGTCGTCGAGCTCGACGGTGACGAGATGACCCGCATCATCTGGTCCTTCATCAAGGACAAGCTGATCCTCCCGTACCTCGATGTCGAGCTGAAGTACTTCGATCTGGGCATCGAGCACCGCGACGCCACCAACGACCAGGTCACGGTCGACGCCGCCCACGCCATCAAGCAGTACGGCGTAGGGGTCAAGTGCGCCACGATCACGCCGGACGAGGGCCGGGTCGAGGAGTTCGGTCTGAAGGCCATGTACCGCTCGCCGAACGGCACGATCCGCAACATCCTCGGCGGCGTCGTCTTCCGAGAGCCGATCATCATGGAGAACGTGCCGCGGCTCGTCCCGGGCTGGACCAAGCCCATCGTCGTCGGCCGTCACGCCTTCGGCGACCAGTACCGTGCCACCGACCTGAAGATCCCGGGCCCGGGCACGCTCACCATGACGTTCACCCCGAAGGACGGCTCCGAGCCGGTCGAGGTCGAGGTCCACGAGTTCCCGGACGCCGGCGTCGCACTGTCGATGTACAACCACGACGAGTCGATCCGCGACTTCGCGCGCACCTCGTTCCGCTACGGCCTGGACCGCGGGTACCCGGTGTACATGTCCACGAAGAACACGATCCTCAAGAAGTACGACGGCCGCTTCAAGGACATCTTCCAGGAGGTCTTCGACGCCGAGTTCGGTGCGGAGTTCGCGAAGGCCGGACTCACCTACGAGCACCGTCTGATCGACGACATGGTCGCCTCGGCGCTCAAGTGGGAGGGCGGCTACGTCTGGGCGTGCAAGAACTACGACGGTGACGTCCAGTCCGACATTGTGGCGCAGGGCTTCGGCTCGCTCGGCCTGATGACGTCGGTCCTCATGTCGCCCGACGGCAGGACCGTCGAGGCGGAGGCCGCACACGGCACGGTCACCCGCCACTACCGCCGGCACCAGCAGGGCAGGGCGACGTCGACCAACCCGATCGCGTCGGTCTTCGCCTGGACCCGCGGTCTCGCGCACCGCGGCAAGCTGGACGGCACGCCCGAGGTCATCACGTTCGCCGAGGCACTGGAGAGGGTCTGCGTCGAGACCGTCGAGGGCGGCCGGATGACAAAGGACCTGGCGCTGCTGATCTCCGAGGACGCCCCCTGGCTGACCACGGAACAGTTCCTGGACGCGCTGGACGTCAACCTGCAGAAGGAGATGGCATCCCGCTGAGTCCTGCCCGAGCGGGCCTGGCTTCCGCGCGGCGGCCTGCCGCCCGCCAGGTGGTGTCCGTCCCCTCCCCCGAGAAGGGACGGACACCGGCGGCCGGGGCCCGCAGGAGCGAAGGAGCTCCGGAAAGTGGTGACTTGAGCGGCCTTGCCCCGACCCGGATCCAGCCTCGTCGAGGAGGAACGACGGTTCAAGGAAACCCTGTGGCCTGTGGCACGGAAGTGACCATTCCGCCACGGTGTGATCGCCGCGCAACGGTGGCAGACCGGCACGGCAACGCAGCGCGGGGCAGGGGGCGCTCGACGGTGCGAGCCGAACTCCCGAATGACTCGGTGCGCTCTCTTTCCAGGAACTGACCGGCTGCCTTTGTGCATCCTCCTGGGTAGTCCGGAACGGTAGACCGCCGTATCGGGACAAGGGGGGAACGACAGAGCGGGGCACATCACGCACGTTCGGGGGAATTGAGGGGGAAGTAATGCCTCGTTGGAAGGCACTACCGGATGAACTCGATCCACAGGTCAGGGAGTTTGCCGGCCAGCTCCGCAGACTCATCGACCGCAGTGGTCTGAGCATCGCCGCGGTTGCTGACCGCACGGGCTACAGCAAGACCTCGTGGGAGCGCTATCTGAACGGCCGGCTGCTCGCGCCCAAAGGGGCGATCGTCGCTCTCGCCGAGGCCACGGATACCGATCAGGTGCACCTGACGACCATGTGGGAGCTGGCGGAGCGGGCCTGGAGCCGCGCCGAGATGCGCCACGACATGACGATGGAGGGCATCCGGATCGCCCAGGCGCGCGCGGCGCTGGGCGAGTTCGGGCCGAGTCCGGTGGGCCATGGCGGGAGCCGCCGCTCAGCGGTCACCGGCACAGCCACGGACGCGGATACGGACCGGGGCGCGGGTGGAAGCGACGGGGGCCGCGCACCGTCCGTACCGATTCAGCGCGGGACGTCCCCGCGCGTGCCGCAGCAGTCACAGGCGCGCCCGGGTGCCGGATACACAGACACATACGGATCCGCTGCAGGGGGACGGCCGCCGCAGCCACCGCAGCCGCAACAAGGCGGCGGTCCGCGGAAGCCGGTCGACCGCCGCAAGCTCACCGTGTTCCTCGCCGGCGTGGTGGGCGCGCTGATGGTGATAGCCGCCGCGGTACTCCTGACCGGCCCGGGCGGTGACGACAACGACAGGAAGGACGCCGCCACCCCGTCGGCGTCGCCGAGCCCGAGCGCGCCCGAGCTGCCGGACGGCGTCAGGTGCAGCGGTGCCGACTGCACGGGGAAGGACCCGGAGGACATGGGGTGCGGCGGCGGGTTCGCCCGTACGGCCGAAAGTGTCACGGTCGGCGGAAGTCTCGTCGAGGTGCGCTACAGCGAGACGTGTGCCGCGGCGTGGGCCCGGATCACCAGGGCCACTCCGGGCGACACGGTCCGGATCACCGCAGGCGCGGACGCGGGGCAGCGCGGCGCGGTGGACGCCGGCACGGACACGGACGCGTACACCCCCATGGTCGCCGTCAAGAAGGCCGCGGACGCCAGGGCCTGCGCGACGCTCGCGTCCGGGGCGAAGGGGTGCACCACCGACTCTGCCGGATGAGACGCGGGTCGCGATGAGCGGTGCGTGACCGGTTGTGTGCGGTGCCACAGGGGGCCGGGCGGCCGGGAGGTTCCGGGTCGGATAGCCTGATCGCTGGATATCTCTTCACATCAAGATTCAGGGGATATCCAGCACCAGGGGCAGGGACCCCCACCGCCAGCTGTCTAACGGAGATCGCCATGACCCGCACTCCCGTGAATGTCACCGTGACCGGCGCAGCCGGCCAGATCGGCTACGCGCTGCTCTTCCGCATCGCCTCCGGCCACCTGCTCGGCCCGGACGTGCCGGTCAACCTGCGCCTCCTGGAGATCCCGCAGGGTCTGAAGGCCGCCGAGGGCACCGCGATGGAGCTCGACGACTGCGCCTTCCCGCTGCTGCGCAACATCGAGATCACGGACGACGCCAACGTCGGCTTCGCCGGTGCCAACGTCGCTCTGCTCGTCGGCGCCCGCCCCCGTACGAAGGGCATGGAGCGCGGCGACCTGCTCTCCGCCAACGGTGGCATCTTCAAGCCGCAGGGCAAGGCGATCAACGACAACGCCGCGGACGACATCAAGGTCCTCGTCGTCGGCAACCCGGCCAACACCAACGCGCTCATCGCGCAGGCCGCCGCCCCGGACGTACCGGCCGAGCGCTTCACCGCGATGACCCGTCTGGACCACAACCGCGCGATCTCGCAGCTGGCCGCCAAGACCGGCGCCGCCGTCTCCGACATCAAGAAGCTGACGATCTGGGGCAACCACTCGGCGACCCAGTACCCGGACATCTTCCACGCGGAGGTGGCCGGCAAGAACGCCGCCGAGCTCGTCAACGACGAGGCGTGGCTGGCGGACACCTTCATCCCGACCGTCGCCAAGCGCGGCGCCGCGATCATCGAGGCCCGTGGCGCGTCCTCGGCCGCCTCGGCCGCCAACGCCGCCATCGACCACGTGTACACCTGGGTCAACGGCACCGCCCCCGGCGACTGGACCTCGATGGGTATCCCGTCGGACGGTTCCTACGGTGTGCCCGAGGGCCTCATCTCGTCCTTCCCGGTCACCACGAAGGACGGCAAGTACGAGATCGTCCAGGGCCTGGACATCAACGAGTTCTCCCGCACGCGCATCGACGCGTCGGTGCAGGAGCTCGCCGAGGAGCGCGACGCGGTTCGCGAGCTCGGTCTGATCTGATCCGTACGCCTCCTGGCGCGTACCTCACCGCCCCCGGCAGCAGTCGCTGCCGGGGGCGGCTGCGTTCGCAGATGGCCGTCGGCGGGAACGGCCGTGGGTGGGAACTGCGGACACGGTCCGGGCAGTCTGGGCTGTCATGCGCGTGACGATGATTCTTCCGGCCCTGACCGAGGCGACCAGCCCGCTCTTCCGGCCCATCAAGTACTCGCTCTTCCCGCCGCTCGGCCTGGCGACCCTCGCCGGCTACCTGGATCCGGACGACGAGGTGACGCTCCTCGACGAGCATGTCGAACGGGTCGACATCGAGGCGCTCGACAGCCCCGATCTGCTGGTCGTCCAGCCGTACATCACCTCCGCCCGGCGCAGCTACGAGATAGCCGACCACTTCCGTGCCCGGGGTGTCCACGTCGCCATGGGCGGCCTCCATGTGACCTCTCTCCCGGACGAGGCGGCGGCGCACGCCGACACGATCTTCACCGGGCCTGGGGAGGACACCTGGCCGCTGTTCCTGAAGGAGTTCCGGGACGGCGTGCCGGGCCGCCGGTACGACTCCAAGCTGCGCACCCTGGCCGGACTGCCGCCCGTACGACGGGACCTGATCAAGCGGAACCTGTATCTGGTGCCCAACTCGATCGTCGTCTCGCGCGGCTGCCCGCACCACTGCGACTTCTGCTACAAGGACGCGTTCTTCGAGGGCGGCAAGTCCTTCTACACCCAGGCCGTCGACGACGCTCTCGCCGAGATCGAGCGGCTGCCCGGCAAGCACCTGTACTTCCTCGACGATCATCTGCTCGGCAACCGGCGTTTCGCCGAGGCGCTCTTCGACGGGATGGCCGGCACGGGGCGGCTCTGGCAGGCGGCCGGCACCGTGAAGTCCGTACTCCAGCCGGACCTGCTGGAGCGGGCCGTGGACGCGGGCCTGCGCAGCCTGTTCGTCGGCTTCGAGACCGTCAACAGCGCGAATCTCGCCGAACGCCGCAAGGACCAGAACATCGGCAAGGACTACGCGGCCGCCGTCCGCCGGCTCCATGACGCCGGTGTCATGGTCAACGCCAGCTTCGTCTTCGGCCTCGACCACGACGGCCCGGACGTCTTCGACCGGACGGTGGAGTGGGCCGTCGAGCAGGGCATCGAGACGGCCACCTTTCACATCATGACGCCGTATCCGTCCACCGGCCTGTGGAAGCAGATGGAGGCCGAGAACCGGATCGTCCACCGGGACTGGGATCTCTACGACACCCGCCATGTCGTCCACCGTCCGAAGGGGATGACCGCGCGTCAGCTGGAGGACGGCTACTGGCGTGCGTACCGGGACTTCTACCGCTGGTCGAACATCTGGCGCGGCGCGGCCGCGCAGCCGGGCACGCACGAGCGGCTGAGGCACCTGGCGTACGCGGGCGGCTGGAAGAAGTTCGAACCCGCCTGGGACGCCCTGATCCGCTCCCGCAACGTGGTGCGGGCCATGCCGATGCTGGAACGGACCCTGGCTGCCTTCGGCGGCCGACAGGCCCACGGCTAGGGCCCGGCGGGCTCGGTGCGCGGACGGCGGGAGGCTACAGCGCGTGCAGCCGGTCGGCGATCTCACGGAGGGCTGCCATGGCCTGGCGCTGCAGCCCTGGGCCGAACGTGATCCGGGTGGCGCCCAGTTCGCCGAGGCGGCGCGAGGTCGGGCCGTCCGGCAGGGCGAAGACGTTGAGCGGGGCCGGGATGGCGGCGGCCAGGCGGGGAAGGGACTCGGGCGGCGCGGCGATCGGGTAGACGCAGTCCACACCGGCTGCCGCATACAGCCGGCCTCGAGCGATCGTCTCCGTCTCCGGGTCGGTGCCGTCCGGGACGCCGCGCACGTACGTGTCGACGCGAGCGTTGACGAAGAGCTGATCCCCCGCGACCGCACGTACCTCCGCCAGCCGGTCCGCATGCCGCTGCGGGTCCGTCAGGACGCCGTCGGCCGAGTCCTCCAGGTTGCAGCCGACCGCACCGGTGTCGAGGAGCCGTTCCACGAGTTCCTTCGGTGGCAGCCCGTAACCGGCCTCGATGTCCGCCGAGACGGGTACGGGAACGGCGCGCACGATCCGGGCCACGGCCGCGAACATCTCGGCGGCGGGCGCCGCCCCGTCCTCGTACCCGAGCGAGGCCGCGACCCCGGCGCTCGGCGTGGCGAGCGCCGGGAAGCCGGCGTCGGCGAAGACACGGGCGCTCGCGGCGTCCCATGGGCCGGGGAGGACCAGCGGGTCTCCGGGGGTGCGGCCGTGGTGCAGGTCGCGGAAGGCGGAGACGGTCATCGCAGGGCTCCCGGGAGGGGTGAGGCGGAGGAGGGGCAGCGCGGCGGCGCAGCGACGTTGCTCGGTCCGGGTCAGTGCTTCGTGTCGGTGGGAGCGTAGTGGCCGGGGACCATACGAGTGGCCACGGAGAACCGGTTCCAGGCGTTGATCACTGTGATGGCGGCGATCAGCTGGGCCAGCTCGGCCTCCTCGAAGTGTTTTGCGGCCTTCTCGTACACGTCGTCCGGCACGAAACCGTCGGTCAGGACCGTCACGGCCTCCGTCAGCTCGATCGCCGCGATCTCCTTCTCCGTGTAGAAGTGCCGCGACTCCTCCCACGCGCTGAGCTGGATGATCCGCTCGATCGACTCGCCCGCCGCGAGCGCGTCCTTGGTGTGCATGTCGAGGCAGAACGCGCAGTGGTTGAGCTGCGAGGAACGGATCTTCACCAGCTCGGCGAGGATCGGGTCCAGGCCCTTACGGGATGCCGTCTCCAGCCGGACCATGGCCTTGAAGACATCGGGGGCGAGCTCGGCCCACTGCATGCGGGGGCTGTGTTCGGGGGCGTAGTCGGAGGTCGGGTGGTGGTGCTCGTTCGTAGTCATGTCTATGACGCTACGGGGCGGATGGCGCAGGAGTATGGTCCATTTACATGACGGATTCCTGGGCCACTTTCGGAGCCGACCTGCACATCGACCCGGCAGGTGCGGCGGGGCTGCGGGCCGGGTTGATGAACGCGCTGCGGGAGGCCGTACGGACCGGGCGGCTGACGCCCGGGACCCGGCTGCCCTCGTCCCGCACGCTCGCCGCCGACCTGGGGATCGCCCGGAACACCGTGGCCGACGCCTACGCCGAGCTGGTCGCCGAGGGCTGGCTCACCGCCCGGCAGGGTTCGGGCACCCGGGTCGCGCAGCGGGCCGAGCCACGTCGACCGGCTGCGACGGCGCCGCGCTCCCGGCCGGTGCGGCGCCGGCCCGCCTACAGCTTGATGCCCGGCTCGCCCGACCTGTCGACGTTCCCGCGCGCCGACTGGCTCAAGGCGGCCCGGCGCGCCCTGACCGCTGCGCCGAACGACGCCTTCGGGTACGGCGATCCGCGCGGCCGCATCGAGCTGCGCACCGTACTGGCCGACTATCTGGCGCGGGCCCGCGGGGTGTACGCGGCCCCGGAGCGGATCGTGATCTGTTCCGGCTTCCTCCACGGGCTGATGCTGATGGGGAAGGTGTTGCGGAAGCGGCGGGTGCGGGAGGTGGCTGTCGAGTCGTACGGACTGGATGCGCACTGGAATGTGCTCGGGGACGCCGGACTCCGCACGCCCTGCCTGCCGCTCGACGGACTCGGTTCGCGGACCGGGGAGCTGGTCGCGATGCGCGGGGTGGGCGCGGTGCTGATGACTCCCGCGCACCAGTTCCCGACGGGGGTGCCGCTCCATCCCGACCGGCGGGCCGCGGCCGTGGACTGGGCACGGGGTGCGGGCGGTCTGATCCTGGAGGACGACTACGACGGCGAGTTCCGCTACGACCGGCAGCCGGTCGGCGCCCTCCAGGGCCTCGACCCGGAACGGGTCGTCTATATGGGGACGACCAGCAAGTCCCTGGCGCCGGGGCTGCGACTGGCCTGGATGGTGCTGCCGCAGGAACTGGTGAAGGAGGTGGCCGAGGCGAAGGGCGACATCGACTGGATGTCGAGCGCGCCGGACCAGCTGACGCTCGCGGAGTTCATCGAGTCCGGTGCATACGACCGTCATGTGCGCTCGATGAGGCTGCGCTACCGGCGCCGCCGCGACCAGCTCGTCGCGGCGCTCGCGGAACAGGCGCCCGCACTCCGCATCAGCGGGATCGCCGCCGGTCTGCACGCCGTCCTCGAACTCCCGGACGGCAGCGAGCGATCGGTGATCCGGGCCGCGGCCTTCCAGGGGCTGGCCCTGGAAGGCATGGCCCGCTTCCGGCACGCGGACGCGGAGGCCGGAAAGGACGCACTGGTCATCAGCTTCGGCGCCCCGACCGACAGCGCCTGGACGGGCGCTCTGGAAGCACTCTGCCGGGTGCTGCCGTAGTAACCGGGGCCCCAACCGGCACCCTCGCCCGCACCTGCCGTCCGCGCGCCCTGCCGTCAGTACCCGTGTGCTCCGGCGCCGCGACCTCGACCACCCCGAAACGGCATCCCGCCCCAGCCCCAGTACCAGGGTTCCCGCCTCCCCGGGCGGCCATCTAATCTGACCGACGGTCCTATGACTGGAACGGAACGATGGGGGAGACGGAAGCATGTCCAAGCGCAGAGTGAGGTCGAGCACGGTGGTGCTCGGCTCCATGGGGGTTCTCGCGGCGGCGATCACCTCGTGCGGATCGGAACCGGACAAGCGGTGTGTGGACCCGGTGACCCACTCCAAGCTGCCGAGTTACGAGTGCAAGAGCAGTAGTGGCAACGGCACTTACTACTACGGCGGCAGCTCCAAGGGCGGCAAGGTCCAGGGCGGTAGTTTCGACAAGTCCGCCGTCGATCGCGGCGGCTTCGGCTGCTCCGGTACGGGCGGCGGCTGACCGGCCATGGAACGCCGCACCACCGAACCGCGCCCCGGCTGGCAGGAGACCGTCGAGGAGCAGGGGATCGTCTATCCGCTGACCCGTTACCCGGACGGATCGCTGCGCCCCTACTGGGACGAGAGCGCCTACTACGTCTTCTCGCTGCCCGAGGTCGAGGCGCTGGAGGACGTGGTCGAGGAGCTGCACACGATGTGCCTGGCTGCCGCCGCGCACATCGTCGAGCAGGACCGCTTCGCCGACCTCGGCATCACCGACCGGCGACTGGCCGCTCTGATCACCGAGTCGTGGCGGCGTCGCGCCGAACTGCCGTCCCTGTACGGCCGGTTCGACCTGAGCTACGACGGAACCGGCCCGGCGAAGATGCTGGAGTACAACGCCGACACCCCCACCTCACTCGTGGAGGCGGCCAGTGCCCAGTGGTTCTGGATGGAGGACCGCTTCCCGGACGCCGACCAGTGGAACTCCCTTCACGAACGCCTCGTCGCGGCATGGAAGCGGCAGGCCGCACTGCTGCCACCGGGGCCGCTGCATTTCGCCCACTCCGAGGGGGACGAACTCGGCGAGGACCTGATGACGGTCGCGTATCTCCGCGAGACCGCCGAACAGGCCGGGCTCGACACGGAGGCGCTCTCCGTGGAAAAGATCGGCTGGGACCGGCTGACCGGACGGTTCGTCGACGACCGGCTCCGCTTCATCCGTAGCTGCTTCAAGCTCTACCCGTGGGAGTGGCTGGCGACCGATCGCTTCGGCCCCCATGTCCTGGACACCCTCGACAACGGCGGCGGCACGGGCACCACCTGCTGGATCGAGCCCGCCTGGAAGATGCTCCTGTCCAACAAGGCGCTGCTGGCCGTCCTCTGGGAGCTCTATCCGGGGCACCCGAATCTGCTGCCCTCCTATCTCGACGGTCCTCGCGAACTGGCCGGGGACGGGAACGGTGGAGGTGGCATCGGCTATGTCGCCAAGCCACTGCTCGGCCGTGAGGGCGCCGGCGTCACGATCCATGAGCCGGGAAGTCCCGTGGTGACACGGGACGAGCCGTGCTGCTACCAGGAGCTCGCCCCGCTGCCGGACTTCGACGGCAACCGGGTCGTGCTGGGCGCCTGGGTCGTCGAGGACGAGTCCGCGGGGCTCGGCATCCGGGAATCGGCGGGGCTGGTGACGGACGAGTACGCACGCTTCCTGCCTCACGTCATCCTTTAGCGACACCGGTGGGGCCGGCCGCCCCGGCCCCACCGGTCCGGCCCCACCGGTCCGGCGCCGTCAGCCGCGCAGTACTTCGCGCAGTTGCTCCAGGCCCCAGTCCAGGTCCTCCTTGCTGATCACCAGAGGCGGAGCGATCCGGATCGTCGAACCGTGGGTGTCCTTGACCAGCACCCGGCGGTCCATCAGCTTCTCGGAGACCTCCCGACCCGTGCCATGACCCGGGGCGATGTCGACTCCCGCCCACAGCCCGCGGCCCCGCACCGTCTCCACCGCGCCGCCACCCACCATCAGTCCCAGCTCCTGATGGAGGTGGTCGCCCAACTCCGTGGCCCGCTGCTGGAACTCGCCGGTGCGCAGCATCGCGATGACCTCCAGCGCGACCGCACAGGCGAGAGGGTTGCCGCCGAACGTCGAGCCGTGCTCACCCGGCCGGTACACCCCGAGCACCGCGGCCGACGAGACCACGGCCGACACCGGTACCACGCCGCCGCCCAGCGCCTTGCCGAGCACATACATGTCCGGCACGACACCCTCGTGCTCGCAGGCGAAGGTCTTGCCCGTCCGGCCCAGACCCGACTGGATCTCGTCCGCGATGAAGAGCACATCCCGCTCGCGGGTCAGCTCGCGCACCCGTGGGAGGTAGCCGGGCGGTGGCACCAGCACCCCGGCCTCGCCCTGGATCGGCTCCAGCAGCACCGCCACGGTGTTGTCCGTCATCGCCGCACGCAGCGCGGTCAGGTCCCCGTACGGCACGATCTCGAACCCCGGCGTGTAGGGGCCGAAGTCCGTCCGCGCCTCCTGGTCCGTGGAGAAACTGATGATGGTCGTCGTCCGGCCGTGGAAGTTGTTCGACGCAACGATGATCTTCGCCATGCCGTCCGGGACGCCCTTCACCCGGTAACCCCACTTGCGGGCGGTCTTCACCGCGGTCTCCACGGCCTCCGCCCCGGTGTTCATGGGCAGCACCATCTCCATGCCGCACAACTCGGCGAGCTGCGTACAGAAGTCGGCGAACCGGTCGTGATGGAAGGCGCGCGAGGTCAGGGTCACCCGGTCCAGCTGTGCCTTGGCCGCCTCGATCAGGCGTCGGTTGCCATGTCCGAAGTTGAGCGCCGAGTAGCCCGCGAGCATGTCGAGATAGCGCCGGCCTTCGACATCGGTCATCCAGGCGCCTTCCGCCGAGGCGACGACGACCGGAAGCGGATGGTAGTTGTGCGCGCTGTGCGCCTCGGCGGAGGCGATGGCGGTTTCCGTGGTCGACACGGGATCTCCGTTCGTCGTGCGGCGTGGGCTGGGGTGCTGCCCACTTTGTATCGTCGGTCGGATCTCCGGGGAGGAAACCTTCAATCCATGGCGCGCCCGTGAGATAGCGCAGTCAGAGATCCAGGAGCTCCTGACGTGGGCCGCTCTCGCGGCCGCCGCCCCAGCCTCCGCCACCCCCGCCGTCACCACTCCGGCGAGCTGCCAGGGGGCGCAGGGCCAGAGCGAGCGCCGCCCCCGCCACCAGCCCGGGTACGGCCCACCACACGCCGTTGAAGCGGTCGGAGGAGCCGGAGGCCCTGGCGGTGTCCGCAGAGGCCGACGGGGGAGCGGACGGGGAAGTCTCCGGTTCCGACGCGAGGCCGGCCAGCGGGTCCATCGGGGCGGACATCTTCTTGTTGTCCCAGGCCTGTGGGAACACCCTCGCGTACGCGTCCTGGTTGCTCGTCCTCCCCATCAGCCCGAGCTCCGTGAACAGCTTGACCAGCCCCGCCGGATCCTTCGCCCGGTGCCAGTACCCGCGGAAGGTATAGGGGACTTCGGACGCCGTGTGTATCCATATGGTGTCCGGATCGTCGCCCGGGAAGACGCGGTCGGTCCGCATCGGCTCCAGATCCAGGACCATCCAGGTCACATTGATCTGCCGGGTCCCCATCGCCGCGTCCATGCTCTGCGGCCGCTGCTTGGCGCCCTTTCCGGCCGGGCCCAGCAGGGCCTCCAGCTCGGCGAATCTCGGATCCGAGACGGAGAGTGCGGTTGCCTCCCCGCTGTCGGGCGAAGAGACGAGCACGGTCGTCGATCCGCCTGCCACCGCACCCGGTGCGAGGCAGAGACTCAGCCCCCACACCACCGCCAGCACGGCCGACAGCCGCAGGAACCGGGCCCCCGGCCGCCGTCTGAACCGGCCCTCCTGCCGTTGCACGGAACGCAGCCGCGGCCCTCGCGCCGACAGGCTTCCTGGCTTTCCCATGACGTCCCCTTTTGTGCTGTCGTCCTGTGCGCTACGGCCCGTCCGTACCGCGTCACTTCTGGTACACCGCTCGAGCCCCGAAGGTTCCGCTCCGGCGCCCACCGATCCCAGGCCTATCGATCGTCGGCCCGACCGAGCGTGGACCTGGCCACCGCGCGGGCCCGCTCCCGCGCGTCCACGCCCTCCAGCCGCAGTGTCAGCCGATCGTCCTTGACCCACAACAGGGTGGGCCCAGCCGTCCGTTGCGACCGCGTCCACCGGTTGCCGTCCCCGTCGACCATGCCGAAGCGCAGCACATGAGGCCGGGCGAACCACAGCCCGTCCACCCGGCCGCCCCGGCCGTCATGGACCTTCAGCCACTCCGGCTGCTCCCGCACCTGCTTCGTGAAGTACGGATCGAGCCTCGACAAGAACTCGTCGAGCCGTATCGTTCGCCCGTTCTCCCGCCAGCACAGCGTGACCATGGACCGGCCTTCCGGCAGTTCCGTCAGGGCCACCGCGGCCGGTGCGCCGAGCGTCGGCGGTACGACCGGCCGGAAGCCCGACCGCCGTGCCGCCTCCGACAGCGTCACCGGGGTGTCACAGCCAGGCACCGGCTCAGCCGGCCGCTCGGGGGCCGGCGCGGACGGGTCGTACCGCACCTCGACCCCGCCGAAGCCGAACCAGTCCGCGACCGTCGCCCGCACCGGAGGCGTCAGCACCAGCACGACCAGGAGCCCCGAGAGGGCCGCGGCCAGCAGGCGGGCCCGCCTCCGCACCCACGCCCCGGCCCGCTTCAGCCGCCCCGGAGGAACGGGGACGGGCGCCGGGACCGCCTCCGCGACGATCTGCGCCAGCACCCGCTCCGCCATCGTCAGCCCGGCGCCCTCCGGATCCTGCTCCGGCACACCCATCCCGCGCCCCAGCGCCAGCAGCTCCGCCCGCAGGCGCGCCCGGTCACCGTCGCGCCCTCGCTCAGCGTCACTCATGCCCCTCACCCCCTCCCGCCTCTCGCCTGTCCGTCCCTCGACCGTCCGCAGTCGTCCCGAGCTTCTTCTCCAGCTTTTTCAGGGCGCGGTTCAGCCGGGACTTCACCGTCCCCCGTGGCCAGCCCAGGGCCTGTGCCGTCTCCGCCTCGTCCATCTCCAGCAGGTAGCGGTACGTGACGACCCGCCGATGCTCCTCGCTCAGCTCGTCGAGCGCGGCTGTCAGCAGCGTCCGCCGTTCCTCCGCGAGCGCCGCCACCGCCGGATCCGCCGACTCCGGTATCACCGGATCGGCGCCCCGCAGTATCGCCTCGCGCCCGGCCACCGCCCGCGCCCGGCCCGCCGACCGGACTGTGTTCCTCGTCTCATTCACCACGATCCGCAGCAGCCAAGGCCGGAATGCCGCCCCCTCCCGGAAACGGCCCAGCGACTGGTACGCCTTGAAGAACGCCGACTGCACCACATCCTCGGCGTCGGGCCCCGCCCCGAAGGCGACCGCGGCCCGCAGGGCGACGCCTGTGTGGGCACGCACGAGCTGCGCGTATGCCTCCGCCTCCCCGGCGCGCACACGAGCGATCACCGCCGCCTCGCCCTCGGCCGGCGCTCTCGCCGCCGCCTCGGCCCGGGCCCCGGCCTGCTGCCCGGCCCGCCCCTCCACCTGCCCCTCGGCACGCCCGAGAGCGCGGTCCGTACCCCCGTCGTCGACGGCGCGGCCCCCCTCCCGGCCCCTCTGCAGGGCCCCCTCCTGCGTCCTCACACCTTTCATACACCGGCTGCCGGAGATCGGTTCCGTACCTGAGACAATGAGTTTCATGGCCTCTGAACGCCCCCGCGTGCTCTCCGGAATCCAGCCCACCGCAGGCTCGTTCCACCTCGGCAACTACCTCGGTGCGGTCCGCCAGTGGGTGGCGCTGCAGGAGTCCCACGACGCCTTCTACATGGTCGTGGACCTGCACGCGATCACCATTCCGCAGGACCCCGTCGAGCTTCGTGCGAACACCCGGCTCGCCGCCGCCCAGCTGCTCGCCGCCGGACTCGACCCGGAACGCTGCACGCTCTTCGTCCAGAGCCATGTCCCCGAGCACGCTCAGCTCGGCTGGGTGATGAACTGCCTCACGGGCTTCGGCGAGGCATCCCGGATGACGCAGTTCAAGGACAAGTCCGCAAAGCAGGGCGCCGACCGGGCCACCGTCGGCCTCTTCACCTACCCGGTCCTCCAGGTCGCGGACATCCTGCTGTACCAGGCCAACCAGGTCCCGGTCGGCGAGGACCAGCGCCAGCACATCGAGCTCACCCGCGACCTCGCCGAGCGCTTCAACGCCCGGTTCGGTGAGACCTTCACCATCCCGGACCCGTACATCCTCAAGGAGACGGCGAAGATCTTCGATCTTCAGGACCCGTCGTCCAAGATGAGCAAGTCGGCGGCCACCCCGAAGGGGCTGATCAACCTCCTCGACGAGCCGAAGGCCACGGCCAAGAAGGTCAAGAGCGCGGTCACCGACACGGACACGGTCATCCGCTTCGACCGCGCCGAGAAGCCGGGCGTCAGCAACCTCCTGACCATCTACTCCACCCTCACCGGATCCGGTATCGAGGATCTGGAGCAGAAGTACGAGGGCAAGGGTTACGGTGCGTTGAAGACCGACCTCGCAGAGGTGATGGTCGAGTTCGTCACACCGTTCCGGACCCGCACCCAGGAATACCTCGACGACCCCGAGTCGCTGGACTCGATCCTGGCCAAGGGCGCGGAGAAGGCCCGAGCGGTGGCCGCCGAGACCCTGGCGCTGACCTACGACCGGATGGGCTTTCTGCCCGCGAAGCACTGAGTCCAAGGACCCTGGCGGGACGGTGGCCGCAGGCGGCACACTGGCGACGGGAAACCGACTCCGGTGACGGCGCGAAGCCGGCCATCGACCTTCGAAGATTGAGGAGAACGACGTGGGGACCGTAACGCTCGGCGTTTCGATCGCGGTCCCGGAGCCCTACGGCAGCCTGCTCCAGGAGCGGCGCGCGAGCTTCGGGGACCCTGCCGCATACGGCATTCCCACCCACGTCACCCTTCTCCCGCCGACCGAGGCCGAGGCGGCCGACCTGCCCGCGGTCGAACGGCATCTTGCCCGGATCGCGACCGGCGGCCGCCCCTTTCCGATGCGGCTGTCCGGGACGGGGACCTTCCGGCCCCTGTCGCCGGTCGTCTACGTCCAGGTCGTCGAGGGCGCCTCGGCGTGCGCCTGGCTGCAGAAGCGGGTGCGCGACGCGTCCGGCCCGCTGATGCGCGAGCTGCAGTTCCCGTACCACCCGCACGTGACCGTGGCGCACGACATCGCCGAGGAGGCGATGGACCGGGCGTACGCGGAGCTCTCCGACTACGAGGCGTCCTGGACCTGCGGTTCCTTCGCGCTGTACGAGCAGGGTCCGGACGCCGTCTGGCGCAAGATCAACGAGTTCCCGTTCGGGGCGGAGGGATCCGCTCCCGCGGTACCCGCGCAGGGCGGCAGTTCCGTGGACGAGCCGTCCCTGCAGCCCTGAGGCCGCAGGTGCCGGCCGACCGCGCTCCCACGGTCTGCCGGACCCCGTAACCGCACCGCTCAGACCGGAAGACGCCGGAAGAGCGGCCGCGGCACATGGCGCAGCGCCGACATCACGACCCGCAGCGCGCCCGGTACCCACACCGTCTCCGAGCGCCGCCGCAGCCCTGTCACGATCGCGTCCGCGACCGCCTCCGGGGTCGTCGCGAGCCGCGCCCCGGCCACCCCCGCCGTCGTCCTCGACCGTACGAAGCCGGGGCGTACGACCATCACATGCACCCCGGTGCCGTGCAGAGCGTCGCCCAGCCCCTGGGCGAACGCGTCCAGTCCCGCCTTGCTCGATCCGTAGATGAAGTCGGCGCGGCGGGCCCGCTCGCCCGCCACCGAGGACAGCACCACCAGCGATCCGTGACCCTGCTCCTGGAGCGCGCCGGCGCACACCAGGCCGGCGGAGACGGCCCCCGTGTAGTTGGTCTGGGCGACCCGTACCGCGGAGAGCGGCTCCTCCTCGTCGCGCTCCTGGTCCCCGAGGATGCCGAACGCGAGCAGCACCATGTCGATGTCGCCCTCGGTGAAGATCTTGCCGAGGGCGGTCTCATGGGACTCGGAGTCCAGGGCGTCGAAGTCGACGGTACGGACGTACGCGCCCAGGGCGCGCAGTTCCGCCGCGGCCGACTCCAGTCCGGGCGAGGGGCGTCCGGCCAGCCAGACCGTGCGGGTGCGGCGGGCGATCAGACGGCGCGCGGTCGCCAGCCCGATCCGGGACGTGCCACCGAGCAAGAGCAGGGACTGCGGGGCACCGAAGGCGTCCTTCACGAAAACACTCCTAGCGGGGGCGGCGGGCAGCGAGTTGGTGAGAGGGGAGAAGAAGAGCCGGCGGGCGTAGCACGGGTTCAGAGCGCGAGGCGGCGGGAGAGGTCTGAGCGGAACGCCCCGTTCGGGTCCAATTCGGCGCGCAGCGCCAGAAATTCGGGCAGTCGCGGATACATGGCGGCCAGCGTCTCGGGGCGCAGCCTGGAGTCCTTTGCCAGGCAGACGCGGCCGCCCGCCGCTGCCACCTCCTCGTCCAGCTTGTCGAGGAAGCGGGCCAGGCCCGGCAGGGCGGCAGGCAGATCGAGGGCGAGCGTCCAGCCCGGCATCGGGAAGGACAGCCAGCCCGGATCACCGTCCCCGAACCGCTTGAGCACGGCGAGGAACGACGGGCAGCGGCGCTGCGAGATCCGCCGGACGATGCGGCACAGCGCCTCCTCCTGTCCGAGTCCGACGACGAACTGGTACCGCACGAAGCCGCCGCGGCCGTGGACCCGGTTCCAGTGCGGTACGGCGTCCAGCAGGTGGAAGTACGTGGACAGCTTCTGGAGTTCACCGGTGCGGAACTTGGGGGCTCTGCGGTACCAGAGCTCGTTGAACAAGGCGACGGAGGTACGGCCGAGCAGCCTGTCCGGTACGAACGCAGGCGCCGCGGGCAGCCGGCCGGGGCGGAACATGAGCGGTCCGCGCCGGTCGCGCGCCGGGAGCACATGCAGGGGTGCGTGCTCCCCGCGGGTGAGTACGGAGCGCCCGGTCGCCCGGCCGCGGGCGAGGAGGTCGATCCAGGCGGCCGAGTAGCGGTAGCGGTGGTCGGAGGCGGTGAGCCGGGCCATCAAGTCGTCCAGATCGACGGCCCGTTCGGTGTCGACCGACATGAGCGACGTCGCGACGGGGTGGAACTGGAGCGTGGCCGACAGGATCACCCCGGTCAGTCCCAGGCCTCCCGCGGTCGCGTCGAAGAGGTCGGTGCCGGGTCGGACCGTACGGATCGTGCCGTCGGCGGTGAGCAGTTCCATGGCCCGTACGTGTCGGGAGAAGGAGCCGGAGACGTGCTGGTTCCTGCCGTGGATGTCTGCGCCGATCGCGCCGCCCACCGTGACGTAACGGGTCCCCGGGGTCACCGGCACGAACCAGCCGAGCGGCAGCAGCACTTCCATCAGCCGGTGCAGGCTCACGCCCGCGTCGCACACCACCAGGCCGGCTGCGGCGTCGATGGTACGGATCCGGTTCAGCGCGGTCATGTCGAGTACGGAGCCGCCCGCGTTCTGCGCCGCGTCGCCGTAGGCCCGGCCGAGGCCGCGGGCGATGGAACCACGGGGTCCGCAGCCGCGTACCGCGACAGCCGCCTCCTCGTACGTACGGGGGCGGAACCGCAGTGCGGTCGTCGGGGCGGTGCGGCCCCAGCCGGTCAGGGACACGGTGTCGACGGACATGGTGGTGACCGTATCGCCCGGGAAAACACCTTTGAGGGATTTGTTACAACACTCACCGAAATGGGTGGTTGAAAGAGTGTCAGCCATTCAGGATGCGAAACGTCCGCCGCCGACCAGAAGAGTGCAGTGGGGGCCACCCACCGGTTTTTCGCGCCCAGGAGGGTACGCGCACGTCATGGACTGGCTGAAGAAATTCCCCGTCATCGGGCCACTGGTCTCCTGGCTGATGACGACGCACGCCTGGCGCTCGTACGAAAGGCTCGACCGGGTCCACTGGACCAGGCTCGCCGCTGCGATCACCTTCATCAGCTTCCTGGCGCTCTTCCCGCTGATCGCGGTCGCCGCGGCGATCGGCGCCGCGATGCTCTCCACCGAGCAGCTGAACAAGATCGAGGACAAGGTCGCCGAGCAGGTGCCCGGCATCTCCGACCAGCTCGGCATCGCCGGTCTGGTGGCCCACGCGGGGACGGTCGGGCTGGTCGCCGGTGTGCTGCTGCTCTTCACCGGTGTCGGCTGGATCGGTGCGATGCGCGACTGTCTGCGCGCGGTCTGGGAGATGGACGACGTGGACCAGGGCAATCCGGTCGTCCGTAAGCTCAAGGACGCCGGACTGCTGGTCGGCCTCGGCGGAGCGGCGCTCGTCACCCTCGCCGCCTCCACGGCCGGCTCCACCGCGGTCGGCTGGACCGCCCGGCTGGTGGGCATCTCCGACCGCGGGGCCGGCGGGGTGCTGCTGCAGACCGCCGCCCTGCTGGTGGCGGCCCTGGCCGACTTCCTGCTGCTGCTCTATCTGCTGACGCTGCTGCCCGGCGTCAAGCCGCCGCACCGCAGGCTGGTGACCGCCGCGGTGATCGGCGCGATCGGCTTCGAACTCCTCAAGCTGCTGCTCGGCAGCTATATGAAGGGCGTCGCGTCGAAGAGCATGTACGGCGCCTTCGGCGTACCGATCGCCCTCCTGCTGTGGATCAACTTCACCGCGAAACTGCTGCTGTTCTGCGCCGCCTGGACGGCGACGCCGAGCAGGCGGCAGACGAAGGAGGGCGCCGCGGACGTCAGCGGCGAGGAAGGCGGCGCACCAGGTCCGGCAGCGGCCAGCGCCGGTTGACCAGGAACACCCCGCCGGCCAGCAGCGCCAGGACCCCGCCGACGATCCCGAGCGCGATCCCGACCCCGCTGGAGCCCGCACCGGCCGCGGCCGCCTTGGTGGTGCCCGAACCGTGCTTGCCCTTGTTCGCCGCGCCGTTGGCGCCCGCCGTGCCCTGTCCGCCGCCCGATTCCATGCCCTTGCCGGTTCCGGTCTGCGCGGACTTCGGGGGGACCAGTTCGCCGACCGGGGTCACCTTGCCGGCCGCGTCGAAGCCCCAGTCGAGCAGGCTCGCGGCCTCCTTGTAGACGGCGTGCCTCTCGTCGGACTTCGGGTTCATGACGGTGACGAGCAGCACCTTGCCGTTGCGCTCGGCGACGCCGGTGAAGGTGTTGCCCGCGTGCGTGGTGTAGCCGTTCTTGACGCCCGCGATGCCCTTGTACGGCTCGACGCCGACGTCGCCGGTGAGCAGCCGGTTGGTGTTCTGGATCTGGAAGGCCTCGCGCTTCTTGCCGGCCTTCTTCTCGCCGGGGAATTCGGCCGTGGCAGTCGAGCAGTACTCGCGGAAGTCCTCCTTCTGCAGTCCGCTGCGGGCGAACAGCGTGAGGTCGTACGCGCTGGAGACCTGGCCCGGGGCGTCGTAGCCGTCGGGCGACACGACGTGCGTGTCGAGGGCCTGCAACTCCTCGGCGTGCTCCTGCATGGCGGTGACGGTCCTGGGGACGCCGCCGTACATCGAGGACAGCACATGCACCGCGTCGTTGCCGGAGCGCAGGAAGACGCCGAGCCACAGGTCGTGGACCGTGTACGTCAGGCGCTCCTTGACGCCGACCAGGCTGCTGCCCTCACCGACGTCGGCGAGATCCTTGTTCGTCACCTTGTGCTTCAGGGTCTTCGGCTGGAGCTCGGGCGCGTCCATGACCGTGTCCGCGAACAGCATCTTCAGCGTGGAAGCCGGGGGCAGCCGCCAGTGCGAGTTGTGCGAGGCGAGCACCTCGCCGCTCTCCGCGTCCGCGACGATCCAGGACCGTCCGGTGAGGTCCTTCGGCAGCACCGGGGCGTCCGGCCCCAGTTCGACCTGGGTGCCGACGAGACCGAGCCGGCTGCCGCCGACCTTCGACATCGGGGCGGTCGGCTTCGGGTCGTCTGTGGTGTCCTTGCCGACCGCTGACGCGGGGCCGACGACAAAGGTGGACAGCAGGACGGCAGAGGTGACCGTCAGCGCGGTCTTTTTCAGAGCAGGCACGGTCGGAAACGTACAGGCTGATGATGTGGAGGGGGATGCGGACCGCCGGACCGGCCAACCGGACCGCCGGGACAGCCCACCCCGAGCGCCCCGGCCGGAGCGCGGTGGCGATACTGGATTCATGAAGCTCACCCGTCCCGTCTCCTGGTTCCTGCTCGCCTTCGGGGTGTGGAGCTGGTGCATTTGGGTCACTTTCGCCAAAAATCTATGGAAAGACGGCAGTGGACTTGCCTTCGACGACGCGGGTGACCCGACTGCGTACTTCTGGGTGCATCTGCTGCTCGCCATCACGTCCTTTCTTCTGGGGACGGCGGTCGGCGTGATCGGGTTGCGCGGACTCAGGGCTCTGCGCCGCGAACGTGCATAACCGGCCGCGCGGCGACCGGACATAGGCGTACGAAACACAGGCGTGCGGAACCGGAGTGGGAGCGCAAGTGGCACTGGTCTTCGTTCTGGCGGCGGTCGCGGTCCTCGCGCTGCTGGCCGGCGTGCACCGCTATGTGTGGCGTCGTTTTGTCGGCGACACGACGGCGCCGGGCAGCGCGCTGCGCCGGGCGGGCACCGTGGCGGTCTGGCTGCTGCCGCTGCTGAGCATCGGCGCTCTGGTCTCCGGGCGTGCGGGCGCGCCGTTCTGGCTGCAGCAGACGCTGGCCTGGCCGGGCTATCTCTGGCTGGCGGCGCTCCTGTATCTGACGCCGGCTCTGCTGGTGGGCGAGGCGGTGCGGCCGGTTCTGCGGTGGGTGCTCGCGCGCCGCGCGACGGATGGCAGTGCGGCCGGCAGGACCGGTGCCGCTGTCGGCAGCGATGCGGCTGATATGGGCTCATCTCCGGCTGAAGCGCCCGCGAGTGGGACCCCTGCGGCCCCGGCCACCCTGGTCGTCGAAGCCCCCGCCCCGCCGTCGGCGGCCACCCACCCGTCCCGTCGCCTGTTCGTGGCGCGGGCCGTAGGGGGCGCTGCCGCCGTCGCCGGTCTCGGTACCGTCGGATACGGCACGTTCGGCGTGCTCCGCGGCCCGCGCGTCAAGCGGGTCACCGTCCCGCTCGCCAAACTGCCCCGGTCAGCGCACGGCTTCCGGATCGCCGTCGTCAGCGACATCCATCTCGGCCCCATCCTGGGCCGCGCCCACACCCAGCGGATCGTCGACACGATCAACCGGACCCAGCCCGATCTGATCGCTGTCGTCGGCGATCTCATCGACGGAACCGTCGCCGACCTCGGACCGGCTGCCGAACCGCTGGCGGGCCTGACTGCCCGTCATGGGGCGTTCTTCGTCACCGGAAATCACGAGTACTTCTCCGGTGCGGCCCAATGGATTGATCACGTAAGGGAATTGGGGCTTCACCCACTGGAGAACGCACGGGTCGAGATGGACGGCTTCGATCTGGCCGGGGTCAACGACATTGCCGGGGAGAGCGAGGGGCAGGGCCCCGATTTCGAGCGCGCCCTCGGTGACCGGGACCGTACCCGCGCCTCCGTCCTCCTCGCCCACCAGCCCGTCGTCATCGACGACGCGGTCGCGCACGGGGTGGACCTCCAGCTCTCCGGCCACACCCACGGCGGCCAGCTCTGGCCGGGCAACTACCTCGCCGAACTGGCCAACCCGACGGTTGCCGGGCTCGAACGCTACGGCGACACCCAGTTGTACGTCTCGCGGGGCGCGGGCGCCTGGGGTCCGCCGGTGCGGGTCGGCGCCCCCTCCGACATCACCGTCGTGCAGCTCGCTTCCCGACAGGCGTAGTCGCGGCCCCTGCACAACCTCACAGCACCTCCACCTTTTTCGGCCGTTCGGCCCGCTGGAGGTTTCAACTGCCAAAGAATTGGCTAACAGGTACGGATTTCCTCTTCCAGATGTGAAAATCGTGTGATTGGGTGAGTTCGAGCATGTGGTGATGTGCGTTTCTGAGCACATCTGCCCGGGTGGGGCTGGTAAGGGAGAGCACGGCAATGCGGTCGATCCGGGTACGGATTCTCGCGATTCTCGCGGTTTTGGTCATCGCAGGCGTCGGCGCCTGGCAGTTGCTTCCCTCGGACGAGGTGAAGAAGGATCCGATCACGGTCGGCACGACGGACGAGGTGACCTCACTCGACCCCGCCGGCGCCTACGACGCCGGTTCCTGGGCGATGTACAGCAATATCTACCAGTCCCTCATGACGTTCAAGTCCGGGGCGATCGTCCCCGAGCCGGACGCCGCCGAGAGCTGTGGGTTCATCGGCCAGAAGCTGCAGACGTACCAGTGCAAGCTGCGTGACGATCTGACCTTCGCCAGCGGCCGGAAGGTCACCGCCGCCGATGTGGAGTACTCCATCGAGCGCATGATCAGGATCAAGACGGACGTCGGCCCCTCGGTGCTGTTCCCCAGCCTGAAGAACGTGGTGTCCGAAGGCCGCACGATCACCTTCAACCTCTCCTCGCGCGACGCGACCTTCCCGCAGAAGCTCGCCACCGGGGCCGGTTCGATCGTCGACCGCGACCAGTACCCGGCGGACAAGCTCCGCACCGGAAACCTGGTCGACGGTTCGGGGCCGTACATCCTGAAGTCGTACGAGCCGGGCATCAAGGCCGAGCTGGTCCCGAACCCCAAGTACAAGGGCGCGCTGAAGGAGACCGGGGTCCCGGTCGACGTCCGCTACTACAAGCAGTCGGACGATCTCCTGGCGGCCTGGAAGTCCAAGCAAATCGATGTGACGCACCGGCAGCTGCCGCCCGCCACGCTCGCCGACCTCGACCCCGGCGACCCCGACCTGCACATCACCGAGGCGGACAGCGCCGAGATCCGCAACATGGTCTTCAACGTGCGCCCCGGGGCCCCGCTCGCCAACAAGAAGGTCCGGCAGGCCATCGCGTCGATCATCGACCGCGGACCGCTGGTGACCGACGTCTACAAGGGCACCGTCGAGCCGCTCTACTCGCTGATCCCGCAGGGCTACATCGGGCACAGCACGCCGTTCTTCGACGACTACCCGACGCCCGACCCGGCGCGCGCCAGGAAGCTGATGGAGGAGGCCGGGGTGCAGATCCCGCTGCACATCAACTTCGCCTACCGCGCCGACGACGCGTACACCAAGGAGACCGCCGAGCTGCGCCGCCAGCTGGAGGCGAACGGACTGTTCAAGGTCTCGGTCAAGGCCGTGGAATGGCAGGAGTTCCAGAAGGGGTACGCGGCGGGCAAGTACGACGCGTACACCGTCGGATGGCTGCCCGACTACCCGGACCCCGACACCTTCAGCCAGCCGCTCGTCGGCCGCGACACCAGCCTTCACAACGGCTACACCAGCAAGCGGATGGACCAGCTCATCTCGGCCACGCTGCAGTACAGCGACCGCAGCCGCACCGCGGGGGACTTCAAGGACCTTCAGGCCCTGGTCGGCGAGGACGTGCCGCTGGTACCGCTGTGGCAGAAGAAGGACTACGTCGTCAGCACGACCGAAGTCTCCGGCTCGCAGTACCTGTCGGACGGCACGGGCATCTGGCGGCTGTGGGAACTCAACTGGATCTAGTCCCGGGTTCCGCGGCCGGTTGCCCGGCCGTCGTCCCGGGCAGGAACTCCGACAGTACGTCGTGGACCTGACGCACGAGCGGTCGCAGCACCCGGAACCGGGAGAGCGCGATCGCTCGTGCGCCGATCGGGGCGGTGCGTTCGACGAGACGGCGGCTGCGCTCGGCGCCCTCCGTCCGGTCGTACACCCAGAACAGCACCAGACCCATCTGTATCAGCCACATCAACTGCGGCAGCTCTTCCGCCATGTCGGGGTCGGTCTTGGTGCTGGAGCCGACCAGGCACCGTTCGTGAATGGAGATCGCCGCCTCCCGGGCTGCGACCGACTCCTTCGAAAACGGGGAGAGCGGGCTTTCCGGGTCGGCGGCGTTCTTGAAGAACTGGGCGGCGAAGCGGTGGTACGGCTCGGCCACGTCGAGCCAGCTGAGCAGCACCCCGCGGATGCGTACGGCCAGGTCCTTGTCGCCGGCCAGGACCGGCTGGACCGCCGCCTCGTGCTCGGCGGCGAGCCGGTCGTAGAAGCCCTGGACGAGGTGTTCCTTGCCGGCGAAGTAGTAGTAGGCGTTTCCGACGGAGACCCCGGCCTCCTGCGCGATGGCCCGCATCGTCGTCTTGTCGTAACCGCGTTCCTCGAAGAGCCGGAGCGCAGTTTCTAGGATGAGTGTGCGGGTCTGCTCGCTCTTGGGAGCCTTGACTTCCTTCACGTCCTTCACTTCCTTCACCACGCCCCCGAGGGTATCCGCCCGGACCGGTGGATGCGTCCCTAGCCTTCGAGGTCCGGGACCTGGCAGGCCTCGTCCCCGGGCCCGCAGGGGGCGGCCGTCACCGACCGGTACTTCGCGGCGGCCAGCACCGATGCCCGGGCGAACGGCAGGCCTGCCGGGGTGGCCAGCCAGTGGGCCTTGGGCCGGTGTTCGGCCAGCGCCCAGAGACAGACGATCCAGGCGGAGGTCCCGCGGTAGATCTGCCCCCGGTCGCCGATCACGGTGATCTCGGAGAGCGTCTCCGCGTGGTCGAGTCCGGGGAAGCGGCGCCGCGCCTCCTCGGAGGCCGCCGGGACGAGATCGAGCGGGACGAGCTGACGCTGCTTCATCAGCCAGTGGCGCACATGGACGCAGAGCGAGCACTGCGCGTCGTAGAGCACGGTGAGCCGTTCGACGGGCGTCAGCCGCCCGTCGAACGGGGCCGTGACCTGACCGGTCACCGGCCGGTGGCGGGTGCGGCCCACGGGCCTTGGCCGGTGGGGCCCGTCCAGCCCTGCGGCGGTACGGGCGGGGTCTGCTTGCGCTCCATCAGACCGCGGCGGCGGATCTTGTTGAGTACGTAGACGTTTCCGAGGTGCATGACTCCGAGGACGAGCAGGACGACGCCGACCTTCACCGAGAGTGCCTCGAAGAGCCCGCGGGCGTCGGCGACCCCGTCGGAGTTCTTCAGGTAGAGGGTGACGAAGCCCAGGTTGACCAGGTAGAAGCCGACCACCAGCAGGTGGTTGACGGCGTCGGCGAGCTTTTCGTTCCCGTGCAGGACGTCGGCGAGGAAGACCTTGCCGTTGCGGCTCAGTGTGCGGGCGACCCAGACGGTGAGCGCCACGCTGATCAGCAGGTAGATGACGTACGCGACAACAGTGAGGTCCATGCCCCACCCTCCCTTGAACGCGTTCAAAAGCTGTTGTCATGGACTGTAGACCTGTATTTGAACATGTTCAAGCCGGTACTCCGGGGTGGTCCTCCCGCGTGGTCCCGGACTTCGTGGCCGGCGCCCTGAAGTGCCGTACGCCCGGTACCGCCGCGGTCGCCAGACAGGCTGCGCCGACCGCCACCGCGGCTACGGCGAGCGGGACTTCGGCCCCCCAGGCCGAGGCGGCGAGCGGGGCCAGGGCGTAGCCGAGCGGCATCGCGGCGAGGGAGAGCAGCCAGTCGTACGACGTCACGCGGGCCAGTGCGTGCGCGGGCACCGCGGACTGGACCGAGGTCTCCCAGACCGGGCCGAGGAAGCCGAGGCCCGCCTGTGCGATGCCGTACGCGGCGATGGTCGCTGCAGCCGGCGCGCCCGCCGCGAGAAGGCCGAGCGGGAGCGCGTAGGTGGCGAGTCCCAGGTTGGCGACCAGGACCGGGCGGCGCGGGCGGGCGCGGCCGGCCAGCAGTGAGCCGAGCAGCAGGCCGATCGCACCGGTCTGGAGCAGGGCGATCCAGACGGTCTTGCCGCCCATCTCCCGTACGGCGAGGGCCGGGCCCAGGGTCATCAGCACGGCCGCCGCGCCGTTCCAGGCGGCGTGGGCGATCAGGCTCGTCCAGTACCAGTCGCGGCTGCGGACCTCGCTCCAGCCCTCCTTGAGGTCGCTGAGCACCGATCGGCGCGGGATCGGCACGTGTCGGACCTTGGTGGCGGACAGCAGTGCGGCGCTCACCGCGAAGCTCGCGCCGTCCAGCACGAAGGCCCAGCCCGGGCCGGCGGTGAGGATCAGGGTTCCCCCGAGGGCGGGGCCGGCCACCCGGGTCGCACTGTTCACGACGGCCATCAGGGAGTTGGCGCGCAGGAGTCCCGACGCTTCCACGGTGCCGATGATCAGCGGCGACGCGGTCGGCATGGCGAACGCGCTCGCCGCCCCGCCGATCGCCTCGGCAACGGCGATCTGCCACAGCTGGGGCGCGCCGCCGAGCAGCTCCAGCCCGACGAAGAGCTGGGTCGCGCACCGTACGAGATCGGTGGTGAGCGCGACCGTGCGGGCGTTGAAGCGGTCGCCGACGACGCCGCCGAGCGGCAGCAGGATCAGCTTGGGCACCATCGCGCACGCCAGGACCAGGGCGAGGGCGGCGGTCGAGCCGGTGGCCAGATAGACGGCGAGCGAGAGCGCGGTGGGAATGGCGGCGTCGCCGAGGAGGGAGAGAGTGCGTCCGATGAAGAGCAGGCGGAAAGCGCGCGTGCGCAGGGGATGCGGCATGCGCAGGAATCTATTTCGGCGCCGAACTATTCGTCAACGAAATATCTGTTACCGAAGTATGTCGAGGCTCCGGGCGTACCCTTTTCTCATGGAGCGAAGCGACTGGACCGACGGACATGTGGAGCGGTGGAAGCCGGTGCTTCCCGACCTCGATCCCGATGTCGAGGGTGCGGTGACCCGTATGAAGAAGCTCTCCGTCCATCTGCGCCGGGTACGCGAACAGTCCCTGGTCGACTTCGATCTGGACCGCCAGGAGTTCGACACGCTCCACAAGCTCGCCGGACGCGGTGGAAGGGCGGCCCCCTCCGAGCTCGCCGCCGACCTCGACCTGGCCCCCGCATCCGTCACCGGCCGGCTGGACGCGCTCGAACGGCGCGGCTTCGTCCGCCGTACGCCGTCGACCACGGACCGGCGACGGGTCAACGTGGAGCTCACCGAGGAGGGACGCTCGACCTGGCTCGGCGCGATGGACTTCCTCGGCCACGAGGAGTACCGGCTGCTCGGCGTCCTCGACCGGGACGAACGCACCCTGCTCAACGACATGTTGCGGCGCATCATGGTCGTCGCGGAGGACCGGGACGGCGCCCCGTGGGACTGAGTGCCGCCGGGGCCCGCACTGACTGAACGGCCCTGCTCCGCAACGCCGGAAGGGGCGTTGCCGGCGCCCGGCCCCGCCCCCGTTCCGCCGCCCGGCCACTGGCCGTCAGATGCTCAGCGAACGCGCCGTGTTGATCTGGGCCATCACCATCTGGAAGGTCTCCGGGCCCGTCGCCGCGATCATCGTCGAATGGTGCCGGCCGCCGCTGGTCACCGAGACCTGGATGAAGCCGGTCGTCTTCTTCTCCTTCATCAGGAGGAAGAGCAGCCCGATCAGGCAGAGCAGCGCGAAGATGATTGCGAGCACGATCGCGACCGTCGGGATCTTCTCCTCTGTGCGCGACATGTCGGTGGCCGTCCACACCGCGCCCTTGAGGGGCATCGTGCCGGACGGCGTCACGATCGAGTCGTTCATGACGGTGATGTCGCCGAACGACAGCATCGGCGCACCGCCGCCGGCCCCCGGGCCCTGCTGCGGCGGGAAGCCGTAACCGGGCAGGGGCGGCTGGTTCGCGTTCGGGTAGCCGTAACCGGGGCCCTGCTGGGCCGCGGGGTCGGGCAGCTGCTGCGGGTAGCCGTACGTCGGCGTGCCCGGGCCCGGCGTGCCCGCACCCGGGTAGCCGTACCCCTGGGCGTCCGGGACGGTGGGCGGATTGCCCGGCTGCTGAGGAGGTCCCCACTTGCCTGAGTCGTCCGCGTACGGATTCGGATCGCTCAACGTTCCCCGCTCTCGATCAAGCTTGTGCGCCCCGCGCCTTGCTGCGCCGGGGGCGGCGAACCGGTGTACGGTTCCGCACGACCGTACCGTCAAGCCCCGAAGAGCGCAGCAAGAGGCCCCGCTTCCCGCGGCGTTGGCGCGGGAAAACGGGGCCTCCAGTGCAACCGGCGTAGCGGGAGGGTCAGAAGCGACGCGTGATCAGGGCGCGCTTCACTTCCTGGATCGCCTTGGTGACCTCGATGCCACGCGGGCACGCGTCCGTGCAGTTGAAGGTGGTGCGGCAACGCCACACACCGTCACGGTCGTTGAGGATCTCCAGGCGCTGCTCGCCGCCCTCGTCACGCGAGTCGAAGATGAAGCGGTGCGCGTTGACGATCGCCGCCGGGCCGAAGTACTGGCCGTCGTTCCAGAAGACCGGGCACGACGAGGTGCACGCGGCGCACAGGATGCACTTGGTGGTGTCGTCGAACCGCTCGCGGTCCTCGGCGGACTGCAGACGCTCGCGCGTCGGCTCGTTCCCCTTGGTGATGAGGAACGGCATGACATCGCGGTAGGCCTGGAAGAACGGGTCCATGTCGACCACGAGGTCCTTGAGGACCGTGAGGCCCTTTATGGCCTCGACCGTGATCGGCTTCTCCGGGTTGATGTCCTTGATCAGCGTCTTGCAGGCGAGCCTGTTCTTGCCGTTGATCCGCATCGCGTCGGAGCCGCAGATGCCGTGCGCGCAGGAGCGACGGAAGGTCAGCGTGCCGTCGACGTCCCACTTGATCTTGTGAAGGGCGTCGAGAACACGCTCCTTCGGGTCGATCTCGATCTGGAAGTCCTGCCACTGGGCCTCGTCGGAGACCTCGGGGTTGAAGCGGCGGATCCGGAAGGTGACCGTGATGTACGGGGAGGCGGCGGACTCCGCCTCCACCTTGTCCAAAGTCGGGGTTGCCATCAGTACTTACGCTCCATCGGCTGGTAGCGGGTCTGGACGACCGGCTTGTAGTCGAGCCGGATCGACTCGGTGCCGTCGTCGGCGACCTCGCGGTACGCCATGGTGTGGCGCATGAAGTTGACGTCGTCGCGGTTCGGGTAGTCCTCGCGGTAGTGACCGCCGCGGGACTCCTTGCGGGCCAGCGCGGAGGTCGCCATGACCTCGGCCAGGTCGAGCAGGTTGCCCAGCTCGATGGCCTCCAGGAGGTCCGTGTTGAACCGCTTGCCCTTGTCCTGGATGGACACGTTCAGGTAGCGCTTGCGCAGCTCGGCGATCTTGTCGACGGCCGTCTTGATGGTCTGCTCGGTACGGAACACCATCACATTGGCGTCCATGCACTCCTGCAGCTCCAGACGGAGCGTCGCGACCCGCTCGGTGCCCGTCGAATTGCGCAGTCGCTCGACCTGGTCGATGACCAGCTGCGCCGGGTTCTCGGGAAGCTCGACGAAGTCGTTCTTCGCGGAGTACTCGGCGGCGGCGATGCCCGACCGGCGTCCGAAGACGTTGATGTCGAGCAGCGAGTTGGTGCCGAGACGGTTGGCGCCGTGCACGGAGACACACGCGACCTCGCCGGCGGCGTACAGGCCCGGGACGACGGTGGTGTTGTCGGCCAGCACCTCGCCCTGGACGTTGGTCGGGATGCCACCCATGGCGTAGTGCGCGGTCGGCTGGATCGGGATCGGGTCCGTGTAGGGCTCGATGCCGAGGTACGTACGCGCGAACTCGGTGATGTCCGGGAGCTTCGCGTCCAGCTGCTCCGGCGGCAGGTGCGTGAGGTCGAGGTAGACGTGGTCGCCCTCGGGACCGCAGCCGCGGCCCTCACGGATCTCCGTGTAGATGGAGCGGGACACGACGTCACGGGACGCGAGGTCCTTCATGACGGGCGCGTACTTCTCCATGAAGCGCTCGCCGTCCTTGTTGCGGAGGATGCCGCCCTCACCACGGGCGCCCTCCGTCAGCAGGATGCCCATGCGCCAGATGCCCGTCGGGTGGAACTGGAAGAACTCCATGTCCTCCAGCGGCAGACCGCGGCGGTACGCGGCGGCCTGGCCGTCACCGGTCAGGGTGTGGGCGTTCGACGTCACCTTGAAGAACTTGCCGGTGCCGCCGGAGGCGAAGATGATCGCCTTCGCCTGGAAGACGTGGATCTCGCCGGTCGCCAGCTCGTACGCGACGACGCCTGCGGACTTCTTCAGCCCGGTCTCGGGGTCCTCCTGCAGCAGCAGGTCCAGGACGTAGAACTCGTTGAAGAACTCCACGCCCTCCTTGACGCAGTTCTGGTACAGCGTCTGGAGGATCATGTGGCCGGTGCGGTCCGAGGCGTAGCAGGACCGGCGGACCGGGGCCTCGCCGTGGTTACGGCTGTGGCCGCCGAAGCGACGCTGGTCGATCTTGCCCTCGGGCGTGCGGTTGAACGGCAGGCCCATCTTCTCCAGGTCGAGAACGGAGTCGATGGCCTCCTTCGCCAGGATCTCGGCGGCGTCCTGGTCGACCAGGTAGTCGCCACCCTTGATCGTGTCGAAGGTGTGCCACTCCCAGTTGTCCTCTTCCACGTTGGCGAGCGCGGCGGCCATGCCGCCCTGCGCGGCGCCCGTGTGGGAGCGGGTCGGGTAGAGCTTCGTGAGCACGGCGGTACGGCTGCGCTTCGTCGACTCGATGGCCGCGCGCATGCCGGCGCCGCCGGCGCCGACGATGACGGTGTCGTACTTGTGGATCTGCATGATTTCCTCTGGTCCCTCTGGCCCGGCGCCTAGCGGATGTTCGGGTCGAAGGTGAAGATCACCAGCGTGCCCAGCAGGACGGTGAACACCGTGGCGGTGTACAGGAGCATCTTCAGCCAGAAGCGGGTGTTGTCCCGTTCGGCGTAGTCGTTGATGACCGTACGGAGGCCGTTGGCGCCGTGGAGCATGGCCAGCCACAGCATCGCCAGGTCCCAGACCTGCCAGAACGGCGAGGCCCAGCGGCCCGCCACGAAGGCGAAGCCGATCTTGGAGACGCCACCGTCCAGCACGAGCTGGATCAGCAGGTGGCCGATGACCAGGACGACAAGAACGATGCCCGACAGGCGCATGAAGAGCCAGGCGTACATCTCGAAGTTGGTGCGCGAAGCCTTGGGGCTCTTGCCCGTCCGCTTGCGCGGGGGCTCGATGACCGGGGCCGGGTGGTCGACGTCGTAGAGGCTGACGCCTTCGACGGAGCCGATCGCGGCGGAGGACTCGGTGGACATTGGCCTCAGCTCCCGAAGACTTCGCGTACGGCGTGGCCGAGGACGGGGTACAGGGCCCCGACCATCAGCACGACCCAGATACCCACGGCGGACCAGAGCATCTGCTTCTGGTAGCGCGGGCCCTTGGCCCAGAAGTCCACGGCGACGATGCGGAGACCGTTCAGCGCGTGGAAGAGAATGGCGGCCACCAGGCCGTATTCGAGGAGCGCGACGATCGGCGTCTTGTACGTGGCCACGACGTCGTCGTAGGCCTCGGGGGAGACGCGGACGAGAGCGGTGTCCAGGACGTGTACGAACAGGAAGAAGAAAATGAGGACACCGGTGACTCGATGAGCCACCCAGGACCACATGCCTTCCCGGCCGCGGTACAGCGTTCCAGCCGGCACGGAAGAACCCTCCGGGAGCGGGGATTGGGGTCGGCCGGCTTGACTGTCGGTCTGACCCGGCCGGGTACGGTCCACCGGCCCCGGCCATCGTAGCGACGGTTTGTCGGTTCGTTCGCGCGGGGGCCTCTGGTGTGATCAAAGTGGCAATCAAACAGGCACGGACGGGCTAGGGCCTCTCGTTTGGATCATGCTGGGCTCGCGGGGCCCGGCACGCACATCTGCCGCGTTGTCGTCAGTTTTCCCCAAGCTCTCGGCTTCGCTCGAGCAGGGGAGACCCCATTCGCTCCGCGTGGGCTCCTTCCTCCGCCTTGCAGCTGCACGCGCCAGACCCCGCTCCCTGATCCAGCCTGATCCAAACGAAAGACCTCAGGGGTGTCCGGCTTTCAGGGCGTGTCCGCCGGGTCCTTGTCCGTCATCAGCTCGATGATGCGGCCCCGTGCCAGTCTGCGCATCTCGTCCGCCGTGACCACCCGCTCCTCGTCCAGGTCGTGGCCCAGCCTGGCCCGGATGCCGGCCAGCACCTGGTCCGGGTGCTCGGAGGGCAGGAAGCCGTCCAGGCAGATCACGAAGACATGGCCGAAGCGGCACTCGTACGCGGCATGCGCGGCGCTCAGCGCGAGATGCGCGGACGGGGGTGCGGCGTGGTGCAATCCGGGGGAGTCCTCGGCGGCGAGTGCCTCGGCGAGATCGGCCGGGTCCAGGTCGTATCCCGCCTCGTCGGCGGCGGCGAGCAACGCGCCCAGATCGGGAAACGGACGGTGGGCGGCCAGCCGCTGTGCCCAGCGGTGGCTGCCGCAGCAGCCGAGCAGGGCGGCTTCGGCGGTGGCGGGCGATGCGGTGTTGAACCGGTCGAGGCCGCGGGAGGGGGCGCTGACCCGTGCCGGGGCCGGACGGCAGTTCTGGACGGGCACGGCGGGCCGGACGTCGTGTTGTGGCGGTGGTTCGGGGAGGCCGGCGTGGGACTCGCTGGGCCTGGACAGCGTGGGCTCCTCGGATCATCGGCATCTGTGACCCTGGCGTGGTGGGACGAGAGAGACCAGGGGGACGCAGGGTGAGGGAGAGATGAATGTGGTCCAACGCTAGCGAGCGGGGGTAACGACCGTCCGACGGATGCGCGAATATCACCCGGAAGTGAGAGTTTCGGAACGTCCGATGGACGAATCTCCGGGGAGAATGCCCGGCTATCTCCATGCTTTTGCCCTATTGCCCCTATACCGGAGGTTTCTGACCGATGTCGCTCTCACGCGGTGCGCTCGTGGCCGGAGCTGCCCTCACTGCGGCGGCCGCGGTGACGATCACCGTCGTCGTCTGGCCGGATGTGTCCGACACCGGACGCCAAGAGGGGACGGCCGGGGCCAGCACGCCCTCGCACGCGTCCCCTTCGCCGACCCGTAGCTACCCGCTCTCCGTCGCACCCCGCACCATCCCCGCCGTACGTGAACACATCCCGGCCCGGGGCCCCGGCTGGCGGCCGGGGCCGACCAGCGCCGTCGTGATCGGCGACGGCAGCGGGGGACTCGCGGACGAGGCGCAGCTGCTCGCCAAGGAGCTGAAGATCAGTTACCGGGGTGCCGTCCCCGCCCGCGCGGGCGATGTCGAGCTGGCCCTCGGAACCCCCGGCAAGGGCGCCCCCGAGTCGTACACCCTGAGGACCCACGACGGGCGGGTCACCATCACCGGCCCCGACCAGGCGGGCGTCTTCTACGGAACCCGCACCCTCAAACAGGCGCTGCGCGCCGACGGCACCATGCCCGAGGGGGAGGTGCGCGACCGCCCCGACCGGCCGCAGCGCGGGCTCAACCTCGACATCGCGCGCAAGTACTACAGCGTGGGCTGGATCGAGGACCGGCTGCGCGAGATGGCCGACCTCAAGCTCAACCAGCTGGGCCTGCACTTCTCCGACGACCAGGCATTCCGGATCCAGTCGGACACCCACCCCGAGGTGGTGTCGCCCGAACATCTCACCAAGGCGGAGGTCCGTCAGATCCTCGCCCTCGCAGGCCGGCTGCACATCGATGTGGTCCCCGAGATCGACTCCCCGGGCCATCTCGGCGCCGTCCTGCGCGCCCACCCCGAACTCCAGCTGCGCAACACGGCGGGCGTGGCCTCGACCGGGTCGATCGACATCTCCCGTCCCGACGCGGCGAAACTCATCGACCAGCTGATCGGCGAGTTCGCGGATCTATTCGGCGGTAGGTACTGGCATCTCGGCGGTGACGAATACCGCGCGCTGACGGTCCAGAACCCCGCCGCCTCGTACCCGCAGCTGCAGCGTGCCGCCCAGCTGAAGTACGGCGCGGCGGCCGGCATCAAGGACCTCGCCACCGGATGGCTCAACGACCGGGCGGCGGTGGTGCGCCCGCACGGCCTGCAGCCGAAGGCCTGGAACGACGGCTTCTTCCGCGGCGGCATCGTCCGGGCCGACAAGGGCATCGAGGTCGAGTACTGGACGGGCAAGGAGTACGGCGCACGGCCGCCGGAGGAGTACCTGAGCGAGGGCCGCCGGGTGGTGAACCTCAACGACGAGTTCCTCTACTACGTGCTCGGCCAGCCCAATCAGTTCGTCTACCCGACGGGGAAGCGGATCTACGAGCTGTGGACGCCGCTCGTCCTGCGCGGCACCCAGCCGGTCCCGGCCCGTTATTCGAGCCAGATTCTGGGCGGCCGGTTCGCGGTCTGGGGCGACCTGCCACAGGCACAGACGCCGGCGCAGGTGGCGGCGGGTATCCGGATGCCGCTGCGGGCCACGGCCCAGAAACTCTGGGATCCGAGGAAGCCGGCGCTGAGCTGGAGTCAGTTCCAGGCGCTCGCCGGGACGATCGACAAGTCGGGCTGAGTGGGCCGTACCGGATCTCGATGGACATCACGGTGGGCCGGGGCTAGATTCCGCTTGCCGCGCGCTCCGGGGGTGGAGCCGCGCGTTCTTGCGAGAAGGATTCAGAATCCCGGGGGGTCCACTTCATGCTGTGCTCAACCTGCCGCATCAGACCGCCGGTCACCGCGGAGGGGCTCTGCATCCTGTGCGCCGGCCCTGCCGGGGCGTCGGCGCCGATGCCTGCGGCTCCGTCCTTCGCGTCGCCGCAGCAGCTGCTGCGCTCACCCGACGGGCTCGCGAAGGCCGTCGTCATCCTGCTCGTGGTCACCGCCGCGGCCGACCTGCTCGCCGTGCTCGCGGGGCTGAACATCCGCAGCCTGCTCGGCGATGCGCTGGACAGCGGCCTGGCGACGCTCGACGACGCCGAGGCGGATCGCGCCGACAACCTGTATGCGGCCTCAGGGGTCCTTCAAGCCCTGGTGATGCTGGCCACCGGCGTCGTCTTCATCCTCTGGTTCCGGCGGGTGCGGCTGAACGCCGAGGTGTTCGACGCGAGCATGCAGCAGATGAAGCCCGGATGGGCGGTCGGCGCATGGTTCGTCCCGGTCGCCAACCTGGTGCTGCCGCGTCGGATCGCGGGCGGCATCTGGACCGCGAGCGCCCAGACCCACACCGACGGCAGCTGGCGCACGGTTTCCGTGGCCCCGGTCAATCTGTGGTGGGGGGCATGGGTCTGCTCGTGGGTCTTCTCCCGGTACGCCTCCCAGCAGTACATGAAGGCAGAGGAGGCGCAGGAGGTCATGGACGCGGCCGGCCGGATGCTGGCAGCCGATGCGTTCGACATCGTGGCCGCGGTGTTCGCGATCCTCTTCGTGCGCAAACTGACCCGGATGCAGGGGGAGCGGGCGGCTCTGGGCGTGTATCCGCTCAGCTGAGGACGGACCCGCTGAGCCTCAGCGGGGGGACGAACCCCCGTTGGGGTGCGATTTCAGACTCCAGCAGTGACGATTTTGAGCCATTCGACGCTGAAAGCGGTATGCGGCAACGGGAAGCGCCGCGTCCCCGTGCGGACCCGTACGGGGACAGGCCGACGGGGGAGAAGCCGATGAGCCTGCTGGAACTGATCGCCACCGCGGACGAGCGGGCACTGGTCGCGAGCGGAACCGCCTGCCTCGACCGATGCCTGCCGCAGCCCGCGGAGGGCGCCGACCCCGACCCCCTGCGTCCGCTCTGGGCGGCCTGCGCCAACGGCGACGAATGGCCGGACCGCCTGGCTGAGGCCCGCGCGGCGCTGAACGACGTGCCCTCCGGGGTGGACGGGGCGATACCGGCGATACGAAAGCTGCTCGGTGAAGCGCCTGCGGAGCGGACGGATCCGGGGCTGCGGGCGTGGGCGGACGCCTGCTCCCTCCTGGCCCTGGAGGTCCACCTCGGGCAGGACGCGACACCCGCTGCCGGGGACGATCTGCTGCGGCGCTGCCGCGAGGACGGTCCGACGGAGGCCGGGCCGCTGGTCACCGGGGAGGTGCGCCGGCAGATCCGGATCCTGGAGATGCTGGCGGAGTCCGCGGGGGCGGGGCTGCGTCAGGTGCTTGACGTCTCGACCGAGGGGCAGCGCGTGCTCCGTGCGGCGACGTCGCGGCGGGCGCGCGGGCGCGGGTCGGCGTGATCGAACCCGTTCGGGCGGCGGAGTGCCTGAAATGCTCGGGAAGTTGACGAGGACGACCGGGGCCGCCACCCCCCACAGGAGAGGCCCCGGTCGTCTTCCGCGGGGCCGCATGGCGACCCCGTACTCATCTCAGCGCCGCGACTGCGTTTTCTGTCACACCGCACGGTGTCCGTGAAATGTTGCGGGTTGTACAAGTCATGGACGTGGCCCCCGCGAAGGACGTAGCGTGCTGAGTCGCGCAGGGTGGCGCGGCAGTGGTGACCAGCTGCGATTCAGGACAGCAGGGCAGGTTGAGGGAGTGCTGGGGGACGACGCGGAGCTGACCGCCGCGGTGCTCGCGGCACAGGACGGGGACGAAGACGCCTTCCGTACTGTGTACCGCGCAGTGCAGCCGCGGCTGCTGGGTTATATACGGACGTTGGTGGGGGAGCCGGACGCCGAGGACGTGGCGTCCGAGTCCTGGCTGCAGATCGCGCGGGACCTCGACCGGTTCAGCGGCGACGCCGACCGGTTCCGGGGGTGGGCGGCGCGCATAGCCCGTAACCGCGCCCTCGATCATCTGCGGATGCGCGGCAGGCGCCCCGCGGTCGGCGGCGACGAGACGGAGCTGTCCGAGAAGCCGGCCGAGTCCGACACCGCCGACGAGGCGATCGAGGCCCTGGCCACCGGTCGCACCATGTCCCTCATCGCCCAGCTGCCGCAGGACCAGGCCGAGGCCGTCGTGCTTCGTGTGGTGGTCGGCCTGGATGCGAAGAGTGCGGCGCAGACGCTCGGCAAGCGGCCGGGGGCGGTACGTACGGCTGCGCACCGCGGGCTGAAACGGCTGGCGGAACTGCTCCATGCGGACAGCGAGACCGGCACGAACGGCGACGGGCGCGGCGTTTCCCACCCGCACGGGAGCGCGGCAGGTCAGGTGGCGGAGCTCGATGCCGTACCCGCGCAGCGCGTCTCGCGCACCGGACTGACGGCGTCCGCCGGTGTGACGCATTCGCGTCCGTGGACGCAGAGGAACATGTGATGGCCGACGAACAGCACGAATGGCTTGACAAGGACGCGGCGGAGAGATTGCTCCGCGGCGAACCGGTCGATCCCGTCGACGGCCACGCGCGTACCGAGGCCGTACGGCTCATGGCCGCGCTGGCCGCCGCCGCCCGCGAAGCCCGGCCGGCCACCGACGAACTGCCGGGTGAGGCCGCCGCCCTGGCCGCCTTCCGCGCGGTCCCGCGCGCCACCCGTACGCGGGAACGGTCCGAAACGCGGGCGGCGCAGCCGACGGGGCACGCCACGCGGAGTAGCGAGCCGGGGCAGCCGACGGGGCACGCCACGCAGAGCAGCGAGCCGGAGCAGATGGGGCAGCCGGGACGAGGTGTGCATCCGGGGCTGCCCGAGATGCTCGGAGCGATCCGTATCGGCCCTGCCTCCTCCGCCCCATTCTCCTCGTCCTCCTCCGGTGGTGGCATGCGTTCACGGCGCTGGAGACGGCCCCTCCGCTTCGGGCTTGCCGCTTCCCTCGCGGGCTGCGCGCTCGGCGGGGTCGCCGTCGCCGCGGGTACGGGCGTGCTTCCGGGCCCGTTCGGCGGGCACGCCAACCCGCTGCCCGCCTCCTCCGTGTCGGCGCCCGCCTCCCCGGGGGAGCTGGGATCCGGGCCCACGTCCGACAGGACGCCCGTCCCGCCGCAGGCTTCCCCGGGCCCGGACACCTCCCCGGACCCCGCCGGCCCGTCCGCTCCCGGCGACGGAACCCGCAAGGGCGACGGCGGTGTGAACGGCCGGGACGGTCGGGACGGCACGGACGGCAAGGACGGCGGTTACGGGGACGACGTCGACGCCGCCCCCCGTTCCGCTGACGGGACCGCCCGCGACAGCACCTCCGGCGGCGGCCAGGGCGGCACGTCCGGCAAATGGCTGGGCCGGACCGTCAGGGCCTGCCGCGACTACCGCGAGGGCGATCTCGACGCCGACCGCAGGCGGCGCCTCGTAGCGATGGCCAGGGGCGCCGGCAACCTGGACCGGTTCTGCAAGCGCGTCCTGGAGCAAGCCGACGGCGACGGCGGTGACGCACAACAGGGCAGCGGCAGCGGATCCGACGAGGGCACGGGCAACGACGGTCCGGACGCGGTCCGGTCACTCTGGTTCAAACCCGCCACTACGCCGCCGTCGGGCCCCGCGCTCTCGGCCGTCCCGGGCACCACTGCGTCCACTCGCTGAGCCGCGCCGGCCGCTCCGCTGCCACCGGGTGTGACATTTTCCGGGCCGTCGGCGCAGTACTGAGTGAGCCGACTGGTCATCGGCAGCGCACAGAGCCGGGGTTCCCCCCGTACCTTCGGCTCAGCGCACCTGGCGCGGGCGGGACACGTTCCCCCGGTCCCGCCCGCGCCCCCTTTCTTTCTTCGCCCTCACCAGTAGATGACGACCTTGTCGCCGGTGCGGACCTGGTCGAAGAGTGCGGCGATCTTCCCCTCGTCCCGGACGTTCACACACCCGTGCGAGGCCCCGCTGTAGCCTCGGGCCGCGAAGTCCGCCGAGTAGTGCACGGCTTGGCCGCCGCTGAAGAACATCGCGTACGGCATGGCCGTGTGGTAGATCGTCGACACATGGTGCCGGGACTTCCAGTAGATCGAGAAGGTGCCGTCGCGGGTCGGCGTGTACTGCGAGCCGAACCGTACGTCCATCGCCGAGACGACCTGGCCGTCGATCATCCAGGCCAGGGTCTGGCTGTTCTTGCTGATGCAGAGCACCCGGCCGGTCAGGCAGCGCTTGTCGGGCTTGGCGACGGGGCGGGAGGTCGGCGGGTTCAGCTCGGCGGCCGTCGGCGTCCGGGTCATGGCGAGCAGCTTCTGCCAGGTGAGCGTGTCCGTCCGGCCCGTCCGGGACAGTCCGCGCTTGCCCTGGAAGGACTGCACGGCGGCGACGGTGAGGGTGCCGTAGTAGCCGGTGGGGGTCCGGCCGAAGTGGCCGATCTGACGGAGCCGGGCCTGCAGGTCCCGTACCTGCTTGCCCTGGGATCCGGTCGCCATCAGTGTCTTCGCCTGCGGGGCGGGCTTCGGCGTGGCGGACGTCGTCGGTGAGGCCGCCGGTTTCGAGGCAGTCGTGGCGGGCTTGGCGTCGTCGGTCGCCGGGGCGGAGTTCTTCGGCGGTGACGACGTGGCTGCCGGGGACCCGTTGGCGGGCTGCGCCCGGCAGCCCGCGGTGGTGACGGTCAGCGCGAGGACTGCGACGGCGGCCACCGCCGCACCGCCCGGGTGCCTTGCTCTCCGGCCTGTCGTTCCTGCACTGTGCCCGGTTCTTTGTGCCATCCTCGGCCACCTGCTTCCTTCGGTATCCCTTAGGACGAATTCCCGTTCTGCCCGGTTGCCAAAGCCCGCGCATGATGGTGAATGCGGTGGGGAAGCCCGTAGGACGCACCTTGTGAGCAAGGTCCCAGCCTGTGCCTCTCCACCGGTCGCACGCCCACCGCTACAGTCCGTCGCGAGGGTCGTTGGTTACCAGCAAGTAGCTCCAGCGGGAGGCACAGCAGATGACGCGCGAGTCGGAGTCGGGACTGCCCATCGAGCCGGTGTACGGGCCGGACGCACTCGACGGATGGAACGCCGACGACAAACTGGGCGAGCCGGGCGCCTACCCCTTCACCCGTGGTGTCTATCCGTCGATGTACACGGGCCGACCGTGGACGATGCGTCAGTACGCCGGGTTCGGCACGGCCTCCGAATCGAACGCCCGCTACAAGCAGCTGATCGCCAACGGCACGATGGGCCTGTCCGTCGCCTTCGACCTGCCCACCCAGATGGGCCATGACTCCGACGCGCCGATCGCGTCCGGAGAGGTCGGCAAGGTCGGGGTGGCGATCGACTCGGTCGAGGACATGCGGGTCCTGTTCGGCGGGATCCCGCTCGACAAGGTCTCCACCTCGATGACGATCAACGCGCCCGCCGCGCTGCTCCTCCTCATGTACCAGCTGGTCGGTGAGGAGCAGGGCGTTCCGGCCGACCGGCTGACCGGCACCATCCAGAACGATGTCCTGAAGGAGTACATCGCCCGCGGCACGTACATCTTCCCGCCCAAGCCCTCGCTGCGGCTGATCGCCGACATCTTCAAGTACTGCAAGGCCGAGATCCCGAAGTGGAACACCATCTCGATCTCCGGCTACCACATGGCGGAGGCCGGTGCCTCGCCCGCGCAGGAAATCGCGTTCACCCTCGCGGACGGCATCGAGTACGTCCGTACCGCCGTCGCGGCCGGCATGGACGTCGACGACTTCGCCCCCCGCCTCTCCTTCTTCTTCGTCGCCCGTACGACGATCCTCGAAGAAGTCGCCAAGTTCCGCGCCGCCCGCCGGATCTGGGCCCGGGTGATGAGGGAGGAGTTCGGTGCGAAGAACCCCAAGTCGCTGATGCTGCGCTTCCACACCCAGACCGCGGGCGTCCAGCTGACCGCCCAGCAGCCAGAGGTCAACCTGGTGCGCGTCGCCGTCCAGGGGCTCGGCGCGGTTCTCGGCGGTACGCAGTCGCTGCACACCAACTCGTTCGACGAAGCGATCGCGCTGCCGACCGACAAGTCCGCGCGGCTGGCCCTGCGCACCCAGCAGGTCCTGGCGTACGAGACGGACATCACGGCCACCGTCGACCCGTTCGCCGGTTCGTACGTCGTCGAATCGATGACGGATGCCGTCGAGGCCGAGGCCAGGGACCTCATGCTCAAGGTCGAGGACATGGGTGGGGCGGTCAACGCGATCGAGCGCGGCTTCCAGAAGAGCGAGATCGAGCGCAGCGCCTACCGGATCGCCCAGGAGACGGACAGCGGGGAGCGCGTCGTCGTCGGCGTCAACCGCTTCCAGCTCGACGAGGAGGAGCCGTACGAACCGCTCCGCGTCGACCCGGCGATCGAGGCCCAGCAGGCGGCCCGGCTGGCGAAGCTGCGGGCCGAGCGCGACCAGGGGGCGGTCGACGAGGCGTTGGGCCGGCTGAAGAAGGCGGCAGAGGGGACGGACAACGTCCTCTACCCGATGAAGGACGCACTGGCGGCGCGGGCGACGGTCGGCGAGGTGTGCAACGCGCTGCGGGAGGTGTGGGGGACGTACGTGCCGACGGACGCGTTCTGATCCACCCCGAGGGTCACCGGGCGGGAATACCACCCGGGAGGAGTGTCGTACCCGCGTGCGACACTCCTTTTCATGCTGGGTGTCACTGATCTTCCGACCTACCTCGTCGGCCTCGTGCTGATCGTTCTGCTGCCGGGGCCGAATTCGCTGTACGTGCTCTCCGTCGCAGCCCGCCGCGGTGTGCGGACCGGGTATGTGGCGGCGGCCGGTGTGTGGACCGGTGACACGGTGCTGATGACGCTGTCCGCGCTCGGCGCCGCCTCCCTGCTGCAGACCACGCCGGTGCTCTTCGCCATCGTCAAGTACGCGGGCGCGGGCTATCTGACCTGGCTGGCGATCGGCATGCTGCGGGCCGCGGCGTCCATGTGGCGCGAGCGGCACCGGCAGATCGCCGAGCTGACCGACGACGCGGCCGGACCGGGCGGGGCGAGGACGGCGGCCGGGGCGGCGGAGCGGCCGTACCGGCGGGCGTTGGTGGTGAGCCTCTTCAACCCGAAGGCGATCCTGTTCCTGATCTCCTTCTTCGTGCAGTTCGTCGACCCCGGGTACGCCTATCCGGCGCTGTCCTTCCTGCTGCTGGGCACGCTGCTGCAGATCGCCAGCTTCCTCTACCTGTCGACGCTGATATTCGGCGGCACCCGGCTGTCCGCCGCGTTCCGCCGCCGCAAGCGGCTGTCGGCGGGCGCGACTTCGGCTGCCGGTGTGCTGTTCCTCGGTTTCGCGGCGAAGCTCTCGCTCAGCAGCGTGTGAGGTGGGTGGCCCGGCTCACCGGTGCCACGCGTTGCTTCCGATGCCGCGGATCATGTGCTGCAGGACCGTGAGCGCGCGTACGTACTCCTCGGCGGGGATGTCCCGGCGGATCTCCGCACTCGCCCGTCCGTGACCGCGAGCGCAGGAAATCAACCGCGCTGGAGGTCGAGGCCGAGCGGTGCCAGATATGCGCCGAGCTCCGAGGCGTCCTCGCCCGCCCAGCCGATGTAGCCGTCGGGACGGATCAGGAACAGGCCCTTCCCGTATGCCGCGTAGGCGTCGGTGCGGTGGACGTGGACCGCAGCGCTCGCCGGGCCGTCGAACGCGGGGGGTTCCGCGTCGGTGCCGACGACCAGCAGCGTGAAGTGCGGTCCCCGGAACACGTCGAAGAGCCGTCGGCCGTCGCCGGCCGGTCCGTCCGGGGCCCGGTCGCCCGCCACCAGCGCGCCCGCACGGCCGGCCGACAGCGGGCCCTCGCGGTAGCCGAGCCCCAGCTGCTGGGCTGCCGCGCCGCGCTCCTGTTCACCGCGGTGGATGCGGGTGGAGAGCCCCAGCATGTCGGCTGCGACCGGCCGTCGCTCCGCCTCGTAACTGTCGAGCAGTGCGACCGGTGCGCCGTGCCGCAGCACCTGGCCGAGCTTCCAGCCCAGGTTGTACGCGTCCTGGACGCTGGTGTTGAGTCCCTGCCCGCCCGCCGGGGAGTGGACATGGGCGGCGTCGCCCGCCAGGAAGACGCGGCCCTCGCGGAACCTGTCGGCCAGCGCGGCACGCGGCCGGAAGTCGGAGGACCACCGCACCTCGGTGATGGCGTCCGCGTCGAGGTGGGTGCGGGCGGCGACCAGAGCGCGTACGCCCTCCGCGGAGGTGTCCGGCTCGCCCTCCTTGAACTGCGCCGCCAGCTGGAAGTCCGCCGTGCCGGGCAGCGGGCAGAGGGTGACGAAACCCGCGTCGCCCATCAGAATATGCCAGTTGAGCCGGTCGAGAGCGTCATCGGTGACCCGCACATCGGCGACCAGCATCGGCGCCGGGTCCACGGTCTCACCGGTCATCGGGATTTCGAGTGCGCGCCGGACCGTGCTCCGTCCGCCGTCCGCCGCGACCAGGTAGGAGGCACGCACCGGACCGGTGGACAGGTGCGCCGTGACGCCTTCCGCGTCCTGGGCGAGTCCGGTCAGCGCGGTCGAGAAGGCGACGTCGCCGCCCAGCTCGCGCAGGCGTGCCAGCAGGATCTCCTGCGTGCGCCACTGCGGCATCATCCACGGCTCCCCGTACGGCTCGGCCTCCGTCGGCGCCGCCCGGCGGAACATGTCGCGCTCGCCCTGGCGCCGCCCGTCCTGCCAGACCATCCCGACCGGTGCCGGGCCGCCGTGCGTACGCACGGCGTCGCCGACTCCGAGATCGTCGAGGACCTCTCTCGTGCGCGGCTGGATGCCCTTGCCGCGCGAGCCGGGGAAGAGCGTGGGCGCTTGCTCGATGAGGAGGGCGCGCACGCCGCGGCGGGCCAGATCGCAGGCGAGCGCGAGGCCGCAGGGGCCGGCTCCGACGATCAGCACCTCAGTTTCCTTAACGCCGTTAAGTTCCATGGTTGGGAGTGTGTGCTTAACGCTGTTAAATTGTCAAGGTGGGTACGACGAAGATCGACCGGGCACGGGTGGCCGACACCGCGCTGCGGCTGCTGAACGAAGTGGGCCTCGACGGGCTCACCCTGCGTGCCATCGCCAAGGAGCTGGACGTCAAGGCGCCCGCGCTCTACTGGCACTTCAAGGACAAGCAGGCGCTGCTCGACGAGATGGCCACGGTGATGTACCGCCGGATGCTCGACGAGGATCTGCCGGGCCCGGCCCCCGACCGCTGGCAGGACCAGCTGGTCGCGTACCACAGCGGGCTGCGCGCCGCGCTGCTGCGCTATCGGGACGGGGCGAAGGTGTACGGCGGTGCGAGGTTCACGGGCACCGATCACGCCGACGGCCTGGAGGCCCATCTGCGGACCATGGTCGACGCCGGCTTCGAACTCTGGCAGGCCGTCCGGGCGGGCACCACCGCGTACGCGTACACGATGGGCTTCGTCAGTGAGGAGCAGGGCGTCCGCCCGATGCCGGACGAGCGGCGGGACGGTTTCGACATCGGCGAGCGCGCCGAGCGGATGGCGCAGTACCCGCTCGCCGCCGCGGCGGGCGCCGAGATCTTCGCCCACTACGAGGAACGGTTCGAGGACGGCCTGCGGCTGATCGTCGCAGGGATCGAGGCACGGTACGGGGTGCGCTGAGCGGTGGTCAGGCGGGGCGGCCCGACCCGCCCGTCAGGGATCTGCGCAGCAGCGGGGTGCACCACCGCTCCACGTACCGGTGCAGCAGCCACGCCAGCGCCAGCATCAGCGCCACCGTGAGCACCGCCGTCACTCCCGCCGGTATGCCGAGCCGCCGGTGCAACGCGCTCACCGCCACCCACCCCAGATGTTCATGGACGAGATAGAAGGGGTACGTCAGCGCTCCCGCGACTGTCAGCCAAGGGCGGTCGAAGCGGGCGAGGGCGCCGAGTGCGATAGCGGCGACCGCGGCGAATCCGGCGGTCACGATCGCGATGATGACCAGCGACGAGCGGTACGAGAAGTCGTGCGGGCCCGCCGGGTGCCACAGCGAGGCCACCGCGTAGTGCTGGCCGAGCAGCCAGCTGACGCCGACGATGCCCCAGGCCGTGACGTCCCGCCGGTTTCGGTGGACCAGGTAGAGCCCGATGCCGCCGATGAAGAAGGGGGCGTACTCGGGCATCAGGACCACCTCGGCCAGCGGCCCGCCGGATGCCTTGCCGAGCGCCGCGGCCAGCGTCCACGCGGCGCAGAACAGCACGATCCGTCGCCTGCTGGCCCCCGGCAGCACCACGCACACGGCGAACAGGGCGTAGAAGCGGATCTCCGCCCACAGCGTCCAGCACACACCGAGTACCCGGTCCACGCCCAGTGGCTGCTGCAGCAGTGTCAGGTTCACCAGCGCATCGCTGGGGGAGACCGCCTTGTACGCCACCGCGGGCAGCGCGAAGACCAGTGTCACCAGCAGGACCGCCGCCCAGTACGCGGGCAGCAGCCTGGCCGCCCGGGAGGCGAAGAACGAGGCCAGTGAGCGGCCCCAGCCGCTCATGCAGATCACGAAGCCGCTGATGACGAAGAAGATCTGCACCCCGAGGCAGCCGTAGGCGAACCAGGTGTGGGCGGTGGGGAACAGGGAAGCGGCGGAGGTTCCCCATGCCTTGGTGATGTCGCCGCCCCGGCCACCGTAGTGGTACGCGGCGACCATCAGCGCGGCGACCAGCCGTAGCCCGTCCAGAGCGCGCAGCCGGGGCCTGGCGCGCGCCGGGCGGCGGTCCAGGGGCGACGACGACGGGCGTGGTGGCGCCGGCACCGGCGCCGGGGCGGCGAGAACCCGCTCGAGGGTCCTGCCCGGATTCTCCGGAGTGATGGTCACGGCCTTCCCTTCCCACAGTGGCGAAGGGTCAGGTTAGGGCGCTCCGAGGCCCCGAAACGGACGAGAGGGGATCAGTTTCCCGTGCTGACAGGGCGAGTTCATCTTGCGGCCGTTCAGGTTTCTTAGCGTGCTACGGAACCTCAAACGGTTGCCGAACATCTGTACCCCTCCATATGCCCCCTTCCCCCCACGGGCACCAGACGCTTGGAGCGCCATGACGAAAGCCCGCACCCGTTGGCCACGGCAGCGTGACGCGGAGGACTCGCTCCCGCCCGAAGGCGGTACGTCCCACCTCGCCACGGTCCGGCCGACGGAACTGGAGACCTGCCTGCGCGCCTGCGCCGCGCACAGCGGGAAGCTGGTCGCCGGGCTCGACCGGCGGCGTACGGCGCTCGCGGAGGCCCTGCGGAATCTGCTGGCCACCCACGCCACGATGGAGCAGACGTCCTCCGGGGCCTCCCCGATCCCGCTGCTGCGGCGCACCGCCAAGGGCGGTTCGGGTTCCGCTCTGGTGCTCGGCGACGAGCTGCTCGACCCGCTGCTCGCGGTCGGCAACAAGGCGCTGGACTGCGGTTACGAGGACGAGCTGAAGCTCGCGATCCTCATCACGGACACCGTGCTCACCCAGCGCAAGCGCTCCCGGGCGGGCTGGCGGCTGCGGGCCCGGACGCTGGAGGCGATGGGCGCGGAGACCGCCGCAGTCGAGGCGTACGGGCACTACCTCGACCTCACCGACGAGGACGGCTTCGGGGTCGCGGCGAAGACGGCCGGGCTGCGGGTGGGCGCGGAGCGCCAGAGCGAACTGCTGCGGAAGCTGGAGCGCGACTGCCCCGAGGCCGCGGCCTTCGCCGGCCGGTCCGTCACCGAGTCCTGGGCCGAGGGCCTGGCGCTGCACGGGCGGGGGGACTGGAACGCGGCACGACCCCGGCTGATCGGCGCACTTCTGACCCAGGACCGGGTCGGTGCGCCGGTACCGGAGATCCAGGAGGCCCTGGCCCAGTACCTCGGCCTCGCGCTGGAGGTCAGCGGCGCGGCGGGCAGCGGCGGCAGCCCCCGCGGCAACGCGGGCACCGACGATCTCGCCCTCCTCACGGACCTCATCGCGCTCTACGCCGAACAGCGCCGGACCCGGATGCGCGGTCCGATCGTCGACCCCACCTTCGGCGGCGTCGAATGGACCACGCTCGGTGAGTTCCGTAACCGCATCGCGGGCAAGTCGATCTGCCTGATCGCCAACTCGCAGCGCGTCGGAACCGGCTCGATGGGTGCCGAGATCGATGCGTACGACCTGGTCGTCCGCTTCAACTCGTACAAGATCGACCCGTCGGCGACCGGCAAGCGCACCGACATCCACGCCACCATCCACAAGCACGGCTTCAACTGGGACCAGAAGGTCCACACCCGGCTGGTCTTCGGTGGCATCTCCGGCGACTGGAAGTACTCGCTGCGCAACCGGCTGGTGCCGGGCGCCCAGCAGTACCTCGGCGACGAATCGCTGCGCTGGCCGCTGCGCGACATCGGCAAGGTCGGCGCGGACGTCTGGCCGGCCATCCCCACCAGCGGCTTCAACATGCTCTGGCTGCTGGACTACCTGGACGTCAGCCCGCAGCTCGACCTGATCGGCTTCGACTTCTACGAGAGCGGCGCCTACCGGCTGCCCGCCGCGATGAAGATGCCCATCACCTCCGTGCACGAGTACACCAGCGAAAAGGCGTGGGTCATGGAACGCGCCCAGAGCGTCACCGATATGAGGATCCGACTGCGATGACGACGACGCCCACTACGACCGACGCGCCCGTACCACAGGCCCCCGCCCCCGCGAACGCACTCACCGGCAAGCGCCGTGTCGCCTTCGCGAGCTTCGTGGACGAGAACTATCTGCCCGGCTTCCTCGCCCTGCTGCGCAGCCTCGCCCTGTCCAACCCGGCGGTCTGCGAGGACTTCATCGTCCTGCACGACGGGCTGCGCCCCGCCTCCGTCGCACAGATCCGGGCGCTGCACCCGCGCATCGACTTCCGGCAGGTCGACGCCGCGCACTACGACACGTATGCCAAGGGCGACCAGGACAACTACCTGGTGCGCAAGGCGTACTTCATCCTCGATGTCTTCCGGGTACGCGACTACGACACCGTGATCACCCTGGACACCGACATGGTGGTCCTCGACGATCTGGGCGACCTGCTGACGCTGCGCGACGGTCTTGCCGCGGTTCCGCAGTTCTTCTACGGGCAGCACAAGCTCAACAGCGGGCTGCTGGTCATCCAGCGCGAGTACCTCAGCGACGAGTTCTGCGCGAAGATCGACGACGTCGGCCGCAAGGGCACGTACGAACTCGACAAGCACGACCAGGGCATCCTGAACGCCGTGCTCGACGGTGACTTCGTGCAGCTCGACGCCCGCTACAACTTCGTCAAGCGGCGGCTCTCCGGCGACCTCCCGGTGCCCGACACCACCGCGATCCTGCACTTCACCGGTCGGCACAAGCCCTGGCAGGGCGGCGAGGCCGGCTACGGCCGGGCCGAGGACCGCTGGCGCGAATTCGAACTGTCCGACGCCGAGTTCCACGCCGCGTACCTCGCGCTGCCCGGCGCCAAGCACCACGACCTGTTGGTGCACTACGGCACCGCGCACGTCCGGCGCACCGCCGACCCCGAGAGCGCCCGCCGGGTCGCCGCCGCACACATCGGCGCCGGTGAGTACCAGGAGGCGGCCGACCTGCTCGGCGGCGTCCGGATCCCCGTCGACGAGGCCTGGTCGCACGAGGTGCTCGGCCACGCGCTGATGAGCGTCTCCCGCTACGAGGAGGCCCGCGCCCAGCTCCTGCTGGCCGGCGCCGCCCCCAACCGGGCCGCGACCGCCTTCTCGCGCCTCGCCCAGATCGCCTGGATCCACGGTGACGACGCCACCGCCGCGCAGTACGCCCTCGAAGGGCTCGGCGTCGACCCGACCCACCGGGCGAACCGGCTGATGTACCAGCGGACCAAGGACGTTGCCGCCCCGGTCGAGGGACCGGCCGCCGAGCAGCTCGCGCACGTCGCCTTCTACATGGACCGGCAGGGCAACGCCGGGGACAAGCTGCTTCCGGAGAGCGTCCGGTTGGCCTTCGGCCGCGACACCGGCCCGGCCCGCTGGCACTCCGTCCACGCCCACCGGCTCTTCGACGAGGCCGCACTGGAACGGGTCAACGCCCGCCGCGGACTGGTCATCGGCGGCGGCGGCCTCTTCATCCCGGACACCGCGCCGAACGGCAACAGCGGCTGGCAGTGGAACGTCCCCGACGAACTGCTGGACCGGATCGACGTACCCGTCATGGTGTACGCGGTCGGGTTCAACGCCTTCGACGGCCAGGCGTACGGCCACGGCCGGGACCGGTTCCTCTCCTCCCTGCGGAAGCTGGTGGAGCGCGCCTCGTTCTTCGGGCTGCGCAACCACGGCTCGATCGAGAAGGTCCGCGAGCTGCTGCCGGCGTCGCTGCACGACAAGGTCCGCTTCCAGCCCTGCCCGACCACGGTCACCCGGCAGCTGGTGGACGGCTGGACCGACCCCGTACAGCGCGAGAACACCGTGCTGATCAACGCCGCGTACGACCGGTCCGGGCTCCGCTTCGGCCACGACTACGCGCACTTCCTCGCCGAGATGGCCACCGCGGTGAAGGAGCTGGGCAAGCGCGCCGAGGTGCAGTGCGTGGCCCACTCGCTGGACGACGAGCGCATCGCCTTCGACCTGCGGCGCGAGCACGGCATCGCGCTGCCGGTGATCCCGATGTACGACTTCGAGAACGACGAGATCCGGTCCACGTACGCCCGGACCAAGCTGGTCATCGGGATGCGCGGGCACGCGGGCATGATCCCGTTCGGCTGCGGTACGCCGATCATCAGCCTGATCTCGCACCCGAAGATGGCGTACTTCCTGTCCGACATCGAACGGCCCGAGTGGGGTATCTCCGTCCACGACCGGTACCTCGGGGCGCGACTCGTGGAGCGGGCGGCCGGACTGCTGGACGACCATGCGGCGGCGGTGGCCGATGTGCACGGGCGGCAGCAGGAACTGTGGAAGGTCACCGAGGCGAACGCGGCCGACCTCCGAGTGATCCAGGGAGGCGTGCGCGTCTGACGACGCGACGAAGGGGGCGGGGCGCCGACCAGGCACCCCGCCCCCTTTCTTTTGCCCTCGATCGACGGGGGCTCGAAGCTCGCCGGACCGGCACGAAGCTCGCCGGGCGGGCGCGAAAACCGAGCCCGCCCGGCGATCGAGAAGGCAACGGCCCCGGTCGACCGGCCCGGTCACCGGTGGCCGCGCCGGCTACCGTCGCACAACCCGCCGCAACGACTTCGCCCGCCGGGCGACCCTGCGCACCGCGGCATTCCGCGGCAGGAACGCGAACTGTGCGGGCACCCCGCCGGGCAGCCCCAGCGACGTCAGCCGCTTGCGCTTGAAGTAGCGCCAGGTCGTGGCCGTGAGATGGGCGGAGAGATACCGCTCCGCGGCCGACCGCAGCTGCGGATAGATCTTCGGCTGCATCGTGAAGCCGACCGCGGTGATCAGTTCGTTCAACTCGGCCGGCGCCACCGCGACCGCTTCCGGGACCGCGCCCCGGCCGCCGAGGTCCGGCACCAGCGCGTCCACCAGCGTGACCGGAACCCGGTTGCTGTTCTCGAACGGGGACAGCCGCTCCAGCAGCGTCTCCGTACCGACCCGTGCCACCGGCAGCCCGTAGAACGCGGACGCGGTGAGCAGTGCGGTCGAGAAGCAGCCGACGACCAGCGCCGGCCGCATCCGCTGGTACAGCACCTCGGCGAGGACCGGCGCGGTCAGCACCCCCGAGTCCAGCACGGTCAGCTCCGCACCGAGTTTCGCCGCCTCCGTCTCCATCGCCTGCGACCACTGGGCCGGGGCCGTCGGATGCGGCTTGAACACCAGACGGGTGTGGCCGAGTCCGACCGCGCCGCGCATCATCCGCAGGTGCAGCTGCTCCTCCTCCGCCGCGCTGATCAGGCCGAGCGCGGAGAGGTACTGGCCGAGCAGCAGAGCGGGCGCGTCCACGGACGGCACGCTCGCCGCGACATCGTGCGCGTCGCCCAGTTCACCGAGCACCTTGAGGAACGCCTCGGTCGGCACGATCTGCGACGCCACGCCGAACTCCGTGAGCAGCAACGGCTTCAGCCCCGGCACGAGGTCGAGGTGGAGCAGCCGCCGCACCCGGGTGCCGATCAGCGGGTCGATCTTGTTCCTGGTCGGGCCGTAGCTCATCAGCCCGTCCGCGTACACGTCGATCGGTACGCCGGTGAAGATCTCGGCGATCGCCATCGCCGGGTTGACCTGGATCGACTCGATGGCGAGCTCGATGTCGTCGTCGCCGAGTCCCCAGGCGAGGCGCAGATGCCGCTCCCACAGCGGTACGTCGTCGGGGCGCGGGGCCCAGCCGCTCGGGTGATGGGGGGCGATGGTCGCGTTCCACGACACGACGTCGTCGAACCGGCCGCGCAACGCGTCGAACCCGGGCATCGCGTCGACGGCGGGTGTCGTCTCCGGGATCGCCGCGTTGTTCGAGACGAGCAGGATGCGGCGGTCGGCTTCCGCGAAGACGCCCGCGTCCAGGGCGGCGGCGAGCGTGGCCGCGCCGTAGAGGGTGGAGGCGAAAAAGATCTGTGTCGTACGGGTCCGGCTGCTGCTCATGCGGCCGCCACCTCCTTCGCGGTGACGGGCCGGCGGCGCAGCCGGCGCAGCAGGGTCGCGCGCTGCAGGTCCATCGAGTCGAGGGCGTCGTCCAGTACGTCCTGCGGCATCCGCTTGAGCGCGCCGGCGCTCATCGATTTCAGGGCACGGGCCACAGAAGGTTCGTACCTTTCCATCGAACTCATGTGATGCGAAATGATCGCGCAATAGGTACGGACCGCTTTCGGCAGGAGTGCCTGCGCATCGCGGTCCGCCGCTGTTTCCCGTACGACCTGGTCAAATGAGCGGATGAAATCGAGCTGGCGCACGTCGCCGATCTGGGTCAGTGACGAGGCGACGCCACGCCGGTAGAAAATGCCGAGAAGCCCCAGCACCGCAAAGGAATCCGCCTCGCGGTGCAGCCGCCAGATCCACGGCCGGTCCTCGGCGGTGCGCAGACCGTCCGTGAAGTGCAGCAGCCCGCGGTCCAGGAGCCGGCGGTGGTAGAGGCCCGCCCAGGCGTACGGATAGTCGACCGAGGTGGTGCGCCCGGCGGGCAGGATCGCGTCCCGCGGGTCCATGACCTCGCCCCTGCGGCCGTGCGGGACGCGGTGGACCGTGCGGGTCCTGCCGTCGGCCTGGACATGGTCGGTACGGACGAAGTCGCAGCCCAGCGCCTCGGTACGGGCGAGCAGGTCGGCGTAGAACCCGGGGGCGAGCCAGTCGTCGCCGTCCAGGAAGGCGAGGTACTCGCCGCGGGCCGCGTCCAGGCCGGTGTTCCGGGCGGTGGCCAGTCCGCCGTTCTGCTTGTGTCTGCGTACGACCACCCCCGGAATCTCGTCCTCGGCGCGGCGGAGTATGTCCGCGGTCCCGTCGGTCGAACAGTCGTCGACGAGGATGAATTCGAAGTCCTCGCGGGCGTTGGCCCGCAGGCTTCTCAGGGTGTCGGGGGCGTATGTCTGCACGTTGTAGAACGGCACGATTACGGAGAGCTTAACCACGCTTCACACGCTAGGGGGGCGCTCGTCATTTGCCCTGGCCCCAGGAGGGACGGCAGGTGAACGACGAATGTCGGAATGATGAACCGGTCCAAATCCGAGAGGATTACGGGGCATTTGGGGAGCTGATTCGCCAACAGTCGGCGGGCTGTTAACCATCTGTTGCCGTCACGTTGGGCCGCCAATCGAAATGCCTTCCTAACTTCTAGGACGTGCCCCCACGTACCAGCAAAACGACGGCGCTCCGGGTAGCCGTACTCGCCGACTCGGACACCCGGTGGAAATGGGGCGCGCTCACCGCGCGCCGCCTGACCACCGGGGCCCCGGACGCGTCCCGGGCAGCGGACCGGCCGGTCGAGATCAGCGGACTGCTGCTGCGCGGCCGCGCCACCCCGACCCCGCGCCAGCTCGCCGAGGTCGGCGACGTCGGGATCGAGACCGGCAGGGTGCGCGAGGTGACGGCCGTCGAGTTCCTGGACACCGTGCGGAACGAGGGGTACGACCTGGTGGTCCTCGCCCTGGTCGGCGGCGCCGTCCAGGCGATGCTGCACGGCCTCGCCGCCCTGCGGCAGGACGCCAGGCCCGTCGTCGTCACCGGCTATGTCGGTGTCGTCTACGAGAAGCTTGCCGACGGGCTGCTGCTGCGACACGGCGCGGACGTCGTCCTCGCCAACTCCCGGCACGACGCGGAGCGCTTCCGTGCGGTGTACGAAGGCGTGGGCGCCGACGCCTCGGCCGTCACGGAGGCCGCACTGCCGTTCCTCGGCGGCGCGCCGCACCGGCCGCAGGAGGGCCGCGACACGGTCGTGTTCGCAGCCCAGCCCTCCGTGCCGGCCTCCCGCGCCGACCGGACGTACCTGCTGCGCCGGCTCGTCGAGCACGCCCGGCTGCACCCCGACCGCGAGGTGCTGCTGAAGCTGCGCTCCAAGCCGGGTGAGCACACCACGCACATCGAAGAACTTCCGTACCAGCGGCTCGCGGAGAAGCTTCCCGGCGGGCTGCCGCCCAACTTCAGCCTCGTGTACGGGCACATGGGCGAGGTCCTCGACCGCACCGACCTGCTGGTCACGGTCTCCTCGACCGCCGCGCTGGAGTCCCTGCACCGGCGCATCCCGACCGCGATCCTCACCGACCTCGGCGTCCGCGAGACCCTCGGCAACCACCACTTCATCGGCTCGGGCCTGCTCACCTCGTGGGACCGGCTCGACGGCGGATCCCACCCGGAGCCCGACGAGAAATGGCTGGCCGGCCAGGGCGTCGCCGCCGACGGCACGTACGACACGGCCTACGACACCGCTCGCGCCCGGGTCGACGCGCTGCTGGCCGAGGACCGCCTTCCCGACCTCACGCCGTACTACACACCCGCCACCGCCCCCGGCTACCTCCCCGGCATCCTCGCCCGCCACCACCTGGCCCCGGACGGCCACCCGCTGCCGGGCGCCGCGGCGCCGCGCGAGACCGGCGGGGTGCGGGGCGCGGTCCGCGACGCCGTTCGGGAGGCGGCGCGGGGGGCGTACCGGCAGGGAGTCCAGCGGGTCGCCCCCGTGATCCGGCGGATGGGCGAACTGTGAACACCACTTCAGGAGCAGAGATGACCCCGACCCCGACCGTGCTCGCCGTGATCCCCGCCCGCGGCGGATCCAAGGGCGTCCCGGCCAAGAACATCGCCCAGGTCGGCGGCATACCGCTGGTCGCCCGCGCGGTGCAGGCCTGTCTCGGATCGAGCGAGGTCACCGACGTCGTCGTGACGACCGACGACACGGCCATCGCCGCCGCCGCACGGGCCGCGGGCGACGCGCTGGGGGCCTCCGGACGGCTGCACTGCGTGCAGCGTCCCGCCGCCATCGCGGGCGACAGGTCGAGCAGCGAGGACGCGGTGCTGCACGCCCTCGACGCGTACGAGGCGATGCACGGCCGCACCGTCGACGTGGTGCTGCTGGTCCAGTGCACCAGCCCGTTCATCACTCGCGAGGACATCGACGGGGTGGCCGCAGCGGTCGCCCGCGAAGGCGCCGACACGGCCGTCACCGTGGCCCCCTTCCACGGCTTCATATGGCGCGACGGCACCGCCGTCGAGGACCACGCCTACGGCGTCAATCACGACAAGGGTGTCCGGCAGATGCGGCAGGACCGCCCCGAGGACCTGCTGGAGACCGGCGCCGCGTACGCGATGAACGTCGCCGGCTTCCGTACCCACCGCCACCGCTTCTTCGGCGACACCGCGCTGGTCCGCACCGACCCCGCCCGGGTCCTGGAGATCGACGACCCGCACGACCTGGCCCGCGCCCGCGCCCTCGCGCCGCTCCTCGACCCGTCGCCGCTGCCGACCCGCGACGACATCGACGCCGTCGTCCTCGACTTCGACGGCACCCAGACCGACGACCGCGTCCTCATCGACGCCGACGGACGCGAGATTGTCGCCGTCCACCGCGGCGACGGCCTGGGCATCGCGGCCCTGCGCAAGTCCGGGCTCGACCTCCTCATCCTGTCCACCGAGCAGAACCCGGTCGTCGCCGCCCGCGCCAACAAGCTCAGGATCCCCGTCCTGCACGGCATCGACCGCAAGGACCTCGCGCTCAAGCAGTGGTGCGACGAGCAGGGCATCGCGCCCGAGCGGGTGCTCTACGTCGGCAACGACGTCAATGACCTGCCCTGCTTCGCCCTCGCCGGCTGGCCCGTCGCCGTCGCCAGCGCCCACGACTCGGTACGCGCCGCCGCGCGCGCCGTCACGACCACCCCCGGCGGCTTCGGCGCCATCCGCGAAATCGCGGCCTGGCTGCTCGGCCCCAGCCTCACAAACCACCGGTCCACCCCCACCAACAACACCACCAAGTAAGGAAACACCCTCATGAGCACCTCCCGCCTGCGCACCCTCGGCACCCGCACCGCCGGCCCCGGTCAGTCCGTCTACATCACCGGCGAGATCGGCATCAACCACAACGGTGACCTCGACAACGCCCTCGCGCTGATCGACGTGGCCGCCGAAGCCGGCTGTGACGCCGTCAAGTTCCAGAAGCGCACCCCGGAGATCTGCACGCCGCGCGACCAGTGGGACATCGAGCGCGACACCCCGTGGGGCCGGATGACGTACATCGACTACCGCCACCGCGTCGAGTTCGGCGAGGCCGAGTACCAGGCCATCTCCGACCACTGCGCCAAGCGCGGCATCGACTGGTTCGCCTCCCCGTGGGACACCGAGGCCGTCGCCTTCCTGGAGAAGTTCGACGTCCCCGCCCACAAGGTCGCCTCGGCCTCGCTGACCGACGACGAGCTGCTCCGCTCGCTGCGTGCCACCGGCCGCACGATCATCCTCTCCACCGGCATGTCGACGCCGCGCCAGATCCGGCACGCGGTCGAGGTCCTCGGCAGCGACAACATCCTGCTCTGCCACGCCACTTCGACGTACCCCGCGAAGGCGGAGGAGCTGAACCTGCGCGTCATCAACACCCTCCAGCAGGAGTACCCGAACGTCCCGATCGGCTACAGCGGCCACGAGACCGGCCTCCAGACGACCCTCGCCGCCGTCGCCCTCGGCGCCGCGTTCGTCGAGCGTCACATCACCCTCGACCGCGCCATGTGGGGCTCCGACCAGGCCGCCTCGGTCGAGCCGCAGGGCCTCACCCGCCTCGTCCGCGACATCCGCACCATCGAGGCCTCCCTCGGTGACGGCGTCAAGAAGGTGTACGAGTCCGAGCTCGGCCCGATGAAGAAGCTCCGCCGGGTCGCGGGCGTCGTCGCCGAGAACACCGAGGCGGCCCCGGCCGCCGAGCCGGCCGCGGTCTGACGGGCCGACCGGTGAACCTCGCCTTCGTCGAGAGCCCGGTCCAGCTCCTGAACGTCCTGGAGTGGGCCTACACAGAGGGAGGCGACGACCTGGTCCGCTCGGACATGACGGTCGTCGTCCTCCCCCCGGTCGACCCGATGTCGCGCGGTCAGCTGCGCCGGATGGCGGAGCTGGCCCGCGACGAGGGCGCCACCGTGCGCTGGCAGGAGGCACGCGGCGGCGCGGGTGCGCCGCTCAAGGCCCTGCGCGAACTGACGGGACTGCTGCGCAGGGCGGACCGGATCGTGATCGGCGACCCGTTCTCCCGCTATGTGCAGCTGCTCCTCACGATGGTCCGCGCCCGACGCCTCACGGTGGTCGACGACGGCACGGCCACGATGGAGTTCGTCGCCCAACTGGCGCGCGGCGAAAGGCTGGTGCGCTGGCACCGGCGTGGCAGATCGGGTGCGCGCGAACTGGTCCTGGCCCCGGTCACGGCCACCGCCCGCCGCCGCTTCACCCCGTCGAGGACCCGTACGGTCGAAGTGTTCACAGCGATGCCGGTCGAGGCTCCGGCCGGCATCACGGTCACCCCCAACACCTTTGCCTGGACCCGCGCCCGCTTCGGTCCGCCGCTGCTCACCCGGGGCGCGGACCTGGTCGGCACATCCCTGGTCGAGACGGGCGTCATCGACCAGGAGCAGTACCTGGAGGCGGTCTCCGCCCTGGCCCGGACCCACGGAGCGACCCGCTACTTCGCCCACCGCCGGGAGTCCGCCGACAAACTCCACGCCCTGGAAGCCGCCACCGGCCTGGAGATCGTCCGTCCGGACCTCCCTCTGGAACTCATCGCCCGCCGCGGCCCGATCGGCCGCACGGTCCTGAGCTTCCCGTCCACGGTCGTCCACACACTGCCACTCGCACTGGTCGGCACCGAGGTCAAGGTCGCGGTCTGCGACATCGCCCCGGAATGGCTGCGGGACACGGCGTCGCCGCGCGCGCAGGGATTCCTGAGCGGAGTCACGGAGACGGCACGCGACGTACAGCGGCTGGCCCCGTGGCGGGCGACGGCGGTCACGGAGGCGTAAGGGCTGTCCCGAAGCCGGAGCCACACGCTTTCGAGCAGGCTCTCTCCACAGTGCCGGCCCATCGGAGGAAACCCTTTTCATACATTTCGGCGGTGCGGCCCGCATCGAGGGGCATGGGAACCCATGCTTGCGGAGTGAGTGGACCGGCTGCCTCCCGGGGCCGGTCATTTCCCCGGCGCTCCGGCCGCCCGCCTTGCGCGGTTCCCGGGACGGCGGACCGGCAGGCGCTACCGCCCGGTGCGGGTGAGGTCCATCGTCCAGTTCGTCTCCCAGCTCGCCCCGTCGTCCGCAGAGAACAGTTGGGTTCAGCGGGCGGAGTCCTCCGTGATGTCCGATCAGACGAAGTGGACCCGGACAGGCCGCCCCTCGTGGGTGTCGTCGCCGTGGAAGTCGCCGCGTCCGTCGGTGAAGCCGCCGGTCACAGGGGGAAGCAGTGCACCGGTCGTGGTGTCGGCCCAGTGGAGCTTCCACTGTCCTGACGAAGGGTCGTAGAGGCGCAGCGTCACCCCACGGAAGTCCTTGGTGGGGAAGTGGATCTCGTTGATGTTGCCCATGCCGCCGAGAACCGGGCGGATCACCGCGTGCCCCGGGAATTCGTCCCATGTGGTGGAGCCGGTGAAGAGTTCGGACAGGCGTCGGTTCGCCACGTCCCAGCTGCCGAAGAGGAAGTCGAAGTCGTGCATGCGTCATCATCCCCGGACGCGGCGGTGATCCGTGTGTACGTGAAGAGGTTCGACCGATCCGGACCGACCCCCCTGCGCTAACGGCCGTTGAGGATCTCGCGCGCCAATGTCTCTCGGACGTTGGCCAGTTCGGCATCGAGAGCAGCCTGCCGCTCGGGAGCCGCCACCACCTCGGCGGCCGTCGGAGCCCCGGTGAGCAGGCAGGCGCGGCGCAGATGGGTCGGCGGGTGGGTCGTGTCGACGGCGTGTCCCCGCAGGGCACTGCAGCGCCGCTGGCGCTCGTACTCGCTCTGCGGGAGTGAGTCCATGTGGGTGGCCAGCCGCTTCCAGAGGCCGCGCCAGGCCTCCTCGCGTGCCGGGTTCCCGGACCGTGCCACCTGCTTGGTGTTGGCTTCGCGCAGCAGCACGGACGCGGCGGAGCCGCTGACCAGCAGGCGGTCCATGAGCCCCACGGCCGCCTCGGTGGACCCGGCTCGGGCGGCGAAGGAGTCGGCCAGGTACTCGCCGCGCTGCGTGGCGCGTGACGTCAGGTGGTCGAGCAGCATCAGTACACCCTGGAACGCGCAACGGGGCAGCAGATACAACGCGTTGAGCGCCACCTCGCCAAGGGTGGGCTGCGGGATCCGGCTCAGCAGATACCACCACGTGGTCAGTGAGCGCAGTGCGTTCGCGGTGATCACTCCGTGGCGGGTGTCCCCGTTGGCGTAATGTCCGAGCTCGTGCCCCAGCAGTGCGATCCGCTGCTGCGGCGTCAGGATCTCCCAGAGACCGAGTCCGATCTCCAGCCGCCGGCGCTGCCTCAGCCCGTACGTGCTCACGGACGCGTTCACGTCGACGGTCACGACAACCGCGTGCACCCCCGCCGTGCCGACGACCTCGGCGACCTCGGCGATCAGGGCGAACAGCTCGGGCGCATCGGCCCGGTACAGCACCGGCTCGTCGTCGGGGAGCTGTGCGAAGCGGGGTCGCAGGGGCCAGGCGATGCCCAGGAGAACCGCGCCCATCAGGGGCAGCGCGCTGCCCCAGCCGAGTATCACCAGCAGGATTCCGGTGACGACCAGAGCGGCCGTAACGCCGTGGACGGCCAGCGCGATGGTGTACGCCAGGACACTGGCGCCATCGCGTCGGGGCCGCAGTGTCTCACCGGCCGTCACCTCGGCGAGCAGCTTCTCCCCGTGCTGCCGGGCCAGCCTGCGCCGCAGCCGCTCCAGCCGCCCAGGGGTCTCCTCGGGCTCTCCCGGATCCATGTTCCAGTCGCAGGCGGCGCACCACACGACGAACCTGGGGTCCGTCCGGATCTCTGTTCCGCACTCCGGGCACGGCTGGACGCTCCGGTCCAAGGTGTCGAGCATCGTCGAGGCCCCCCTCGTCCCGCGGCCCCGCCCCGGGACCGCTCCCTTGTACGACACACTCGAACCGAGCGGGCCGGCGACGCAGCGTAAGCCGTGTGGAGTCCGGACCGACCGGCGGGTCGCGGCGCACGCCTTCGGGGGAAACGGGTGAGTTTACCCACCTCCATCTCACGGCACACGCTCCGACGCCGTATTTTGTTCCTCTATGCGGCTGAACTTTTGTTGATCTGTGGTCAGTTGAGGGGGCAGGGGGCCTACCCTTCACCAGGTGAACCACTTGATGTCCCGCGAGTCCGATCCCGAGCTGCCCGAGGACGCCTCCCTGCCCGGCACGCTGCCCGAACCCCTGCGGGCAGAGCTGATCGCCTTCCGGCGCGATCTGCACATGCACCCCGAGCTCGGCAACCAGGAGTTCCGTACCACCGCGGCCATCAAGGCCCGGCTGGAGAAGGCCGGGCTCGAACCCCGGGTGCTCTCCACCGGAACCGGGCTGATCTGCGACGTGGGCACATCGGGAGGGGCGCGGAGCTCGGACGAGGGCGATGACCGGCGGGCGGGCGACACGCGGCCCATGCTCGCCCTGCGCGCGGACATCGACGCCCTGCCCATTCCGGACACCAAGACCGGCGTTCCCTACCGCTCCACCGTCCCGGACCGGGCTCATGCCTGTGGGCACGATATTCACACCACGACCGTCCTCGGTGCCGGGCTCGTCCTCGCCGAGCTCGACCGGCAGGGGCTGCTGCCGCACCCCGTGCGGCTGATCTTCCAGCCCGCCGAGGAGGTGCTGCCCGGTGGGGCGGCCGATGCCATCGAGGCCGGGGTGCTGGAGGGCGTCGGGCGGATCATCGGGGTGCACTGCGACCCGAGGGTCGATGTGGGGAGGATCGGGCTGCGGGCCGGACCGATCACCTCGGCCTGCGACCGTCTGGAGGTCACCCTGGACGGACCCGGCGGTCACACCGCCCGTCCGCATCTGACCACCGACCTGGTCACCGCCGCCGCGAAGGTGGCCACCGAGGTGCCTGCGCTGCTCGCCCGCCGGGTCGACGCCCGCTGGGGGCTCGCGGTCACCTGGGGGCGACTGGTGGCCGGGCACGCGTGCAATGTGATCCCGCAGCACGCCGAACTGTCCGGGACGGTCCGCTGCCTGGATCTGGCCGCGTGGCGGGAGGCGCCGGATCTGGTCCATGCCGCCATCGACGAGGTGGCCGGAATGTACCGGGCCAAGTCCGTGATCAACTACGTCCGTGGGGTCCCGCCGGTCGTGAACGACCTGGGGACGACCGAGCTGCTGGCCGCCGCCATGACCGGGCGCCGCGGATCGTATGCGATCGAGGACACCGAGCAGAGCCTCGGCGGGGAGGACTTCTCCTGGTATCTGGAGCACGTTCCGGGGGCCATGGCACGGCTCGGCGTGCGGACGCCCGGAGACACCCGGCGCCTTGACCTGCACCGCGGAGACTTCGATGCGGACGAGGAGGCGATCACTGTTGGCGTGGAGCTGTTCACCGCCGCAGCTTTGCTCGACGGTAACCGCTCGTAACCGGACAGGTCACCGCCGGTTCGCGACGATCCGATAACGGCTTCCGTACAGGGCTTTATCTGACATCTACGCGCGTTACGATCGCGGCGAAACCAGCGCCGGAAGAGGCGCTTCGGTCAGGTTTGAAGGAGCCTTCCCTTGCGCCGGGTATCCAAGATCACCGCCGCGTGTGCCGTCACCGCGGCACTCGCGCTCACCGCCACCGCGTGTGGCGAGTCGTCCGACGAGAGCACCAGCTCCGACAAGGGCCAGATGAAGATCGGCATGGCCTACGACGTGGGCGGCCGTGGCGACAACTCGTTCAACGACTCCGCCGCTCGCGGCCTGGACAAGGCCAAGGCCGAGTTCAAGGCCCAGACGAAGGAGCTCACCGCCAAGAACGGTGAGACCCCGGCCGACCGCGAGCAGCGCCTGCAGTCGCTCGCCGAGGGTGGCTACAACCCCGTCATCGCGATCGGCTTCGCGTACAAGGACGCGGTCGACAAGATCGCCCCGAAGTACCCGAAGGTCAACTTCGGTCTGGTCGACTCGGTCTCCGACGCCAAGAACGTCGCCTCCATCGTCTTCACCGAGGAGCAGGGCTCGTACCTCGCCGGTGTCGCGGCGGCGCTGAAGTCGAAGGACGGCCAGGTCGGCTTCATCGGCGGTGTGGACCTTCCGCTGATCAAGAAGTTCGCCGCGGGCTTCCAGCAGGGTGTCCTGGACACGAACCCGAAGGCCAAGGTGCAGATCCAGTACCTGTCCACCGGTTCGGACCTGTCCGGCTTCGGCAGCCCCGACAAGGGCGAGGCCGCTGCCAAGGGCATGCTCGACAAGGGTGCGGACGTCATCTTCGCGGCCGCGGGCGGTTCCGGTGCCGGTGCGATCGAGGCCGTCGCGAGCCAGAAGGGTGCCTGGTCCATCGGTGTCGACTCCGACCAGGCCCTGGACCCGGCGCTGTCGAAGTACAAGGACACGATCCTGACCTCGGTCGTCAAGAACGTCGACGCCGGTGTCTACGACCTGATCAAGTCGGTCAAGGACGGCAAGCCGCTCACCGGCGTCCAGACGTACTCCCTGGCCAAGGGCGGCGTCTCGCTGACCACCACGGGTGACCACCTCGCGGACATCCAGGCCAAGCTCGACGAGGCGAAGAAGAAGATCGTCGACGGCACGATCACGGTCAAGACCACGACCTGATCCGTCCCGTCGATCGGGGCCCGGGGGGAGCTGCTTCGGTTGCTCGCCCGGGCCCCGATTTCGCGTACGGTCTTCGGCAGCACGTCTCCGTAGCCGTACGCACACCGTCCGCCACCTGTTACCGGGTGGCCAACGATTCGGTGGCGCTACGCGCGTAGCGTCCGCCGGGCGCGGTACCTTTTTTCGCCCCCACCGCCTCCACCGCCTCCGCCCTCCGCTCCTGCCAAGGAGAGTGCGTCATCAACGCGTCCAGCAGTCCCCATGCCGTGGAGCTCCGCGGCATCACCAAGCGGTTCCCCGGGGTCGTGGCCAACCACGACATCGACATCACCGTGCGCCGCGGCACCGTCCACGCTCTTGTCGGCGAGAACGGCGCCGGCAAGTCCACTCTGATGAAGATCCTGTACGGCATGCAGAAGCCGGACGAGGGCACCATCGCGGTGGACGGCGAGCAGGTCTCGTTCCACAACCCCGGCGACGCCATCGCACGCGGCATCGGCATGGTGCACCAGCACTTCATGCTCGCCGACTATCTGACCGTCCTGGAGAACGTCGTCCTCGGCTCCGAGAAGCTGTTCGGGATCGGCGACCGGGCCCGCGCCAGGATCAAGGAGATCTCCGACGCGTACGGCCTCGGCGTCCGTCCGGACGCCATGGTCGAGGACCTCGGCGTCGCCGACCGCCAGCGCGTGGAGATCCTCAAGGTCCTCTACCGCGGTGCCCGCACGCTGATCCTCGACGAGCCGACCGCCGTCCTCGTGCCGCAGGAGGTCGACGGACTCTTCGACAACCTGCGCGAGCTCAAGGCCGAAGGCCTGACCGTCATCTTCATCTCGCACAAGCTCGGCGAGGTCCTCTCCGTCGCCGACGAGATCACGGTGATCCGGCGCGGTACGACGGTGGGCACCGCCGACCCGGCGAACACCACGACCAAGCAGCTCGCCGAGCTGATGGTCGGCAGCGAGCTGCCGTCGCCGGAGACCCGCGAGTCGACCGTCACCGACACGCCGATGCTCACCGTCGACGACCTGCGACTGACCGCGACCGACCCGGACGGGGTGGTGCGTGCCGTGCTCGACGGCATCACCTTCACCATCCACAAGGGCGAGGTCCTCGGCATCGCGGGCGTCGAGGGCAACGGCCAGTCCGAACTGGTCGACGCCATCATGGGCATGCGCGCCCTCGACCACGGCGTGCTCACCCTGGACGGCGCCGACATCTCCCGAACCCCGACGCGCAAGCGCCGGGAGGACGGCATGGCGGTCATCCCGGAGGACCGCCACCGGCACGGACTGCTGCTGGAGGCCCCGCTCTGGGAGAACCGCATCCTCGGTCATGTCACCGAGCGGCCCAACAGCAAGGGCGCGTTCCTCGACCTCAAGGCGGCCCGCGCGGACACCGAGCGGATCGTGCGCGAGTACGACGTCCGCACCCCCGGCATCGAGGTCACAGCGGCCTCGCTCTCCGGCGGCAACCAGCAGAAGCTGATCGTCGGCCGCGAGATGAGCCACTCCCCGAAGCTGCTGATCGCCGCGCACCCCACCCGGGGCGTGGACGTCGGCGCGCAGGCGCAGATCTGGGACCAGATCCGCGAGGCGCGTCGCGAGGGCCTGGCGGTGCTGCTGATCTCCGCCGACCTGGACGAGCTGATCGGGCTCTCCGACACCCTGCGTGTCATGTACCGCGGCCGGCTGGTCGCGGACGCCGACCCGGCGACCATCACCCCGGAAGAGCTCGGCTCGGCGATGACGGGAGCGGCCAGCGGCCATCTCGAGGCGCCGACCGAGTCCGGTACGGATGCGGAGTCCCGTCCGGACTCCGCCGACACCGACCCCCGGAACGGGGGAGAGGACCGATGAAGAAGTTCGACAAGGAGCGGCTGCTCCTGGGGATCGCGGCCCCCGTACTCGCGATCGTGGTCGCGTTCCTGGTGACCGCCCTCGTGCTGGCCGCCACCGGCAAGGAACCGTTCAGCGCGTTCGGCATCATGTTCGACTACGGGGTGAAGTCGGACAGCCAGGTCTACATCCTCAACAAGGCGACGACGTACTACCTCGCAGGTCTCGCGGTTGCCGTCGGCTTCCGGATGAACCTCTTCAACATCGGCGTCGACGGCCAGTACCGCCTCGCCGCCTTCTTCGCCGCCGCCGTCGGTGGCGCGCTGACCCTGCCGGGCGCCCTCCAGATCCCGCTGATCATCCTCACCGCGATGATCGTCGGCGCGATGTGGGCCGGGATCGCCGGTGTCCTCAAGGTCACCCGGGGCGTCAGCGAGGTCGTCTCGACGATCATGCTGAACGCCATCGCGACCGCCGTCATCGGCTACCTGCTCCAGCAGGGCCGCCTCGGTCACCTCGACGAGGCCGGCACGAAGATCTCCACCAACCCGCTCCCGGAGTCCTCGCACTTCTTCGAGTTCCCGACCACCCCGACGCCCGTCTGGGGCTTCATCGTGGTCGCGATCGTCGCGGGCATCGCCTACTGGTTCACGCTCTCGCGCACCCGGTTCGGCTTCGATCTGCGTACCGTCGGCCAGTCCGGCTCCGCGGCCGAGGCCAGCGGTGTCGACGTCAAGAAGATGGTCGTCACCTCGATGCTGATCTCCGGCGCGGTGGCCGGCCTCATCGGCATGCCGACGCTGCTCAACGACAGCTACGAGTACAGCGGCGACTTCCCCATCGGTATCGGCTTCACCGGCATCGCCATCGCCCTCCTCGGCCGCAACCACCCCGTCGGCATCGCGCTCGGCGCGCTGCTCTGGGGCTTCCTGGAGCGCGGCACCGGAAAGCTCGAGTTCGAGGGGTACGACAAGGAGATCGTCGGCGTCATCCAGGGCGTCATCGTCCTGTGCGTCGTCATCGCGTACGAAGTCGTCCGCCGCTACGGACTCAAGCGCCAGCAGAGCAAGGTCGGCGCGGAACTCGCCGCACAGGCCGCCCGTAACTCCGACCAGCAGGAGGTGTCGGCGTGACCGCCACGGCGACTTCCACCCCGCCGCCCGCGGCCCCCAAGGTCTCCGGTGGCAGCGGCCGCACCCGCCTCTCCTTCCCCGTCGTCCTGCTGATCGTCGCGGGCGCGCTGCTCGCGCTGTCCGCGGTGCGCGCCATCACCGGCGCGCAGGACGTCACCTCTGCCGGGCAGATCAGCGCGGCGCTCGCGATGGCTGTGCCGATCGGGCTCGCCGGTCTCGGCGGCCTGTGGGCCGAGCGGGCCGGTGTGGTCAACATCGGCCTCGAAGGCATGATGATCCTCGGCACGTTCTTCGGTGCCTGGGCCGGCTGGCAGACCAGCCCCTGGCTCGGTGTGCTGGCCGGGGTCGTCGGCGGCATGCTCGGCGGGCTGCTGCACGCCGTCGCGACCGTCACCTTCGGCGTCGACCACATCATCTCCGGTATCGCCATCAACATCCTGGCGCTCGGGTTCACCACCTACTTCGCCAAGCTCTGGTTCAACACGGGTGAGGCGGCGGCCAAGGGCGGCAGCCCCAAGCAGTCACCGCCGGCCGACGACATCACCTCGGTGACGATTCCCGGCCTGTCGGGCTGGCTGCACTCGATCGAGAAGCATCACTGGTTCTTCGTCTCCGACGTGGCCGGTGTCATCGGCGGTCTGATCACCAATGTGTCGCTGCTGACGATCCTGGCCGCGGTCCTCTTCGTCGTGACCTTCTTCGTCCTGTGGAAGACCTCGTTCGGGCTGCGGCTGCGCTCCTGCGGCGAGAACCCGGTCGCCGCCGAATCGCTCGGCGTGAACGTCTACCGCTACAAGTACATCGCGGTGATCATCTCGGGCGGCATGGCCGGACTCGGCGGTGCCTTCCTCTCCCTGGTGACCTCGCACATCTACAACGAGGGCCAGACCGGCGGACGCGGATACATCGGTCTCGCCGCGATGATCTTCGGTAACTGGCGGCCCGGCGGACTCGCCATGGGTGCGGGCCTGTTCGGCTTCGCCGACGCGCTCCAGCTGCGCAACGGCGGCGAGTCCGTCCACGCGCTGCTGCTCCTGCTGTTCGTCGTGCTGGCCGCGCTCGCCGCCTTGAAGCTCTACCGCAAGAGCTTCGTCCAGGGCGTGGCCAGCGCCGTCGTCGCCGCCGCCGTGCTGGTGTGGTACCTCGCCACGGACACGGTGCCCACCGAGTTCGTGAGCGCCACCCCGTACATCGTCACGCTGCTCGTCCTCTCGCTCTCCGCGCAGCGGCTGCGGATGCCGAAGGCGGACGGCATGCGGTACCGGAAGGGCCAGGGCAAGTGACCGCGGCCGCCGACGTCGACTGGGACGCCCTGCGCGTCGCCGCCCGGGACGCCATGTCCCGGGCGTACGCCCCCTACTCGGGCTATCCGGTAGGCGTCGCGGCGCGCGTCGACGACGGCCGCACGGTGGTCGGCTGCAACGTCGAGAACGCCTCGTACGGACTGAGCCTGTGCGCCGAGTGCGGCCTGGTCTCGCAGCTCAACGCCACCGGCGGCGGCCGGCTGACCCACTTCACCTGTGTGGACGGGGCGGGCGAGATCCTGGTCCCGTGCGGCAGGTGCCGGCAGCTGCTGTACGAGTTCGGCGGACCCGAGCTCGTCCTGGAGACCCCGGACGGCCTCCGCACGCTCGACGAGATGCTGCCGCAGGCCTTCGGCCCGGACCATCTGAAGTAGAACTGCTGTGGCCCTCCCGCCCGTTGGGAGGGCCACACCCTTATCCACCCTCTATGCGCGTAGAGTCATTCGGGACTCCTGCGTACGTACCGGCCGGAAGGACTCCCAGGACATGGACGCCATCTCCGTCATCCGCACCAAGCGCGACCGGGGCGAGCTGACCCCCGAGCAGATCGACTGGGTCATCGACGCCTACACCCGCGGCGAGGTCGCCGACGAGCAGATGTCCGCACTGGCCATGGCGATCCTGCTGAACGGTATGAACCGTACGGAGATCGCCCGCTGGACCGCCGCAATGATCGCCTCCGGCGAGCGGATGAACTTCGACTCGCTCTCCCGCCCCACCACCGACAAGCACTCCACCGGCGGCGTCGGCGACAAGATCACCCTGCCGCTCGCCCCGCTGGTCGCGGCCTGTGGAGCCGCGGTGCCGCAGCTCAGCGGCCGCGGTCTCGGCCACACCGGCGGCACTCTCGACAAGCTGGAGTCCATCCCCGGCTGGCGCGCCCACCTCTCGAACGCCGAGATGCTCGACGTCCTGGACACCACCGGCGCCGTGATCTGCGCCGCCGGTGACGGTCTGGCCCCCGCCGACAAGAAGCTGTACGCGCTCCGCGATGTCACCGGCACCGTCGAGGCCATCCCGCTGATCGCCAGCTCGATCATGTCCAAGAAGATCGCCGAGGGCACCGGCGCGCTGGTCCTGGACGTCAAGGTCGGCTCCGGCGCCTTCATGAAGACCATCGAGGACGCCCGTGAACTGGCCTCCACCATGGTCGCGCTGGGCACCGACAGTGGCGTGCGGACGGTCGCGCTCCTCACCGACATGGCCACCCCGCTCGGCCTGACCGCGGGCAACGCCCTGGAGGTCCGTGAGTCGGTCGAGGTCCTGGCCGGCGGCGGCCCCAAGGACGTCATCGACCTCACCCTCGCCCTGGCCCGCGAGATGCTCGACGCGGCCGGACTCAAGGACGCCGACCCGGAGAAGGCCCTGGCCGACGGCTCCGCGATGGACGTCTGGCGCCGGATGATCTCCGCCCAGGGCGGTGACCCGGACGCCACGCTCCCGGTCGCCCGCGAGCAGCACGTGGTGGCGGCCCACACCTCCGGCGTACTGACCCGTCTCGACGCGTACGACATCGGCGTCGCCGCCTGGCGCCTCGGCGCGGGCCGGGCCCGCAAGGAGGACCCGGTGCAGGCGGGCGCGGGCATCGAAATGCACGCCAAGCCGGGCGACACGGTGACCAAGGGCCAGCGGCTGCTGACACTGCACACGGACACCCCGGAGAAGTTCGAGTACGCGCTGAAGGCCCTGCCCGGGTCGTTCGACATCGCCCCGGCCGGCACGGAGTTCACCGCCACCCCGGTGGTGCGGGAACGTATCGCCTGACCTGCGGCTTACCCGTGCGGGTGAACGGGACCGGTGGACTGCTGCCGGTCCCGTTCGGCATGCTGGACTCGGTGACGCACCGATAGAGGAGACCGCCATGGGCGCACTCACCGTCGACCCTGCGCCGGGCAGCGGCCACGGCTGGGACGACCTCGTCCGGATCTGGGAGGAGACGGACGCACCCGAGGGCTGCAAGGTGGAGATCATCGAGGGGATCGTCACCGTGTCGCCACCGCCGTCCAAGGACCACAATCTCACTGCGGCGCTGCTGCAGCGCAGGCTCTACTCCGTGATTCCGGAGGATTGGGAGATCTTCCAGACCCTCGCTGTCTCGGTGCCGGGACGGGCCGGGCTGTACATCCCCGATCTCGTTGTCCTGCCGCGCGCCGTGGCGACCGGGCCGGGCAACCGCGTACCGGCGGAAGAGGCCCGGCTCGTTGTCGAGATCACCTCTCGGGACAATGCCAACCACGACCGCATCGGCAAGGCGCACGGCTACGCGAAGGCGGGTGTCGAGCTGTTCCTGCTGCTCGACCCGTGGCACTCCGGCCGCCCGACCGCCACCCTGTACGGCGAACCCGGCGATGGCACCTACCGGGTCCTGGACGCGGTCGAGTACGGGGAGAAGCTGACCTTGCCGGAGCCGTTCCGGCTGGATCTGGACACCGGGATCTTCCCGGTCAGTTGAGAAGCCGCGTCGCGCAGCGATGAGTTCCGGCCGTTGCGGCGGTCTCCTTCGTGTGGATCCCATGACCCCGAAGGCTCTGGTCATCGCCGGTCGCGTCACCGGGCCCGACGTGCCGGCGCTCTGCGCCGAGCTGGAGTCCCTGCTGTACGACCCCGAGGGCGGGGTCCGCGACCCGGACGCCGGGGTGGACTGCGACCTGGGCGGGGTCGTACAGGCGGATCTGGTCCTGGTCGAGGCGATAGCGCGGCTGGGGCTTGTCGCGCGACGGGCGGGCGGCAGACGGCTGCGGCTGCGCAATGTGCCGCCCGAACTGCGGAACCTGCTGGAGCTGGTGGGGCTGGCCGACGTCGTGAACGTGGAGGGGCGGTGCGGGGACTGAGCCCCCGGCCCCGCGCCGCTCAGCGCGCCTCCGGCGCGTTCCTCCGCCCTGTGCCCCGCCTCACGCCCGGTCGGCCTCGAGGTGGTCAGGCAGACCGAAGAGCGGGAACCAGCGGGGTGCGTCCAGGAAGCAGTGCAGTCCGGTGATCGCACCGTCCGAGATGTCGATGACCTGCACCGCCCACGGCACGAATCCGGGGCCGTCCGGATTCGGCTTGTAGTGGGCGAAAGCCGGGGTGCCGTTCGCCGTGGTCGCCACCAGGCGGGAGCCCTCGCAGCCCGCGCCGATGGAGACCATGAAGCCCGTGATGTCGTGGTGCCCCTGGAGCCAGAGGTCGAACGGCGGCATCGTCATCACGGCGTCCTCATGGAGCAGCGCGGTCAGCGCCGCCATGTCATAGCCCTCGAACGCCGCCACATACCGCTCGAGGAGCTTGCGCTGCTCCTCGTCGAGCGGGTTCGCGGTGTCGGTCAGTCCCTCGTTCTCGGCGAGGGTCGCCCTGGCCCGCTGCAGGGCGCTGTTGACCGAGGCGACCGAGGTGTCGAGCAGCTCGGCGACCTCGCTCGCCTTCCAGGCCAGCACCTCGCGCAGGATCAGCACGGCCCGCTGCTTGGGCGGCAGATGCTGCAGCGCGGCGACGAACGCGAGGCGCACCGACTCCCGTGCCACCGCGGCCTCCGCGGGGTCGGCCACCGACGGCAGGATCCGCCCGTCCGGCATCGGCTCCAGCCAGGTGTTCTCCGGCAGTGGGTTGAGCGCGGCCTGGGCGAGCGGTGTCGGGCCCGTCAGATCGACCGGCCGGGCCCTCTTCTTCCCCGCGTTCAGCATGTCGAGGCAGACGTTGGTGGCGATCCGGTACAGCCAGGAGCGCAGCGAGGAACGGCCCTCGAACTTCTCGAAGTTGCGCCAGGCGCGCACCAGCGTGTCCTGTACGGCGTCCTCCGCCTCGAAGGCCGAGCCGAGCATCCGGTAGCAGTAACCGGTCAGCTCGACCCGGTGTCCCTCCAGACGGCTGTCGATGTCCGTCGCTGCCGTCAGATCACTCATCGCTCCACCCCTGTTGCGTTGTGTCACCGCTCACTCGGCACTTCGGAAGCTACAGGAGGCCACTGACAACGGGGGCGGGAAGTACCGAAGCCGCTCGCGTTCCGGTCACGTTCCGGGCTTGCGCCCGTACACGTACACGTCGTCGCCGTTCTTCAGCAGATTCCAATATGCCTTGGCGTCCGCGTCCCGCATGTTGACGCAGCCGTGCGACCCCGGCGGGTTCCACATCTTCAGACCGACCGAGTGGAACGCCTGCCCGCCGTCGAAGAACTGCGAGTACGGCATCCACACGTGGTACAGCGACGACCAGTGCTTGATGTGCCGCAGATAGATCTTCTTCGACCCGGTGCGGGTCTCGTACCCGTTCCGCCCGCTGCGGATCGGCACCGGACCGTACTTCAGCTTGGCGCCGTCCTGGATCCAGCTCAGCTGCCGGGTCAGGTCCACGCACGCGATGCGCCCCTTGTTGGTGGGGCACTTCTTGTCCTTGTTGGGGTTCTTGCCGGCCGCCTTCTGGGCCGTGAGCGTCTTCATCGTCTGCCAGGTGATCGGTCCCGCGTACCCGATGTCCGGGGTGATCCCGTAGGTGCGCTGGAACGACTGGATCGCCTTGCAGTCGGCTGCCGACTGCTTGCCGTCGACCGTCCGGTGCAGGTAGTTCTCGACCTGCTTCTGGTACGGCCCGGTGGACGTGGTGCAGGATGCGGCCTGCGCGGATGCGCCCGATCCGAGCACGAGCGCCGGTGCTGCCATCAGTCCGGCGACGGACAGCGCCACCGCGCGCCGCATCCGGACTCCCCGTATGTTCCCTACGACTCCCATGTACGCCAACTCCCCTTCGCGCGCTGTGCGGTGGTTCCGCCTGCTAGACGCGCGTCGGGGAGTGGATGGTTGTGCGCCGTATGTCTCAGTTCTGTACGGACGCCACCGGTACGAGCCGGTGTCGCTCGGCCCGGGCGACCCGCGACCCGTACAGCGTGATCGAGACGACGCCGAGGACCGCGAGCAGTCCCATGGACACCGTGCCCGCCCAGCCACCGGCGTGGAAGGCGATCGCGCCGAGCGTGCCGCCCGCGCTGGAGCCCAGGTAGTACGCGGACTGGTAGAGCGCCGACGCCTGCGCCCGGCCCTTCGTCGCGGTCCGGCTCACGGACGACGAGGCGACCGCGTGGCCGGCGAAGAAGCCCGCCGTGATCAGGACCAGGCCGAGCAGTACGGCGGCCAGCTGGTCGGCGAGCGAGAGCAGCAGACCGGCAGCCGTGGTGGAGACGGCCAGGTAGAGCGCGCCCCGGCGGCCGAGCCGGGCGACGAGCCTGCCGGCCGCGGCAGACGACACCGTACCGACGAGGTAGACCAGGAAGATCGAGCCGATGACGCCCTGCGGGAGGTTGAACGGTTCGCCGATCAGCCGGTAGCCGATCACCGTGTAGACCGCGCCGAACACCGTCATGAACAGGGCGCCGATCGCGTACAGCCTGCGCAGCAGCGGATCGGCGAGGTGTCCGCCCACCGTCTTCGCCAGGGCCTTCGGGTTCAGTGTGCCGGGCGTGAAGTTACGGGCCTTCGGGATCATGAAGTGGAAGACGACCGCGCAGGCCACGGCCAGCAGCCCGACCGCGCCGAGCGCCGCCCGCCAGCCCCACAGCTGGGCGATCCAGCCGGTGAGGATGCGGCCGCTCATGCCGCCGATGCTGTTGCCCGCCACGAACAGTCCGATCGCGGCGACCAGCGCCTTCGGCCGTACCTCCTCGGCCAGGTACGCCATCGCGGAGGCGGGCAGCCCGGCCAGTGCCGCGCCCTGGACGGCGCGCAGGGCGATCAGCCAGCCGAGCGAGGGGGCGAACGGTACGAGCAGGCCCACCAGTACGGCGACCGTCAGAGAGGCGGTCATCAGCTGCCGCCGTCCGAACCGCTCGGAGAGCGCACTCATCGGCAGCACACACAACGCCAGCGCACCCGTCGCCGCGGAGACCGTCCAGCTGGCCTGTCCGGCCGTGGCGCCGAAACCGGCGGAGACGGCGGGCAGCAGTGCCTGGGTGGAGTAGAGGAGTGCGAACGTCGCGACACCGGCGGCGAAGAGCGCGAAGCTCATCCGGCGGTAGCCGGGGCCGCCGGGCTCCAGCCGGTCCGGAACGACGGCGGCAGCGGGGGCGACGGGCGATGACGGGGCTGAGGCGTCCAGCGTGAGGGTGGACGCCTTGGTACTGGCAGGAGGCATACCTCGAAAGTAGATCGGTCCGATTCATGCGTCCAATGCACGAACTTGCGATAATCAATCCCATGGTGCATGAACGCAGCTCACAGCCTCGGCTGTCACCGAGTAGTTACGAAGAAGACATTCGCGCCGTCCTCGCGCCGCGGCTCGCCTACTTCGAGGCGGTGGCCCGCCACGAGCACGTCACCCGCGCCGCGCACGAGCTCGGCGTCCCGCAGTCCACGCTGTCGCGCGCGATGGTCAGGCTGGAACAGGACCTGGGGGTAGCCCTGTTCGCCCGCAGGGGCCGTACCGTTTCCCTCACCCCCGCGGGCCGTACCTTCCTGGGCTCCGCCGAGCGTGCCCTCGCCGAGGTGGAGCGGGCCGCGGACTCGGTACGGGCCGACGCCGATCCGGCCGCGGGCAAGGTGGCCTTCGGGTTCCTGCACACGATGGGCTCGGAGACCGTTCCCGCGCTGATCCGGGCCTTCCGCGCCGACCACCCCCGCGTGCGCTTCCAACTCGTGCAGAACTACGGCGAGGCGATGATCGAGCGGCTCCGGGCCGGCGGCCTCGACCTCTGCCTCACCTCACCCGTACCGGACGCCCCCGACCTGGTGGCCCGCCGTCTCGACGAGCAGCGGCTGCGCCTGGTCGTCCCCGACGACCACCGCCTCGCCTCCCGCAGGCGCATCCGCCTGGCCGAGGCCGCCGACGAGGCGTTCGTGACCCTGGAGCCGGGGTACGGCCTGCGGCGGATCACCGACGACCTGTGTGCGGAGGCGGGCTTCACGCCCCGTGTGGCGTTCGAGGGCGAGGAGGCGGAGACCCTGCGCGGCCTGGTGGCCGCCGGCCTGGGCGTGGCCCTGCTGCCGCCGCCCGCGGTGGCCCGCCCGGGCGTCGTCGAACTGACGGTCACGGCCCCGCGCGCGGCCCGCGAGATCGGCGTGGCCTGGCTGGACGGCCACCCGGACACACCCCCGGTGGCGGCGTTCAAGCAGTTCCTGCTGTCGCGCCGGGGGCACCTGCTGCCGGACTGACGGGCGGTGGCGCGTGTGTGAGAAGTCAGGCAGCGCATTCCGGGTGTCCAGGATCGGGGCTGCGGCGCGAAGCCCTTCCGAGCGGTGTGCAAGCCGTCTTGTCGCTCTGCCGCCCCTGACACCTCGGGCGGCCGCAGGGCGTCCCGCGTGCCCTAGGACTTCAACGACCGCCCGAATCCCGCCGCCAGGGGCATCCGCAGCCCCAGCGGCGGGGGCGCCGCCAGGGCGTCGGCGACCGGGCGGGCGTATGTCCGTCCGAACAGCGATCCCCGTACGAAGTCCACTGCCAGCGCCGCCACTTCGGCGCGGTGCTGGCGCAGGGAGTGGCCGTCCGAATGGACCTCGAAGCGGCAGGTGTCCCGGTTGGCCTTCTTGGCGCGCTGGGCCAGCCGGAACGACAACTCCGGGTCGGAGCGTGCGTCGTTCGTGCCGTGGACGAGCAATACCTGGCGGCCCAGCAGATGTTTCACCGGCTCCGGCTCGACCGACGGGTCCTCGGGAAGCCAAGGGGCCATCGCCAGAACCGAGTTGACCGCAGGGTGGCCGCCCGCGCGCAGCGCCGCACGGCCGCCCATGCCGTGCCCGGCCAGGCAGACGGGGACGTCGCCGTACCGTCGCACGACCTCCTCCACGGCCCACTCGGCGTCCGCCGCGAGCTGCGCGTCCGTGGTGTTCCAGCCGCGGCAGCGGTAGTGCACGACATGCGCGGCCAGCCCGTCGTCCTGGCCGGCGCGGGCCAGGGTGCGGGCGAGCGGCAACTGGAGCGCGTACGAAAGGGGGGAGGGGCGGCGGTGCGAGTCGGCCTCGCCGTCCGGGAGCAGCAGGACCACGCCGCTGACCGCAGGTTGTGCTCCGGCCGTCTTCACGGCCCGTCCCAGCCTCGGAGCAGGCAGGGGGAGTGCGCGCTGTGCCATGACAGAACAGTGTCAGAAGGACAGGTGTACTCCACCCGTATTCGCGGTCACTGTTACGTATCGGCGCGCGGCGCTCTACGCGCGTAGGCGTTAGAGTGCCCAGATGATGAGCCCGACCCTCCATGTGCCCGGCCCCGACCAGATCCGACGCGCCCCCAAGGTGCTGCTCCACGACCACCTCGACGGCGGTCTGCGTCCCGGCACGATCATCGACCTGGCCCGTGACGCGGGCTACGAAGCCCTTCCCGAGACCGAAGCGGACAAGCTCGGCATCTGGTTCCACGAGGCGGCCGACTCCGGCTCGCTGGAGCGCTACCTGGAGACGTTCGCCCACACCTGCGCCGTCATGCAGACCCGCGAGGCCCTGGTCCGGGTGGCCGCGGAGTGCGCCGAGGACCTCGCGGCGGACGGTGTCGTCTACGCGGAGGTGCGGTACGCCCCCGAGCAGCACCTGGAAGCCGGGCTGACCCTCGAAGAGGTCGTCGAGGCGGTCAACGAGGGCTTCCGCGAGGGTGAGCGCCGGGCCCGGCTGGACGGCAACCGGATCCGGGTGGGCGCCCTTCTCACCGCGATGCGGCACGCCGCCCGCGCCCTGGAGATCGCCGAACTCGCCAACCGCTACCGGGATCTGGGCGTCGTCGGCTTCGACATCGCGGGTGCCGAGGCGGGCTACCCGCCCACCCGTCACCTCGACGCCTTCGAGTACCTCAAGCGCGAGAACAACCACTTCACCATCCACGCGGGCGAGGCCTTCGGTCTGCCGTCGATCTGGCAGGCGCTCCAGTGGTGCGGCGCCGACCGGCTCGGCCACGGCGTCCGCATCATCGACGACATCGAGGTCGCCGAGGACGGCAGTGTGACGCTCGGCCGTCTCGCCTCGTACGTACGGGACAAGCGCATCCCGCTGGAGATGTGCCCGACCTCCAACCTCCAGACCGGCGCCGCCGCCTCGTACGCCGAGCATCCGATCGGGCTGCTGCGCAGGCTGCACTTCAGGGCCACCGTGAATACGGACAACCGGCTGATGAGCGGTACGACCATGAGCCAGGAATTCGAGCGGCTGACCGAGACTTTCGGATACACGCTCGACGACATTCAGTGGTTCACAGTCAATGCGATGAAATCAGCGTTCATTCCTTTCGATGAACGTCTGGCGATGATCAATGACGTGATCAAGCCCGGATATGCCGAGCTGAAGTCGGAGTGGCTCTTCGAGCAGACCGCTGCGACCAGCGCGTCTTCCGCTTCCGCGGGCTGAATTACGCTTCTGTGACAAACGGCCGGGAAGATCAGATCCCGGCCGTTTGCTGCGTCCGCCATGTTTGCGGTACGGGTAGTGCGCTGGCTAGTTTGCAGAGCCGCTCGCATCCCCTTCCCCAAGGATGAATTTCACATGAAGCAGTCTGCTGCCAGGACTCTCGGTGTCGCCGCTCTCGGTGCCGCTTTCGCCGCTGCCGCCGCCGGTACGGCCTCCGCCGCCGCGCTTCCCCTCGACGCCGCGACCTCCGCTCTGCCGACCGCCGCTCTGCCGACCGCCGCTCTGCCGATCGCCGGCTCCGCGCTGGGGACCGCCACCCAGTCCCTGCCGGTTCAGGACACGGCCACGAAGCTCCTCGGCAGTGGCCAGACCGAGATCCTCAACGGCGCCACCGCCCCGGCCAAGGGCCTGCTCGGCGGGCTGCCCGCCGGTGGCATGACCACCAGCGGCCTGTCGACCAACGGTCTTCCGCTCGGCGGCTGACCCTCGCGCATACGTGAGTGGGGCGGGTACCCGGACCGGGTACCCGCCCCACTCACGTATGTCCCGGGACTACCAGGCGGTGGTGGCCGCCGACGCCTTCTCGGCCGGCAGCAGCAGCCACAGCGCCAGGTAGAGCACGAACTGCGGGCCCGGCAGCAGACACGAAACGAGGAAGATCACGCGCATGGTCCCCGCGGATGTGCCGAAGCGCCGTGCCAGCGCTGCGCACACTCCGCCGATCATGCGTCCGTCACGGGGGCGGGCAAGTGCGGCCATGGTGGGCTCCTTCGCGAACCGTTGCTGAGGAGCAGCTCCGTCGTGCTCCCCGGGTATCCATGGTGGCCCGGCGAACAGGGGCAAAGCGTCGCTCTACGGTGCGATACCGACCCTGGAAATCGTAGGGGTCGACCCCTGAGGCGACTCGTCCCTGGGTCGGGGAACCGGTCGTACCCGGTCCTGGCCGCGGCGGCGCAGCCGCTTCCGGCACACCGGCACGACCAGCAGATGGGCGAGCCCCACACCCACCGTGTTCAGCAGCAGCGAGTCGACATCGACGACCTGACCCGGCACACCGGTCTGCGCCAGCTCGATCGTCAGCGAGATCAGCGACCCGGCGGCGACGGTACGGGCCAGCGAGGCCCACGGGGACACATGGAGCCGTCCCCCGGCCATGGGCAGCAGCACCCCCAGCGGCGCCAGCAGCAGCAACCCCTCACCGATCCGGTGCGCTGCCTCGACCGGGCCGAGGGACAGGTCCGTCCTTATACCGGCGAAGGGCCGAAGATTGGCGGCCGTCATCCACGGCACATCCAGCGGGCGCAGAGTCAGCCACCCGACAAGCAGCAGATGCGCGAGGAGGAGAAACACCCCGACCGCGCGGAAGCGGATGACGGCTTGGCCGCCCGAACCTTGACGCACGCCCCCCAAGACGCGGCTACCGGCAGGATCGGTTCCGCCCCGCCCCAGGATGACCTGAAGACCACACGGCAGCCCGGGGGCCGGACCTCAGGACAGCTTGGCCGCGCCGAGCGTCGGCACGGCCTCCGGCCGGGCCTTCGTCTCCGAGGTGCACAGATAGGCGCGCGGCGCATAATTTCCCGGCCCGCCGAGCACCACCGTGCCGTCCGAGGCCAGCGACTCGCTCTCCGCGTACGTGCACACGATCTGTGCCAGAGCCTCCGACGGCAGGTCCTCGGGCTGCTCACTGAGCCGTAGTGCGGCCGCCGGATCGTCCCCGCGGGCCCCGCTGATCTGCAGGGCCGCCGGTACGTCGGTGGAGAAGCCGGCCTGCCGCTCATCGGCGGCCGGTTCCTCCTGAAGCTCGTCGAGGAGAGCCTGCGCGACCCGGATCCGGTCCGACTTCGCTTCGTGGATCTGCACCGAGCGGTCCACCGTGACCAGCTGCGAGGCACAGATCAGATAGATCTGCACCGGGATCCCCTGCATCGCCTGTGTGCTGACGTCCTCCGCGGACATCGAGCACGGCACCCGGGACGGCGCGGCCCCGGCGTCGACCGGCACCGACGTGGTCCTGATCCCGCACCCGGCGGCCAGCACGGCGCAGACGACGGCGCCGGCCAGTGCTCCGGCCGTGCGGCGCGCCCGCCGCGTACCACGGTTGCTGCGCCTCACGTCGCGTCCCCCTCGTCGTCCCGGGCTTCGGCTCCGTGGACCCGCGCGGTGCCGGTGAGCTCTTCGGCATCGCGCGGCAGACGCAGCACGAACACCGCGCCGTCGCCGTCCGGCGAGTTCGCGGCCGTGATGTCACCGCCGTGGATGTGCGCGTTCTCCATGGCGATCGACAGACCGAGCCCGCTGCCCTCCGAACGCGGCCGGGAGGCACTGGCCTTGTAGAAGCGGTCGAAGACGTGCGGCAGGACGTCCTCCGGGATGCCCGGGCCGTGGTCGCGCACCTCGATGACGAGTTCGTCGCCGTCGGTCCGTACCGATACGCGTACCGGCGATCCGCCGTGCTTCAGCGCGTTGCCGATCAGATTCGCCAGGATCACATCGAGCCTGCGCGGATCGAGGCGGACCATCATGCCGCGCTCGGCGTCCAGATCCACCGCGTCCAGCCAGGCGCGGGCGTCGATGCAGGCGGTGACCTGGTCGGCGACATCGACCGTGTCGAGGACGAGCCGGGCCGTACCCGCGTCGAAGCGGGTGACCTCCATCAGGTTCTCCACCAGGTCGTTCAGCCGCCTGGTCTCGCTGACCACCAGATGGACGGCGGGCGCGATCATCGGGTCGAGGCTGTCGGCCTCGTCCTCCAGCACCTCGGCGACCGCGGTGATCGCGGTGAGCGGGGTGCGCAGTTCGTGCGACATGTCGGCGACGAACCGGCGGCTGGACTCCTCCCGCGCGCTCATGTCCGCGACCTTCTTCTCCAGGGAACTCGCGGCTCTGTTGAACGTGCGGGAGAGATCGGCGAGTTCATCGGTGCCGGACACCACGAGCCGGGTGTCGAGCTTGCCCTCACCGAGCTTGCGCGCCGCGTCACCGAGCCGCTGCACCGGCCGCAGCACTGTCGTCGCGGCGGCCTGCGCGAGCAGCGCGGAGCCGACCAGAGCGAGTCCGGTGGCGATCCCCAGCGACCACGCGAGGGAGTTGAGGTCCTGCCGCTCCTGGTCGAGCGACTTCAGCATGTAACCGGTCGGACCACCACCGATGATCCTCGTGCCGGCCACCAGGTAGGGCGTACCGCGGATCGAGGTGCGCTGCCAGAACAGGTGGTACGGGTACGTGTTGCCCGCCTCCGCCGGCTGCTTCCTGTTGACCTGCTGCTGCAACGAGAGCGGCACGTTGTCGAGCGTGAACGTGTCCAGATTGGAGTTGCCCACGATCGGCTTGTCGCCGTCGCGCTTGTCGACGAGGAGCACGCTGTAACCGGGACTGCTGCTCGCCATCTGCACGGCGGCGTTCTGCAGATCGTCCTTGGTGGGGTGCAACGGCAGCGACGCCGCCCGGTTCTGCATCTCCTGCCGGAAGTCCCCGAGCGCCGCGTCCTGCGTACGCGTCAGCACGGCCTCGCGGTTGAGCCAGTACGCGATCCCCGACGCGGACACCGCGGCGGTCAGCGCCACCAGCGCGAACACGACGACGAGCCGCAGCCGCAGACTGGTCCAGCGAAGACCGGCGAGCAGGCTGCGCTTGGCAGCAGCGGTCACTGCGGCGAGTCCAGCCGGTAGCCCACGCCCCGCACCGTACGGATCAGGGTCGGCGAGGACGGTACGTCCTCCACCTTGGCACGCAGCCGCTGCACACAGGCGTCGACGAGCCGGGAGTCACCGAGATAGTCGTGCTCCCACACCAGCCGCAGCAACTGCTGCCGCGACAGGGCCTGTCCGGGTCTGCGGCTCAGCTCCAGCAGGAGCCGCAGCTCGGTCGGCGTGAGCTGCAGGTCCTCCCCGTTCTTGGTCACCGTCATCGCGGAACGGTCGATGACCACATTGCCGAACGTCGCCGAGTCGGTGGACTCGCGCTCGCCGCGGCGCAGCACCGCACGGATCCGGGCGTCGAGCACCCGGCCCTGCACGGGCTTGACCACGTAGTCGTCGGCGCCGGACTCCAGTCCGACCACGACGTCGATGTCGTCGCTGCGCGCCGTCAGCAGAATGATCGGCAGCTGGTCGGTGCGCCGGATGCGCCGGCACACCTCGAAACCGTCGATGCCGGGCAGCATCACATCCAGCACGATCAGGTCCGGCCGCTGCTCGCGCAGCAGTTTCAGGCCGTCCTCTCCCGTCGCCGCGGTGGCCACACGGTGGCCCTGGCGTGACAACGAGAGTTCGAGGGCCGTGCGGATGGCGTCGTCGTCCTCGATCAGCAACAGGAAAGGCACGGGGGTCATTCTGGCCCATGGGAGAGCCTCAGTTCGACCGTTGGAGGCCTCTCATTCGGACGGCACGCCGGTCGGAGGGCCTGTGACAGGTCTGTGACAGTCGGCGGACAGCGCCATGAAACTGCCCGGGCAAGCTCAGTGGCAGATGGAACGGACGGACTCCACCGACGGGGGGCGCGAGATGAACGCACTGCACAGCACCACCTCAAGCGCAGTTGTCACGCGTCTCCACGACGTCGGCAGGAGCACCGAGAAGTCCGGTGCCGCAGGGCGGGGGTGCGTTCGTGGTGTCGGACGTCAGCACACGTCGTACATGACGGTGGTCGACGCATCTGCGGGGGCCAACGGGGGAGCGGTGTACGGGGAGGGCCCGGGGGAGCGGAAGCCCCTGGCGGAGACCGCGGACGCCGAAGCGGCGTTCACGGCCTACGTCCAGGAGCGCCGCGCCTCCCTGTACGCAACCGCCTACCACCTGACCGGTGACCGGTTCGAGGCCGAGGACCTGCTGCAGAGCGCCCTCTTCTCGACGTACCGGGCATGGGACCGGATCAGCGACAAGGCGGCGGTCGGCGGGTACCTGCGCCGCACCATGACCAATCTGCACATCAGCGCCTGGCGCCGGCGCAAGCTGAACGAATACCCGACCGAGGAGCTGCCGGAGACGGCGGGCGACACGGACGCGATGCGCGGAACGGAGCTGCGCGCCGTGCTCTGGCAGGCGCTGGCGCGGCTGCCGGAACTCCAGCGCACGATGCTGGTCCTGCGGTACTACGAGGGGCGCACGGACCCGGAGATCGCGTCGATACTCGGCATCAGTGTCGGCACGGTGAAGTCGAGCATCTGGCGGTCGTTGCGACGGCTGCGCGAGGACGAGGTGCTGAGCTTCGGCCGTGACGAGGAGGAGTCCTTCGGCGAGCTGGTGGCCTGAAGGCAGCGGGGGAACCGGGGGAAACGGGGCCTGCCGCTTCGGGGGAAGCGGTGGGTTCACGGGGGAACACAGCAGGGTCGGACGGGCCGGGGGGTCCTGTCCGGCCCTGCGGTGCGTCGGGGGCGGCGTCCTTGCGGGGCGGCTCCGCCCCGGACCGGCCGGCTGTCTTGTCGCTTCGATGCCGTCCGTGCCCGGCATCCGCACGTCCATGAGGACCACGTCGGGCCGGAGGCCGACTCAGGTCCGTACCGCCTCCGCCCCGTCGCACGCCGTGCCGACAACGCTGAAGTCCGGCTGGGTGTCCAGCAGGGCGGCGAAGCCCGTACGTACGACCTGGTGGTCGTCGGCGACGACGATCCGTACGGCGGGCTGTGGTTCGGTGCTGGGCTTGCGCGCCGGATGGGCGGTGGCCGCGCTCCTCGGAGGCGGGCCGGCACTCGGGCTGCGGGACGCGTGAACTCCCGGAGCCCTCCCGGCTACGCCACCTCGCGTGCCGCCGGGGCCCGGCGGCAGCGGCCGGCCGCTGCCGCGGCCAGTCGGCCCAGTGCCTCCTGCTTCCCGCAGGGATACGCGCCGAGTGCCGTCTGGCGCGCCACGATCCGTCGTTCCGTCCGCATCAGGCGCCATCCCCGCCGCAGCAGGAACGGCACCGACTTCCGGCCCTCGCGCAGATCCCGCAGCAGCCGGCGGCGGAACGTCGTCGTCGGGCGGCCGCGCAGGCACAGGGCGTCCGCCAGGACCCCCAGGTCCTGGCACCGCTCCACTATCTCCGCGGCGAAGATGCCCTCGGCCACGAACAGCGGCGTGCGCTCGATGTGGAGCGCCTCGCGGTCGACCCGGGAGCTGGTGGAGATGTCGTACACCGGAACGTTCGTACGTCCGGTGCGGCACAGCTCCGTGATGGCGGTGACCGCCGCGTCGGCGTCCCAGGACTGCGCGGAGTCCCAGTCGACGTCCGAACTGCCCGGGACCAGCGGCAGGGTGGGGTCGTCGCCCTCCTTGTAGAAGTCGTCCAGGCGCAGCACCGGAAGGTCGGTGCGGGCGGCGAGGGAGGACTTGCCGGAGCCGGAGGGGCCCGCGAGCAGCACGACGCGGGTCGGGATCGGTTGGGGACTCACGGGACACCAGTGTGAGGCATTGACCCGCGCAGGGGACCCCCCGGTGCCCCTGTTGGTATCCAGCATCACAACTCAACTACGCTACGTGCCCAGATGATTACTCGATCGGTTCGATCAGGTGGGAATTCCATGGCACGTCATGCACTTTCCAGGTCCCGGCGCCGTGTGCTGCTGCGCGCGGGTCTGACCGTCACCGCGGTGGGCGCCGCGCTCGGTGCGGGGGGTGCGGCGGCGCAGGCGGCGCCGCTGCCCGTCGTGCCGGCCTCGGGCGCCGACAGCAGCCTCGGTGCGGTCGGCGATGCGGCCGGCGGCGCGACCGGGGCGCTAGGGCACGCGGTCTCGCCGGTCACGCAGCTGCAGCTCGACCCGCTGGCCGGGACGGGTGTGGACCCGCTGGCGAACGGGGTGGGCACGCAGGTCGCCGACTTCAAGCCGCTCTCCACGGGCGTCGCGACCGATCCGCTGACCAGTGGCGGCGCACTGAAGGACCTGCCGGTGGTGGGGCAGGTCACGGGGCTGCTGCACGGCTGATCCCGGCGCACAGGGCTGCGGCCCGCCCCTCCGGAGTGTTCCGGAGCGGCGGGCCGCAGCCGTGTCGGTCAGTAGGAGGAACCCGAGACGCCGAGCGCGCCCGTGGGGTGCCAGACCGTCTTGGTCTCCAGAAAGGCCGTCAGGCGACGGGTGCCCGGGTCGGCCGACCAGTCTTCTCTGTCCACAGCCTGTGGACGAGCGGCGCCCTGCGCCTCCTTCTCGGGGCGGTGGCGGGAGACGAGTGGGCGGAGAACTCGCTTCAGGTTGTCCGCCGCCGCGATCTCCAGTTCCTTCGCCAGTTCGGCGTCGGCGCCCGTGAGGTCGATCGCGTTGACGTCCTGGTGGGCCGCGAGCGGGGCCGCGAGCTCCGCCGTCTTCCCGGACAGGATGTTCACCACACCGCCCGGCAGGTCGGAGGTGGCCAGCACCTCGCCCAGGGACAGCGCCGGCAGCGGGGCGTCGGCGGACGCGATGACGACGGCCGTGTTGCCGGTCGCGATCACCGGGGCGACGACCGAGACCAGGCCGAGGAACGACGACTGCTGCGGGGCGACGACCGTGACCACACCGGTCGGCTCGGGCGTGGACAGGTTGAAGAACGGGCCCGCGACCGGGTTCGCCCCGCCCACGATCTGGCCGATCTTGTCGGTCCACCCCGCGTACCAGACCCAGCGGTCGATGGCCGCGTCCACGACGGCCGTCGCCTTGGACTTCGACAGCCCCTCCGCGTCCGCCACTTCACGTACGAACTGGGCCTTGCGCCCCTCCAGCATCTCCGCGATGCGGTAGAGGATCTGGCCGCGGTTGTACGCCGTCGCGCCCGACCATCCGCCGAACGCCTTGCGGGCGGCCACGACCGCGTCACGCGCGTCCTTGCGGGACGACTGCGGGGCGTTCGCCAGCCACTTGCCCTTGGAGTCCGTCACCTCGTACACCCGGCCGCTCTCGGAGCGGGGGAACTTGCCCCCGACGTACAGCTTGTAGGTCTTGAAGACGCTCAGTCGGTCACTGTGCTCAACTGCATTCATCAACGCTCGCCCTCCGGGCTCGACGGGGCGAGGTACGCCTCCAGGCCGTGACGGCCGCCTTCGCGGCCGAAGCCCGACTCCTTGTAGCCGCCGAACGGCGAGGTCGGGTCGAACTTGTTGAACGTGTTGGCCCAGACGACGCCCGCCCGGAGCTTGTTCGCCACCGCGAGGATGCGGGAGCCCTTCTCCGTCCAGATGCCGGCCGACAGGCCGTACTGGCTGTTGTTGGCCTTGGCGACCGCCTCGTCCGGCGTACGGAACGACAGGACGGACAGCACCGGGCCGAAGATCTCGTCGCGGGCGATGGTGTGCGCCTGGGTGACGTTCGTGAACAGCGTCGGGGCGAACCAGTAACCGGACGACGGGAGTTCGCAGGGGGCGGACCAGCGTTCGGCGCCCTCGGCCTCGCCCGTCTCGACCAGCGCCGTGATCCGGGAGAGCTGCTCCTGGGAGTTGATCGCGCCGATGTCGGTGTTCTTGTCCAGCGGGTCGCCGAGGCGCAGCGTGGACAGCCGTCGCTTCAGGGAGTCCAGCAGCTCGTCCTGGATCGACTCCTGGACGAGGAGGCGCGAGCCCGCGCAGCAGACCTGGCCCTGGTTGAAGAAGATGCCGGTGACGATGCCCTCGACGGCCTGGTCGATCGGGGCGTCGTCGAAGACGATGTTCGCGCCCTTGCCGCCCAGCTCCAGGGTGACCTTCTTGTCCGTGCCCGCGACCTGGCGGGCGATGGCCTTGCCGACCGCGGTCGAGCCGGTGAAGGCGACCTTGTTGACGTCGGGGTGCTCGACGAGGGCCGCGCCCGCGTCCCCGTACCCGGTGAGGATGTTCACGACACCCTTCGGCAGCCCCGCCTGGCGGCAGATGTCCGCGAAGAACAGCGCGGAGAGCGGGGTCGTCTCGGCGGGCTTCAGGACCACCGTGTTGCCGGTGGCGAGCGCCGGAGCGATCTTCCAGGCCAGCATCAGCAGCGGGAAGTTCCACGGGATGACCTGGCCCGCGACGCCGAGCGGGCGGGGGTTCGGGCCGTAGCCGGCGTGGTCGAGCTTGTCGGCCCAGCCCGCGTAGTAGAAGAAGTGCGCCGCGACCAGCGGAAGGTCCGCGTCGCGGGTCTCCTTGATCGGCTTGCCGTTGTCGAGGGTTTCGAGAACGGCGAGCTCGCGGCTGCGCTCCTGGATGATCCGGGCGATCCGGAAGAGGTACTTGGCGCGCTCGGAGCCGGGCAGCGCCGACCACTTCTCGAACGCCTTGCGGGCCGCCTTCACAGCCCGGTCGACGTCCGCGGCGCCGGCCTGTGCGACCTCGGAGAGGACCTCCTCGGACGACGGGGAGACCGTCTTGAAGACCTTGCCGTCGGCCGCGTCGGTGAACTCGCCGTCGATGAACAGCCCGTACGAGGGAGCGATGTCGACGACCGACCGCGACTCGGGGGCGGGTGCGTACTCGAATGCAGATGCCATGGGGATCAGTCCACCGTCACGTAATCGGGGCCGGAGTAACGGCCGGTGCTGAGCTTCTGACGCTGCATCAGCAGGTCGTTCAGCAGGCTGGAGGCGCCGAAGCGGAACCAGTGGTTGTCCAGCCAGTCCTCGCCGACGGTCTCGTTGACCAGGACGAGGAACTTGATCGCGTCCTTCGAGGTGCGGATGCCGCCGGCCGGCTTCACGCCGATCTGCACACCGGTCTGCTCCCGGAAGTCGCGCACGGCCTCCAGCATCAGCAGCGTGTTCGCGGGCGTGGCGTTCGTCCCGACCTTGCCGGTCGACGTCTTGATGAAGTCCGCGCCCGCCAGCATCCCGAGCCAGGAGGCGCGGCGGATGTTGTCGTACGTGGAGAGCTCGCCGGTCTCGAAGATGACCTTGAGGCGGGCGTCGGTGCCGTCGGCACGGGCGCACTCGGCCTTCACGGCGAGGATCTCCTCGTACACCTTGAGATAACGGCCGGAGAGGAACGCGCCCCGGTCGATCACCATGTCGATCTCGTCGGCCCCGGCGGCCACGGCGTCGCGGACATCCGCGAGCTTGATGTCGAGCGCGGCGCGCCCGGAGGGGAAGGCCGTCGCGACGGACGCCACCTTCACGCCGGAACCGGCCAGCGCGGTGACGGCCGTCGCCGCCATGTCGGGGTAGACGCAGACCGCGGCGGTGCGCGGGGTCGTGCGGTCGGTCGGGTCGGGGTTGACGGCCTTGGCGGCGAGAGCCCGGACCTTGCCCGGGGTGTCCGCGCCTTCCAGCGTCGTCAGGTCGATCATCGAGATGGCGAGGTCGATCGCGTACGCCTTGGCCGTCGTCTTGATCGAACGGGTGCCGAGGGACGCGGCGCGCGCTTCGAGGCCGACGGCGTCTACGCCGGGCAGCCCGTGCAGGAAGCGGCGCAGCGCGCTGTCGGACGCGGTCACGTCGGAGAGGGGGGTACCTCCCACGCGTTCGGCCGTGGTGGAGGGTGCAGTGGTGGGCATGGTCACCAGAGGAGCATATCTACGCGCGTAGCGGCCTGTACAGGGGGACCCGCATTCCGGGTTTGCGAGGGTGCCGGCCCGGTGGGTGGGTGGCCGCTCCGGCGGGCCCCCCGGGCATCAGGCACAATCGGGCCCATGACGAGCCCCACGCCCCCAGCCGAGCCGACCTACGCCGACCGGACGTTCCGGTCGCCCGCCGGGCTGGTGGGCGGTGTGCTGACGCTCCTGCTCGTCGGGTGGATCGGTGGCGACGCCGTGTTCCGGGGTGCCGGCCGGGTGCCGTGGCTGGCGCTCGCCGGGCTGCTGACGGTCGTGCCGTTGATCGTGGCGTTCACGCTGCGGCCGGTGGTGCTCGTGAACGCCCGGCGCATCCGGATCCGCAACCCGTTCCGTACGATCACGGCGCCGTGGACGGCGGTCGCGGATGTCCGGGCCGGGTACTCCAGTGAACTGTTCACGCAGGACGGTACGAAGTTCCAGCTGTGGGCGGTGCCGGTGTCGCTGCGGCAGCGGAAGAAGGCGGCGCGGCAGCAGACGCTGAAGGCGCAGGACGACCCGTACCGGCGGACGTCCGTGCACGCGGATGTGCGGGACACGAACGCACGGATCGCCGGGGCCGACCAGACGGTGCGGGATCTGCGGGAGATGGCCGAACGGGCAGGGGACGGCGGCGCCGAGGGCGCCGGGACGGTTGTTGTCCGGTGGGCGTACGAGGTGATTGCGCCGGCGGTCGTGGGTGCGGTGGCACTGGTCGTGCTGTTCGCGGTGGCGTAGGCGGCCGGCACGGCCTGCGGCCGCGCTCCGTCCTTGTGGCCGGACCGACATTCCACGGATGGCGCCGGCCTCCTGCCCCGCTTGTGGCGAGACCTTCGGGACGTCCCGCGCCGCCCTTCGCGACCACGGGACAGCCCCCAGGTGTGCGCGCCGTTCCGCGCCGGTCTGCGGCACTCCCGTCCACGGCCTCCACCGGGCGGCCGGTGTCCGGTCCTGTGCGGACCGGACACCGGCTTCACGTACCCGATGAGTGGACGACGGAGGCCGGTCCCGCTCAGATCCCCGCAGCCGCCGACAGATCCCGCTTGATCCCGGCGAGCAGCTCGGCGCCCTTCGCACGGGCGGCAGGCAGTTCGTCCGCCGATCCGACCGGCACCACGACCTCCAGGTAGCACTTCAGCTTCGGCTCGGTGCCGCTCGGGCGGACGATCACCCGGGCACCGTCGAGGTGGTAGCGCAGCCCGTCGGTGGGCGGCAGCTGCTCCGTACCCTCCGACAGGTCCTCGGCCGAGGTGACGGCGAGGCCCGCGAGTGCGGTCGGCGGGGTGTCGCGCAGCCGCCGCATGGCGTCCGCGATGACGGACAGGTCCTCCACCCGGACCGACAGCTGGTCGGTGGCGTGCAGCCCGTGCTCGACCGCGATGTCGTCGAGGAGATCGAGGAGCGTACGGCCCTGCTCCTTGAGCACGGAGGCCAGCTCGGCGACGAGCAGGGCGGCCGTGATGCCGTCCTTGTCGCGAACGCCGTCGGGGTCGACGCAGTAGCCGAGCGCCTCCTCGTACCCGTATCGCAGGCCGTCGACGCGGGCGATCCACTTGAAGCCGGTCAGCGTCTCCTCGTAGCCGTTGCCCGCCTTCTCGGCGATCCGGCCGAGCAGCGACGACGACACGATGGACTCGGCGAAGACGCCGGTGGCACCCCGGGCGACCAGATGCGCGGCGAGCAGCGCGCCGACCTCGTCGCCGCGCAGCATGCGCCAGCCGCCGTCCGAGGTGGCGTCCGGCACGGCCACGGCGCAGCGGTCGGCGTCCGGGTCGTTGGCGATGACGATGTCCGGGTTCGCGCGCCGGGCGGTGGCGAAGGCGAGATCCATCGCGCCGGGCTCTTCCGGGTTGGGGAAGGCGACGGTGGGGAACGCCGGGTCGGGCTCGGCCTGTTCGGCGACCAGCACGGGCGTGGGGAAGCCGGCGCGCGCGAAGGCGGCGGTCAGGACGGACGTGCCGACGCCGTGCATCGCCGTGTACACGACCTGGGCGGTCCGCGGTGACCCGGCCGTGTCCAGCACCGCGTCCGTACGGGCCAGATAGGCGTCCAGGACCTCGTCGCCGAGGATCTCCCAGCCGCTCTCCGGCCGGTCGACGCCGGCCAGCGGGCCGACCGCGGCGATCGCGTCGGCGATCTCGCCGTCCGCCGGGGGCACGATCTGCGAGCCGTCGCCGAGGTAGACCTTGTAGCCGTTGTCACGCGGCGGGTTGTGACTGGCGGTCACCTCGACGCCGGCGACGGCACCCAGATGCCTTATGGCGTACGCCAGGACGGGGGTGGGCAGCGGGCGGGGGAGGACCGCCGCCCGCAGGCCTGCGCCCGTCATCACGGCCGCGGTGTCGCGGGCGAAGTCGGCGGACTTGTAGCGGGCGTCGTACCCGATGACGACCAGGCCGCCGGTCTGGCCCTGCGCCTTCAGATGGGCGGCGAGCCCGGCGGCGGCGCGGATGACCACGGACCGGTTCATCCGCATCGGTCCGGCCCCCAGCTCACCACGGAGCCCGGCGGTACCGAACTGCAGCGTGCCGGCGAACCGTGCGGCGAGCGCGTCGAAATCCTCGGCGTCGATGAGCTTGGCGAGCTCGTCGCGGGTCTCGGGGTCGGGGTCCTCGGCGAGCCAGGTCCTGGCCTGCGCGATGAGGTCCTGCTGCACGGTGTCCGCCTTTCGGGGAGGGGATGGTTTTTCTTCGGGGTGCGGGTCGGTGGGCCGCTGCGCGGGGCCTGTTCCCTCACCCGCCCCTTCCCGAAACCGGGGGGTGCCGCCCCCCGGACCCTCGCTCCTCGGAATACCGCTGCCGGGCAAAACTGTCAGCCCGTCCGGCGATCGAGGGGCCGGGGTCCGGGGCGGGGCCCCGGTCTCGGGAAGGGGCGGGCAGGGAAAACCGCCCGCCGCAGGAGCGGCGCCCGCTCAGATGCGGTCCAGCACCCGCGCCAGCAACGACCCCATCCGGGTCGCCGAGTCCCGCCCCGCCTGCAGTACCTCTTCATGGTTCAGCGGCTCCCCGCTCAACCCGGCAGCCAGATTCGTGACGAGCGAAATACCCAGCACCTCGGCCCCCGCCTCCCGCGCAGCGATCGCTTCGAGCACGGTCGACATGCCCACCAGGTCGCCGCCCATGACCCGCACCATGTTGATCTCGGCCGGAGTCTCGTAGTGCGGGCCGGGGAACTGCACGTACACGCCCTCTTCGAGCGTCTCGTCGATCTCCTTGCACAGCGCGCGCAGCCGCGGCGAGTACAGGTCGGTCAGGTCGACGAAGTTGGCGCCGATGATCGGCGAGGCCGCGGTCAGGTTGATGTGGTCGCTGATCAGGACCGGCTGGCCGGGGCGCATGCCCTCGCGCAGACCGCCGCAGCCGTTCGTCAGGACGATGGTCTTGCAGCCTGCGGCGACGGCGGTACGGACGCCGTGTGCGACGGCGGCGACGCCGCGGCCCTCGTAGAAGTGCGTGCGGCCGAGGAAGACCAGGGCCCGCTTCTCGCCGATCCGGTACGAGCGGATCGTGCCACCGTGGCCCTCGACGGCCGGCGCCGGGAAGCCGGGCAGGTCGGTCACCGGGAACTCGGCCTCCGGCGTGCCGAGCGCGTCGCCCGCAGGTGCCCAGCCGGAACCCATCACGAGCGCGACGTCGTGGGTCTCGGCGCCGGTCAGCTCGCGCAGTCGCGCGGCGGCGTCGGCAGCGGCGGCGTGCGGGTCGCCCTGGATGTTGTCCGGAATAACAGATGCGTTCACGCGGATGAGCGTAACCGGTGAATCCCTACGCGCGTAGATGCCCATGCAGAGAGTCTGCACACGACTCTTCGTGCTTTCATACAAAAAGTGGGGGGAATGTGTGGCTCAGCAGGGGCGCTTGCGCAGCTCCATCACGTAGTCGTGCGGCGCGCCCGCCGACTCGGCGGCGTCCGCCACCTCGCCCAGATACCGGGCGGACGGCAGCCCGCCCTCGTACGCGTTCAGCACGTACATCCAGGCCGGCTCCTCGCCGTCCAGGGTGTGCACCCGCACCCGCATCCGCCGGTAGATGTCGAGGCCGACACCCTCCCACCGGTCCATGGAGTCCTCGTCCATCGGCGCCAGGTCGTACAGCGCCACGAAGACCTGCGAACGCGGCGCCTCCACCACCGTGGCCAGCGCGCCTTCCCAGCCCATCTGCTCCCCGCCGAAGGTCAGCCGCCAGCCGTTGAGCCAGCCGGTGCCGCGCAGCGGGGAATGCGGTGCGCGGCGGGTCATCAGCCGCGCGTCGAGGTTGCCGGCGTACGCGGCGTAGAGCGACATGGGATCGAGGGTACGGGAGGCGGCCCGGCGAGCGGCGATTCCTGTGACGAAGTCCCCGGCGAGGGTTCTGCCGGGGATCGGGCCGAGGGCTCCGCCGACGGCTCGTCCGGGGGCCGCTCTCCCGTATGGAGGGCCCCGGGGCGAAGCATCTTGGCGCGTGCGGGACAATGGAGTACGTACTGCATTCCCCCGGGGTGATCCCCCGGACCCCCGGCCGGGGCGGCAGACGGCCGCGGGATGACATACGCGAGGCGGACTTTTCGTGACCCGGATCGTGATCATCGGCGGCGGACCCGGCGGGTACGAGGCGGCATTGGTGGGCGCCCAGCTCGGCGCGGAGGTGACCGTCGTCGACTGCGACGGCCTCGGCGGCGCGTCGGTACTCACCGACTGCGTGCCCTCGAAGACCCTGATCGCGACGGCAGAGGTGATGACCACCTTCGACTCTTCGTACGAGGAGTTGGGCATCATCGTCGCCGACGACACGCCGCACATCGAGCAGGCGGCGCGGGTGGTCGGCGTGGACCTCGGCAAGGTCAACCGACGCGTGAAGCGCCTGGCGCTCGCCCAGTCCCACGACATCACCGCCTCCGTCACCCGTGCGGGTGCACGCGTGATGCGCGGCCGGGGCAGGCTGGAAGGCCTCCAGGCCGCCGACGGCTCCCGCAAGGTCGTGGTGACCGCGGCCGACGGCACGGAGGAGACGCTCACCGCCGACGCCGTGCTGATCGCGACCGGCGGCCACCCCCGGGAGATCCCGGACGCGCTCCCCGACGGCGAGCGCATTCTGAACTGGACCCAGGTCTACGACCTCGACGAGCTCCCCGAGGAGCTCATCGTGGTCGGCTCCGGTGTCACCGGTGCCGAGTTCGCCGGCGCCTACCAGGCGCTGGGCTCGCGCGTCACCCTCGTCTCGTCCCGCGACCGGGTGCTGCCCGGCGAGGACCCGGACGCGGCCGCCGTGCTGGAGGACGTCTTCCGGCGCCGCGGCATGAACGTCATGGCCCGTTCGCGCGCCCAGGCGGCGAAGAGGGTCGGCGACCGGGTCGAGGTCACGCTCTCCGACGGCCGCGTGATCACCGGTTCGCACTGTCTGATGGCGGTCGGCGCGATCCCGAACAGCGCGGGCATGGGTCTGGAGGAGGCCGGGGTCCGGCTCAAGGAGTCCGGCCACATCTGGACCGACAAGGTCTCCCGCACCAGCGCCCCCGGCGTGTACGCGGCCGGTGACGTCACCGGCATCTTCGCGCTCGCCTCGGTCGCCGCGATGCAGGGCCGGATCGCGATGTACCACTTCCTCGGTGACGCGGTCGCCCCGCTGAACCTGAAGACGGTCTCCTCGAACGTCTTCACCGACCCGGAGATCGCCACCGTCGGCTACACCCAGGCGGACGTCGACTCGGGCGCGATCGACGCGCGCGTGGTGAAGCTGCCGCTGCTGCGCAACCCGCGCGCCAAGATGCAGGGCATCCGGGACGGCTTCGTCAAGATCCTCTGCCGGCCCGGCACCGGCATCGTGGTCGGCGGCTGTGTCGTCGCACCGCGGGCCAGCGAGCTGATCCACCCCATCTCGATCGCGGTCGACAACAATCTGACGGTGGAACAGATCGCAAACGCCTTCACTGTGTATCCGTCCCTGTCGGGATCGATCGCGGAAGTGGCACGTCAGTTGCACACCCGGAAGCGCGCCGGCGAGGCCTAGAAAACCCGGCATTCCCCGGCAACTCCCGGCAAGTCAGACGGGTGGGATGCCGATGTCCGGTCAGTAGGGAACAACAACGGGGCCGCCTATACCACTTGGCGGCCCCTTGTATGTACAACTTCTGTTTTTCGGCGCAAACTGCTGAAAACCCTCGCTCGGTCACGTTACTGTCAGTTTCGTGTTCGCTGCAGAACGTCGTCAGTTGATCCTCGAAATGGTGCGCGCCAACGGGGCAGTATCGCTCCGCGAGCTCGCCCGCGTCGTCCAGACCTCCGAAGTGACCGTACGGCGGGACGTGCGGGCACTGGAGGCAGAAGGACTCCTCGACCGCCGGCACGGCGGTGCGGTACTGCCGGGCGGTTTTACGCGGGAGTCCGGCTTTCCGCAGAAATCCCATCTCGCCACCGCCGAGAAGACGGCCATCGCCGACCTGGCCGCGGGCCTCGTCGAAGAGGGCGAGGCCATCGTCGTCGGTGCCGGCACGACCACGCAGGAGCTGGCCCGTCGGCTCGCGCGGATCCCCGGCCTGACCGTCGTCACCAACTCACTGCTGGTCGCCCAGGCGTTGGCCCATGCCAACCGGGTGGAAGTGGTGATGACCGGTGGCACCCTGCGCGGCTCCAACTACGCCCTGGTGGGCAGTGGTGCGGAACAGTCGCTCCAGGGCCTGCGGGTGTCGCGCGCGTTCCTGTCCGGGAGCGGGCTCACCGCAGAGCGTGGGCTGTCCACGTCCAACATGCTCTCGGCGAGCGTGGACCGGGCGTTGGTGCAGGCCGCCGCGGAGGTGGTGGTCCTCGCGGACCACACCAAACTCGGCTCCGACACCATGTTCCAGACGGTGCCGACGGACCTGATCACCCGCCTGGTGACGGACGAACCCGCGGGCCATGACGACCGGGCCGCCACCGAACTGCAGGCCCTGGCGGACCAGGGTGTGCAGATCGCGGTGGCCGGTGGGGGGACGGGCCCCGCCGGGGCGGACTCCCTGTCTCCGGGCCGCCAGGCACGCCGGGACATGCCGCTTCCCGGCCAGCGTCGCACCACGCACGGCGGACCCGGTCCGCAACTGCGCAGTGCGGCTGCGTCCTTGACGGACCAGTCCCCGGGCGACCGCGCCCGCGTGGCGGACCTGCGCCGCCGCTGAGGGTTGTCCCGTAGGTGCCGTGGCCGTCGTCGTGCGCCCGCCAGGGATTACGGGACAGCCCTTGGGTCTTCGAGGGTCCGGGGGCACAGCCCCCGGCTTCGGCCCGCCTCAGCCCCCGGTCGCGCGCGGTCCCTTCAGCCCCTGCAGCGTCAGCGTCAGCAGGCGGCCCGCCAACGCCGGGTCCTCCGGCGCCTGCTCCGCCGCCAACGCAATCGCATTCGTCAGCTGCATCAAGTCACCGATCGACACATCCGCCCGCACCGTGCCACTCGCCTGCGCCCGGGCCAGCAGCCGTGCCCCTGCCTCGCGCAGCGGCACATTGCAGTCGGACAGCGCCGAAGTCTCGTCCCGCGACGTCGACATGAGCGCCTGCGCCAGCCCCCGGTACTCACCCGCATGAGTGATGATCGCACCCAGCCACTCCACCAGGCCGCCGCACGGATTCTCCGCCTCCGCCAACTCGTGGGAGCGGGTGAGGAGTGAGCCCAGGGCCTCCTGGAAGACCGCGCTCATCAGCGCGTGCCGGTTCGGGAAGTGTCGGTACAGCGTGCCGATCCCCACGCCCGCCCGGCGCGCGATGTCCTCCAGCGACGCGTCCGTACCGTGTTCCGCGAACGCCGTACGGGCTTCGCCGAGCAGCCGGTCGTAGTTGCGGCGCGCGTCGGCGCGCATGGGCCGGCCCGGCGTCTGTGCCGTGCTCATCGCCATTGCGCAGTCCTCCCTTTTTCCGCCCCCGGGTCCAGGATGCCATCGCGTAACCGGAGGACCTCGCCTCCTGCCGGGCCGCCGAACGGCCGAGGCCCCTGCGGAGTCGGTGGTACGACTCCGCAGGGGCCTCGCCGGAACACTTCGTGCGCGATCAGTCCTTGATCTCGCAGATGACGGCGCCCGACGAGATCGAGCTGCCGACCTCGGCGGCGAGTCCCTTCACCGTGCCGGCGCGGTGTGCGTTGAGAGGCTGTTCCATCTTCATGGCCTCCAGGACGACGATCAGGTCGCCTTCCTGGACCTCCTGGCCCTCCTCGACGGCGATCTTGACGATCGTGCCCTGCATCGGGGACGCGAGGGTGTCGCCGGAGACCGCGGAGCCGGTCTTCTTCGCCGCGCGCCGCTTGGGCTTGGCGCCCGCCGCGAGTCCGGTACGGGCCAGGCTCATGCCCAGCGACGACGGCAGGGAGACCTCGAGACGCTTTCCGCCGACCTCGACGACGACCGTCTCACGGCCGGTCTCTTCCTCCGCCTCCACGTCGGCGGGGGCGGCGAAGGGCTTGATCTCGTTGACGAACTCGGTCTCGATCCAGCGGGTGTGGATGCGGAACGGGTCGCTGGTGAACGCCGGGTCGGCGACGACCGCACGGTGGAACGGGATCGCGGTGGCCATGCCCTCGACGTTGAACTCGGCCAGCGCACGCGCCGCCCGCTGCAACGCCTGCTCACGGGTCGCACCGGTCACGATGAGCTTCGCCAGCAGCGAGTCCCACGCCGGGCCGATCACCGAACCCGACTCGACGCCCGCGTCGAGGCGGACACCGGGGCCGGTCGGCGGGGCGAACACGGTCACCGTGCCCGGGGCGGGCAGGAACCCGCGGCCCGGGTCCTCACCGTTGATCCGGAACTCGAACGAGTGCCCGCGTACCGCCGGGTCGTCGTAACCGAGCTTCTCGCCGTCCGCGATCCGGAACATCTCACGGACCAGGTCGAGGCCCGTGACCTCCTCGGTCACCGGGTGCTCGACCTGCAGACGGGTGTTGACCTCCAGGAACGAGATCGTGCCGTCCACACCGACCAGGAACTCCACGGTGCCCGCACCGACGTATCCGGCCTCCTTCAGGATGGCCTTCGACGCCGCGTACAGCTCCGCGTTCTGCGCCTCCGACAGGAACGGCGCAGGGGCCTCCTCGACCAGCTTCTGGTGGCGGCGCTGCAGCGAGCAGTCACGGGTGGAGACGACCACCACGTTGCCGTGCGAGTCGGCCAGGCACTGCGTCTCCACGTGCCGCGGCTTGTCGAGGTAGCGCTCCACGAAGCACTCCCCGCGGCCGAACGCCGCGACGGCCTCACGGACCGCGGAGTCGTACAGCTCCGGGATCTCCTCCAGCGTCCGCGCGACCTTCAGCCCGCGACCGCCACCACCGAACGCGGCCTTGATCGCGATCGGCAGCCCGTGCTCCTTCGCGAACTCCACGACCTCCGCCGAACCCGACACCGGGTCCGGGGTCCCGGCGACCAGCGGGGCACCGGCGCGCTGCGCGATGTGCCGCGCGGCCACCTTGTCACCCAGATCGCGGATCGCCTGCGGCGGCGGACCGATCCACGTCAGTCCCGCGTCCAGCACCGCCTGGGCGAACTCGGCGTTCTCCGACAGGAACCCGTAACCCGGGTGGACCGCGTCGGCCCCCGAGTCCTTGGCCGCCTGCAGCACCTTCGCCATGTCCAGATAACTGGCGGCCGGGGTGTCACCGCCCAGAGCGAATGCCTCGTCGGCCGCACGCACATGCAGAGCGTCCCGGTCCGGGTCCGCGTAGACCGCCACGCTCCCGATCCCGGCATCCCGGCACGCCCGAGCAACACGGACAGCAATTTCGCCACGGTTGGCGATGAGCACCTTGCGCACGATGGCTCCCTCCTTGAAACAAGCTGAGTTTAGGGACTACCGACACGGCCTTACGACCCGTCCCCATTGGTGAGCTTGCCCACACGGAGCGTGATTCGAGGCTTGCTCGAGGCGCGAAATCCCTTGTGGCACCACGGTACGCCGGGATTCATGACCGCACAGTAGCCACGAGGTGTGGTCCAGGTCTCTGTTCGATCGAGGGGTGGCTCCCGGCGTTTCTTTGTGGAGTACCTACTAACGAGCGCGTGTTTCTTTGCCCGACGCACGAGGGGCGTGACAAGCGGGGTGCGTAAACACTGCGTGCGGAGGGCATGGGGGCGAGTGGGACGAGTGAACGTGGTCAGAACCCTTGTCCGAATGATTACCCGTTAGTAGGGTCCGCGCTACCGCACTTACTACAGGTAACAAGGGGTGAGCGCCGTGGTGCGCAGACCGGTGGCGTTCGTGGCCGCGATCGTGCTGTTCGGGGAGGCCGCGGGCATGGTGCTCGTCAACGGCATCCTGGCCACGGTCGTGGACAACCAGGAGATGTCACTCGCCGGGCTGGATCCGGCCGCCATGTCCGCCGGGGCGTGGGTGATGGGCGGTGTCGCCGGGCTGTACCTGGTGCTGTGCGGCCTGGTCCTGCTGCTGACCGGCATCCGCGACCGGGCTCCCGGGCGTGTCGGCCGGGCCGCCCTGATCAGCTGCGCCGTGGTGCACGGGGTGCTGGGCGCGCTGACGGTGGGCCTGATCGGCTGGGCCGCGTTCGTGTTCATGATGGTCGTGCTCGGCCTGATCGTGCTCACGCTGGTCGCGTACGGCAACGGGAGCGGAACCAGTAGCCCGAACGAGAAGGGTGGCGGCGCCGAAGAGGGTGCTCCGGCGCCCGCGTAACCCGTTCGTGGGAATCAGACCCACAAGTCGGTGACGGAGAATCCCAGTTCGCCGAGGAGCCGGCGCAGGAGCGGCAGCGAGAGCCCGATGACGTTTCCGTGGTCGCCCTCGATGGAGTCGACGAACGGGGCCGAGCGGCCGTCCAGGGTGAAGGCGCCCGCGACATGGAGGGGCTCGCCCGAGGCGACGTAGGCGGCGATCTCGGCGTCCGTCGGTTCGCCGAAACGGACGACGGTGGACGCGGTCGCGGAGGCCGTGCGCCCGGTCACGGTGTCGATCAGGCTGTGGCCGGTCTGCAGGATGCCGGCCCGGCCGCGCATGGACTTCCAGCGGGCGGTGGCCTCCTCGCTGTCGGCCGGCTTGCCGAGCGCCTCGCCGTCGAGTTCCAGGACCGAGTCGCATCCGATGACCAGGGCACCCGCGACCGCGGGGCGGGCGGCCACGACGGCGGCCTTGGCCTCGGCGAGCACCAGCGCCAGCTCGGCCGGTGTGGGGGCGGACAGCGCGTCCTCGTCCACACCGCTGACGATCGCCTCCGGCGCGAACCCGGCCTGGCGCAGCAGGCTGAGGCGGGCGGGTGAGGCGGAGGCGAGTACGAGACGGCGCTGATCAGTCATACCGGCCATCGTAGAAGGGCCCGGCGCGCCGGGGGACCCCGCGTCCGCAGGGCGGGCGGGTGCCGGGGAGCACCTCAGCGTGTGCCCAGCACGAACATCGCGACCACCATGGCGAGCGCAAGCACCAGCCACACGCGCCGCATCATGTCCTGGGCGTCGCGCAGCTCTTTGGGGGGCTTGTTCTCGGGATCGGACCACAGCATGGTCCCGATCCTGCTGCGGCCGCCGCCACGGCGCCTGAGTACGGGTACTCAGCCGCTCCGATGCGTACGGACCGGGCCGCTGTGCGGCGGCACGGCGGAAGCCCGGACCCACCAGGGGGTCCGGGCCTCCGAGGACGCCGTGCGAACGGACGGCCGGGCCGCCGGGCGCTAAACGGGCCAGTACGTCCGTGCCCAGGCCCGTGGGCCCGGCCGAGGCCGGTCCCGCCGGGCGATTCGGCCCGGGTCGGACCACTGCTCGGGCAACGCCGGCGCGCCGGACGACACAGCGGCCGTCGCCGCGGCGCGCGCCTGGACCACCGCCAGTGCGGCAGCCAGCTCCTCCGGGGTCGGGTTGCCCCGTACGACCTTGATCATGGCCAGGACCCTTTCTAGAGGGGGATGTTGCCGTGCTTCTTCGGCGGCAGTGATTCCCGCTTCGAGCGCAACTGACGCAGGCCCTTCACCACGTGCGCCCGGGTTTCGGAAGGCATGATGACCGCGTCGACGTAGCCGCGCTCGGCCGCCACGTACGGGTTGAGCAGCGTGTCCTCGTAGTCGGCGATCAGCTCGGCGCGGGTCGCCTCTGCCTCGTCGGGGTCCGTGACGGCCGCGATGGTGCGGCGGTGCAGGATGTTCACCGCACCCTGCGCGCCCATCACGGCGATCTGGGCGGTCGGCCAGGCGACGTTGATGTCCGCGCCCAGGTGCTTGGAGCCCATGACGTCGTACGCGCCGCCGAACGCCTTGCGGGTGATCACCGTGATCAGCGGGACGGTCGCCTCCGCGTACGCGTAGATCAGCTTGGCGCCGCGGCGGATGATGCCGCCGTACTCCTGGTCGACGCCGGGCAGGAAGCCGGGGACGTCGACGAAGGTCAGCACCGGCACGTTGAAGGCGTCGCAGGTGCGGACGAAGCGTGCGGCCTTCTCGCTGGCGTTGATGTCCAGACAGCCCGCGAACTGCATCGGCTGGTTGGCGACGATGCCGACGGGGTAGCCCTCGACACGCCCGAAGCCGGTGATGATGTTCGGCGCGAACAGGGCCTGCGTCTCCAGGAACTCGCCGTCGTCGAGCACGTGCTCGATCGCGGTGTGCATGTCGTACGGCTGGTTCGCCGAGTCCGGGATGAGTGTGTCGAGCTCACGGTCCTCGTCGGTCGTCGCGAGATCCGCCTCCTCCGGGAAGGCGGGCGCCTCGGAGAGGTTGTTCGACGGGAGGTACGACAGCAGCGACTTGACGTACTCGATGGCGTCCTTCTCGTCGCCCGCCATGTGATGCGCCACACCCGAAGTGGTGTTGTGCGTACGGGCTCCGCCCAGCTCCTCGAAGCCGACGTCCTCCCCGGTGACGGTCTTGATGACGTCCGGGCCCGTGATGAACATGTGCGAGGTCTGGTCGACCATGACCGTGAAGTCGGTGATCGCGGGGGAGTAGACCGCGCCGCCTGCGCACGGTCCGACGATCAGCGAGATCTGCGGGACGACACCCGAGGCGTGCACATTGCGGCGGAAGATCTCGGCGAACAGACCGAGCGCCGCCACACCCTCCTGGATGCGGGCGCCGCCGCCGTCGTTGATGCCGATGACCGGGCAGCCGGTCTTCAGCGCGAAGTCCATCACCTTGACGATTTTCTCACCGTAGACCTCGCCGAGCGAGCCGCCGAAGATGGTGAAGTCCTGCGAGTACACGCAGACGGGGCGGCCGTCGACCGTCCCGTAGCCGGTGACGACACCGTCTCCGTACGGGCGGTTCTTCTCGATACCGAAGTTGGTGGAGCGGTGCCGGGCGAACTCGTCGAGCTCCACGAAGGAACCCTCGTCGAGCAGGAGATCGACCCGCTCGCGGGCGGTCAACTTGCCCTTGGCGTGCTGCTTTTCGACTGCGCGTGCGGAACCGGCGTGCGTGGCCTCGTCGATACGGCGCTGCAGGTCCGCGATCTTGCCCGCGGTGGTGTGGATGTCGATCTCTTCCGGCTCGGACATCGGGTGGCGGCTCCCTGCCTGGTCACGGGGACGGCTGACTGGTGGGTTCTACGGCTGCGTGCGAGGCCGCGTGCGCGACGACGACCGGTCCGGCAGCTGCCGATCAGGTTCGGAATGGCTACTGATCCGTAGCGTATCGGCGCGGATACCGTTCGGCAGTGCGTCGTTTGCCACACCTAGGGTGGCTTGCATGACACCTTCGGATGCGTCACCGAACCGCTGGTCGGACCTGGACCGGCCGCCCCTGAACGTCCCCGCGCTGCGCCGCGGGCTGCTGCGGCCGGGCGGGCTGTGGACCTCGCTCGACGTTGTGAACGTCACCGGGTCCACCAACACGGACCTCGCGGCGCGGGCCGCGGAGCTGACCGAGGGCACGGTTCTGGTCGCCGAGGAACAGACTGCGGGCCGCGGCCGCCTCGACCGGACCTGGACTGCGCCCGCCCGCTCGGGCCTGTTCTTCTCCGTCTACCTGACCCCCGGCGACGACGTGCCGGTCCACCGGTGGGGCTGGCTGCCGCTGCTCGCCGGGGTCGCGACCGCGACCGGGCTGGCGCGGGCCGCGGGCGTCGACACGGCACTCAAGTGGCCCAACGACCTGCTGGTCACCGTGGAGGGCGAGGAACGCAAGACGGGCGGCATCCTCGCCGAACGAGCCGGGGACGGCGTCGTCATCGGCATCGGCCTCAACGTCACCCTCCGTGCGACCGAACTGCCCGCCCCGACGGCGGCCTCGCTCGCCCTGGCCGGTGCGGTCTCCACCGACCGGGAGACGCTGCTGCGCGGCGTACTGCGCTCGCTGGACCACTGGTACGTCGAGTGGCGCGCGGCCGGCGGGGACGCGGCGCAGAGCGGTCTGCAGGCGGCCTACGCGGCGGGCTGCGCGACGCTGGGCAGGACGGTACGGGCCCAGTTGCCCGGCGACCGTTCACTCGTCGGCGAGGCGGTGGCGATCGACGGTGACGGCCGCCTGATCCTGTCCACCGCCGACGGCCTGCAGGAGGTGTCGGCGGGCGACATCGTGCATCTACGGGACGCGGAAGGCGGCCTCACCTAGAACCACGCCCGGGCGCCCGCCTCGCCACTGAACGTTTCCCGGGTGCGCTCAGCCCAGCACCCGCGGAAACCCCCGTGGGGCGTACGCCCCACGTACCGGCCCCGCGCCCCGGCTGTTCCCCGGGCACTCGGATCCCCGCCCCGTGGATGCCCCCACGGGCCCTGCGCCCCGCGTACCGGGCCCGCGCCCCGGCCGTTTCCCGGGCACTCGGGTCCCCGCCCCGTGGAGAGCCCCCACGGCCCTGTGCCCCACGTACCGGGCCCGCGCCCCGGCTTCCCCGGGTGCTCAGGTCTCTGCCCCGCGGAAGCCCTCCGCAGGCCCTGTGCCCCACGTACCGGGCCCGTACCCGGCTGTTCCCCGGGTGCTTCAGGTCTCTGCCCCGCGGAAGCCCTCCGCAGGCCCTGCGCCCCGCGTACCGGGCCCGCACCCCGGCTTCCCCGGGCACTCGGGTCCCCGCCCCATGTATGCCCCCACGGCCCTGCGCCCCGCGTACCGGGCCCGTACCCGGCTGTTCCCCGGGTGCTCTCGGCCCTTCACCCCGTGGAAACCACCCACCGAAGAGCACCCCCCACGGCCCCTGCCCCCGGCCAACCCCGTACCGGGGTGCCCTAAGGACGTGAGGTAGCGCACATCTGCCGTATCGTTGAGGCGATCCACCGACAGATCGGCAGGGCAGTGCGCAGGGAACGGGCAGGAGGCGGCTGGTGACCGTCGACGACACGACCTCCGGCGCGGGCGCGGAGCCCCCACCGGAACCCTCGGTCCACGCGACACCGCATCACGAAGTCGACCACACGGCCGAACCGACCGACGATCCCCTCGCGATCCGGCTGGAACAGCTGATCCTGGGCGCCGAACGTCGCTATACCCCGTTCCAGGCGGCCCGTACCGCCGGAGTCTCGATGGACCTGGCGTCCCGGTTCTGGCGCGCCATGGGGTTCGCCGACATCGGGCAGGCCAAGGCGCTCACCGAGGCGGACGTGCTGGCGCTTCGGCGGCTCGCGGGCCTCGTCGAGGCCGGGCTGCTCAGCGAGCCGATGGCGGTGCAGGTCGCCCGGTCCACCGGGCAGACCACCGCCCGGCTGGCGGAGTGGCAGATCGATTCCTTCCTGGAGGGTCTGACCGAGCCGCCCGAGCCCGGCATGACCCGCACCGAGGTCACGTACCCGCTGGTCGAGCTGCTCCTGCCCGAGCTGGAGGAGTTCCTCATCTACGTCTGGCGTCGCCAGCTCGCCGCCGCGACCGGCCGCGTCGTGCAGGCCGCGGACGACGACGAGATGGTCGACCGCAGGCTCGCCGTCGGCTTCGCGGACCTGGTCGGTTTCACCCGGCTCACCCGCCGGCTGGAGGAGGAGGAGCTCGGCGAGCTCGTCGAGGCGTTCGAGACGACCTCCGCCGATCTGGTCGCCGCGCACGGCGGCCGGCTCATCAAGACCCTCGGCGACGAGGTTCTCTTCGCCGCCGACGACGCAGGCACGGCGGCCGAGATCGCGCTTCGCCTGATAGAGGCGATGACCCAGGACGAGACGATGCCGGCGTTGCGGGTCGGTATCGCGTTCGGCACCGTCACGACCCGGATGGGCGATGTCTTCGGTACGACGGTGAACCTCGCCAGCCGGCTCACGTCGATAGCGCCGAAGGACGCCGTACTGGTGGACGGCGCTTTGGCCGAGGAGCTGACGCGTACGGGTGACGCCCCGGCCTCCGAGGCGCAGGCGGCGGAGGAGGCCGCGGCAGCCGAGAAGGAGCGCGCGGAGGGTGTGGAGCCGCTGGCCGTGCCGAAGTACCGGTACGGGCTGCAGCCGATGTGGCAGCGGCCGGTGCGTGGACTCGGCGTGGTGGAACCGTGGCTGCTGGCACGACGAGGCACCTCCTGACGCCTGTCCCTGTCCCTGTCCGGGGCGCGGCCTAGGATCCTCCGGTAACGCTCGTTAACCGGAGGGGTGCAGCCATGACCGTCACGTCCGAGCAGCGGTTCGGGGAGTTCGTCGTCGTACGGGTCCATGAGGGCCAGGAGCACGTTGCCGAACTGGTCCTGGACCGGCCGAAGGCCATGAACGCCGTGTCCACGGACATGGCCCGCTCGATCGGCGCCGCCTGCGCCGCGCTCGCCGCCGACCAGGGTGTACGGGTCACCGTCCTCACCTCCAGCCACGAGCGCGCCTTCTGCGTGGGCGCGGACCTCAAGGAGCGGAACTCGTTCACCGACGCCGAGCTGGTCCGCCAGCGGCCCACCGCCCGCGCCGCCTACACCGGCGTGCTCGACCTGCCGATGCCGACGGTGGCCGCCGTGCACGGGTTCGCACTCGGCGGCGGCTTCGAGCTGGCGCTGTCCTGCGATCTGATCGTCGCCGACCGTACGGCCGTGGTGGGCCTGCCCGAGGTCTCGGTCGGTGTCATCCCGGGCGGCGGCGGTACGCAGTTGCTGCCGCGCCGGATCGGTGCGGCACGCGCTGCCGAGCTGGTCTTCACCGCCCGGCGGGTGGAGGCGGCCGAGGCGCGGGAATTGGGTCTGGTCGACGAACTGGTGGAGGCGGGACAGGACCGGGCGCAGGCGCTGGCGCTCGCCGGGCGGATCGCCGCCAACTCACCGGTGGGCCTGCGCGCCGCGAAGCGTGCGCTGCGGCTCGGGCACGGGCTCGATCTGCGGGCCGGTCTGGAGGTGGAGGACGCGGCCTGGCGGTCGGTGGCCTTCTCCGGGGATCGGGCGGAGGGCGTGGCCGCGTTCAACGAGAAGCGGAAGCCGAACTGGCCCGGAGAGTAACGGTGCGTCACCGCTCCGACGCGCAGTACGCGCCTTTCATTGCCTCAAACTGATCAAGACTTCGCAAATCTACATAAGATGTAGCGATGGGTGGTGATGATGCGCGGCTGCGGGCCGTGGTTTCGCTTGCACAGGCAATGGCGGCGGCGCACACCCCGCCGGAGTCCTGGCGCGCGGCCGCGCTGGGGGCGTGCCAGGCGTTGGGCGGCACCTTCGCCGCGCTCTCCGTGTGGGAGCGGGGGCCGGGGCGGCTGCGGGTGCTGGTGAACGCGGGTGAACGGGCCGAGGGGGAGGAGGAGTTCCCCGACGACGAGACGTATCCGGTGCATCAGTTCCCGGAGATCACCGAGTTCCTGCACGAACGGTGGGCGGGGGGCGGCGAGCCGGACGCCTGGGTGGAGACCGCCGACGGGCCGGTCGACGACGCCGGGGACGGCGAAGCCGATTCGTCGGTGGCGGGTGCGCACGGGTACGGGCGCGTCTACCGCCATCAGCGCGTGGCGGCCCTGCGACGGCGACGGCGCGGCTGCTGTGTGGTCGCGCCGATCGTCCTGCACGGGCGGGCCTGGGGCGAGCTCTATGTGGCGCGCCCGGTGGGGGAGCCGGTGTTCGGGCGGGAGGACGCGGACTTCGCGACCGTGCTGGCTGCCGTCGTCGCCGCCGGCATCTCCCAGACGGAGCGCCTCGAAGAGGTCCGCAAGCTCGCCTTCACCGACCCGCTGACCGGGCTGGCCAACCGCCGGGCCGTCGATGCGCGGCTCGACGAGGCGGTGGAGCTGCACCGCGCCGACGGCACGGTGGTCAGTCTGGTCGTCTGCGATCTGAACGGTCTGAAGGGGGTCAACGACTCCCTGGGCCACGCGGTCGGCGACCGGCTGCTGGAACGTTTCGGCTCGGTGCTGTCCCGGTGCGGTGCGATGCTCCCCGGCGCCCTCGCCGCCCGGCTGGGCGGTGATGAGTTCTGCCTGCTGGCGGTGGGGCCCGGCGCGGACGAGGTGATCGAGGTGGCCACCGAACTCTGCGACCGGGCGGCCGAGTTGGAGCAGGGCGACGGGGTTGCCTGCGGGATTGCCTCGACCGGTGACCCGATCGGGCCGGTGACCTCGGCCCGGCGGCTGTTCCGTCTGGCGGACGCGGCCCAGTACCGGGCGAAGGCGGCCCGCTCCGCGAAACCGGTGGTGGCGGGGCGTGACGGCGAGGTCATCCGGCTGGCGGACTCGCCGCCGAAGTCCGCCCACGACCGCCGCCGGCTGCGCGGGAACCGGCCCTGAGGGCCGTCCGGCGGAATCCGCGAACGGGCCGGTAAGGGGTCAACCGTACGACCACTAGTGACATGAAGGGATTCAATCCGTACGCTTCTGAATATGGATATGCACACAGTCGTGGTGGGGACGTCCGGTACCACCGCAGAGGACGTCATCGCCGTGGCCCGCGCGGGCGCCCGCGTCGAGCTCTCCGCAGCCGCCGTGAGCGCGCTTGCCGCCGCCCGCGAGATCGTGGACGCCCTGGCCGCCAAGCCCGAACCGGTCTACGGCGTCTCCACCGGCTTCGGCGCACTCGCCACCCGCCACATCAGCCCCGAGCTGCGGGCCCAGCTCCAGCGCAACATCGTCCGCTCGCACGCGGCCGGCATGGGCCCGCGCGTCGAGCGCGAGGTCGTACGGGCGCTGATGTTCCTGCGCCTGAAGACGGTCTGCTCGGGCCGCACCGGCGTACGCCCCGAGGTCGCGCAGACCATGGCCGACGTACTGAACGCCGGCATCACCCCCGTCGTGCACGAGTACGGCTCGCTCGGCTGCTCGGGCGACCTGGCGCCGCTCTCGCACTGCGCCCTGACGCTGATGGGCGAGGGTGACGCGGAGGGCCCCGACGGCATCGTGCGCCCGGCCGGCGAGCTGCTCGCCGCGCACGGCATCACCCCCGTCGAACTCCGCGAGAAGGAGGGCCTCGCCCTCCTCAACGGCACGGACGGCATGCTCGGCATGCTCGTGATGGCCCTCGCCGACCTGCGCAGCCTCTACACCTCCGCCGACATCACCGCCGCGCTGAGCCTGGAGGCGCTGCTCGGTACGGACAAGGTCCTCGCCCCGGAGCTGCACGCCATACGGCCGCACCCGGGTCAGGGCGCAAGCGCCGACAACATGCTGCGGGTGCTTGCCGGTTCCGGCCTCACCGGCCACCACCAGGACGACGCGCCGCGCGTCCAGGACGCCTACTCCGTGCGTTGCGCGCCCCAGGTCAACGGTGCCGGGCGCGACACCCTCGCGTACGCCGGGATCGTCGCCGACCGTGAGCTGGCCTCCGCCGTCGACAACCCCGTCGTCCTCCCGGACGGGCGGGTCGAGTCCAACGGCAACTTCCACGGCGCCCCGGTGGCGTACGTGCTCGACTTCCTGGCGATCGTCGCCGCCGACCTCGGCTCGATCACCGAGCGCCGCACGGACCGGCTGCTGGACAAGAACCGTTCGCACGGTCTGCCGCCGTTCCTCGCCGACGACGCCGGTGTCGACTCGGGTCTGATGATCGCCCAGTACACGCAGGCCGCCCTGGTCAGTGAGATGAAGCGGCTCGCGGTCCCGGCGTCGGCGGACTCCATCCCGTCCTCCGCCATGCAGGAGGACCACGTCTCCATGGGCTGGTCGGCGGCGCGCAAGCTCCGTACCGCCGTCGAGAACCTCGGCCGGATCGTCGCCGTCGAGCTGTACGCGGCGACCCGCGCCATCGAACTGCGCGCCGCCGAGGGGCTCACCCCGGCGCCCGCGTCCCTGGCCGCCATCGAGGCGCTGCGGGCGGCGGGCGTCGAGGGACCGGGACCGGACCGCTTCCTGTCGCCCGATCTGGCTGCGGCGGAGGCGTTCGTGCGGGGCGGGAAGCTGGTCGCGGCCGTGGAGCCGGTGACCGGAGCGCTGGCCTAGGAGGGGTGGCGCGGCCTGCTGCGCGCTTCGTCCCCCATCGCCGGACGGGCCGGAATTTCAGGCCCGTCCGGCGATCGAGGACAACGCGGTGGTGCGGCGTGTGGAATACGTGACGAAGCCCGCGCCGATTCCCAGGAACGCGGTGCCACCGATCAGATACGCAGTGGAGTCGACCCCGGTGCCGGTTTCGGCCAGTGCCGGCCCGGCCGCCTCGTCCTCGGTACTCGCGCCGGCAGGTCTGCTCGGCGCGCCGCCGGTCGCGTCGTCCGTCGCGTTCGCCGAGGGGACGAACCAGAGGGCGCACAGCAGTGTGCCCGCGGCGGTGGCGGTCAGGAGTGGGCGACGAGCTATGGCCACGGATTCGATCCCCCTTGTGACAGCCATGAGTTAGCCGTGTGCGCCGATGCTAATGAAAGCAGCGGGTCGCAGGAAAGTCGTGACTGCAGGTAGCTCTACGCTCCGGCGTATGAGCACTTCTGAGACATCACGGTTTGTTCGCCTTCGCGTCGACATGGTGCTGGAGATCACCGACGCGGAGGCCCTCAGCGGCACCGCGCTGGAGAGCATCGCGGCCGAGTACGGCGAGCCGGACGGCGAGTCCGCCGAGGAACGCATGCTGGCCGAGTCCGCGGTACGGGAAGACGGGGCGGAGGCCCTCGCCTCCCTCGTGGACCCGTTCGATCTCGTCGGCGAGGTGCCGGGGGTCGAGCTGGCCCAGGCGTCCTGGAGCAGCGAGATCGTCGACTACGACCCCGAGGACCCGGGCGACTGGGACCTCGACGACGAGGGTGAGGGCGACGAGGGGGACGACGACGTTGCGCCGTAGCGGGTGAGGAAGGCACCGGCCCCGGCCCGTTTCCGGCGGCCCGGGGCCGGTGTGTGCCGGTCCCAGGAACCACAGGTGCCACGGCTGCGTCGATGAGTGGTGTTCCCCACATCTGAGGCGGATGTGGAACGGAGGGCCCTCGCCAGGTGTTCTTGGAACATTGATGGGGATCCGTCTCGCGACGGTTCCGGCATCGACGGGAATCCGTCTCACGACGGTTCCGCTCGGGGTTATGGGGGATTCGGCAACGATGGAGAAGCGTGTGATGACGGACAGCAAGCGGCGCAAGGGCCTGATGGCCGCGTCCGCCCTGCTCGGCGGCGTACTCGTGCTCACTGCCTGCAGCGAAGGTACGGGCTCGGGCAGCGACGAGAGCTCGAAGAAGTCTCAGGCGGCGGCAGTCGACAAGGCAGCGGCCGAGGACGCGTCCCAGGCCCAGATAGCGATCTCGCCGAAGAACGGCGCGACCAACGCCAGCATCAACAACGCCGCGAAGGTCACCGTCACCAAGGGCAAGCTGACCCAGGTCACCATGATCACGTCGGCCGGCGCGAGCGTCCCCGGCACCCTGGCCGCCGACGGCACCAGCTGGCAGCCGAACGCGCAGCTCGAGCGCTCGACCACGTACAAGATCAACGCGACGGCCGAGGACACCAAGGGCCGCGAGGCGCACGAGAACGCGTCGTTCACCACCGTGTCGCCCGCCAACAGCTTCATCGGGAACTTCACCCCCGAGGACGGCTCCACGGTCGGTGTCGGCATGCCGGTCTCGATCAACTTCAACAAGCCGATCACGGACCGGAAGGCCGTCCAGGCCGGAATCACCGTGACGTCCAGCAGCGGCCAGCAGGTCGTCGGTCACTGGTTCAACTCGCAGCGTCTCGACCTGCGACCCGAGCAGTACTGGACGGGCGGCTCCACCGTCACGCTGAAGCTGGCGCTCGACGGCGTCGAGGGCGCGGACGGCGTTTACGGCGTGCAGCAGAAGACGGTCACCTTCAAGGTCGGCCGCAACCAGGTCTCGACGGTCGACGCGTCGACGCACACCATGACCGTCACCCAGGACGGCAAGACGATCAAGACGATCCCGATCTCTGCCGGTTCCCCCGACAACCCGACGTACAACGGTCAGATGGTCATCTCCGAGAAGTTCAAGGAGACCCGGATGAACGGTGCGACGGTCGGCTTCACCGACGACGACGGCAAGGGTGAGTACGACATCAAGGACGTGCCGCACGCCATGCGGCTGTCCCAGTCGGGCACCTTCATCCACGGCAACTACTGGGGTGCGCCGTCGGTCTTCGGCAGCGCCAACACCAGCCACGGCTGTGTCGGCCTCGCCGATGTGAAGGGTGCGGGCGACGACAAGCAGCCCGCCGCCTGGTTCTACAACAACTCCATGGTCGGCGACGTGGTCATCGTCAAGAACTCCCCCGACAAGACCATCACGCCCGACAACGGCCTCAACGGCTGGAACATGAGCTGGGCCGAATGGCAGGCGGACTCCGCGGCCTGACCCCGCGGGAAGTTCACGCAGCAACTTCATCACCCCGAAGTCCCGTACGTACACAGGGCGGCGGCACCCGGATCCCCCGGTGCCACCGCCCTGTGGCGTTCGTAGCCGTTCTCATCGGGATCTCATGCGGGCCTTAACTCGCCATCACGACCGGTTCATAGCCTCGCGCCATGTTCTTCACCTATCTCCGGCGCGAGCTGCGCCGCCGCAGAAAGGCGGCGCTGGTCGTCGCCTCGGGGCTCGCCCTCGGTATTGCGCTGGTCATCATCGTCAGTTCGGTCTCCTCCGGCATGAGCAAGGCCCAGGACAAGGTCCTGGAATCGCTGTACGGCCTCGGCACGGACATGACGGTGACCAAGTCCGCCGCCGCATCGGGCTCCGGCACCCAGCGGCCCCGGTTCGAGTTCGACGCCAAGGACAACGACGACGACGCGAAGCAGAGCTCGGACCGGGTCATGGTCCAGGGCTTCCAGACGCTGTCCGCCACCACCGTCGACAAGGTCGGCACGCAGGACGGCGTCGCGGACGCCGTCGGCGGACTCAGCCTGACCGTCCTGAAGGTGGACGGCCAGTTCAAGCGCGGCGAGTTCAAGCAGAACGGGACCGGTGGCACGGCCGGCCCCGGCGGCCGGGGCGGCAGCACGCAGCCGCAGGGTGAAGTCAGGGGCGGTGGCGCCTCGTTCGACGTCAACTCGTACACCGTGTACGGCACCGATGTCACCAAGCAGGACCTCGGTCCGCTGACCTCGTCGAAGATCACCAAGGGCCGTGCGTTCAAGGCCACCGAGACCGACGCGAAGGTCGCGGTCGTCGACGCCGCATACGCCAAGGAGAAGAAGCTCGCGGTCGGCAAGACCGTGACCGTCTCCGGGACCAAGTACAAGATCGTCGGCGTCTCGACGGCGGACAGCGGCGACGCGGCGGCCAACCTCTACATACCGCTGAAGCAGGCGCAGACCCTCGCCGACTCCAAGAACAAGGTCACCACGGTCTACGTCAAGGCCGCGGACTCGCAGCAGATCGACCACGTCAAGTCCGCCATCCAGAAGAACATCTCGGGCACGACGGTCACCACCTCCGCGGACCTCGCCGACACGGTCTCCGGCTCCCTTTCCACCGCGTCCGACCTGGCCTCCAGCGTCGGCAAGTGGCTGTCGATCGCCGTCCTCATCGCCGCCTTCCTGGTGGCCGGGCTGCTCACCTCCTCCGCGGTCAGCCGTCGGGTGCGGGAGTTCGGCACGCTGAAGGCGCTCGGCTGGAAGAGCGGCCGGGTCACCCGCCAGGTCGTCGGCGAGGCTCTCGTCAACGGTCTGATGGGCGGTGTCCTCGGCATCGCGGTCGGTCTCGCCGGTGCGTACGTCGTGACCGCGATCAGCCCCACGCTCACCGCGCAGCTCGGAGGCTCGGGCGGCGGTGGTGGTGGCGGCATGCTCGGCGGCGGCATGGCAGGACCCGGCCGGCAGGCCGCGGCCAAGTCCCTCGACATCGCGCTGACCGCACCGGTCTCCCTCTCCATCATCCTGATCGCCGTCGCGCTGGCCGTGGCGGGCGGGCTGATCGCGGGTGCCTTCGGCGGCTGGCGGGCCTCCCGGCTGCGTCCCGCGGATGCGCTGCGCCGCGTCGAATAGCCCGTCCGGGCGTCCCACCCCCTCTGTTCCAGCAGGAGTTGACCCATGTACACCCTCAGAGACGTCACCAAGCGCTATACCCGCGGCAAGTCCACCGTCAATGCGCTCGCCGGTGTCGATCTGACCATCGAGGACGGCGGCCGGCTCGTCATCCAGGGCCCCACCGGCGGCGGCAAGTCCACACTGCTGCAGATGCTCGGCGGCCTCGACCGTCCCACGAGCGGCAGCGTCGAACTCGACGGTGTGGACCTCGCGAAGCTCAGCGAGGCCAAGCTCACCAAGGTGCGCGCGCAGAACATCGGCTTCGTCTTCCAGAGCTTCAACCTCATCCCGACGCTGACTGCGCAGGAGAACGTCGAAACGGCGCTCGTCCCGCTCGGCGGCAAGGCGTCGGAGCGGCGCAGGCAGGCCGCGGAGGCACTGGAATCCGTCGGACTCGGTGAGCGGCTCGGACACCTCCCCGGCGAGATGTCCGGTGGCCAGCAGCAGCGCGTGGCGATCGCACGGGCCCTGGTCAAGCGGCCCAAGGTGCTGCTCGCCGACGAGCCGACCGGCAACCTCGACGAGTCCATGCGCGACGAGGTCATGGAGGTGCTGGAGACGATGTGGAAGGAGCACGGGCTGACCTTCATCATGGTCACCCACGACAGCGCGATCGCCCGCAGGGCGCCGCGGCTGGCGACCATCCGCAAGGGCCGCGTCACGGTCACGGAGAACGCGGCGGCCTGACGTAGGCCCCATCGGCCTCCCCGGCGCGGGGCGGCGGCCACGGAATCGACTCCGTCGCCGCCGCCCCGCGCCCCCGTTCGTTCATCGCACTAATCTCACACCCATGACCGCTGCCATCACCGCCATGATCACCGCAGTCGTCGGCGTGCTGGGCACCCTGTTCGCCCCGATGCTCGCCCAGCGGCTGACCGCGCGGCAGCGCGCCGACGAGGCCGAACTTGCCGACAAGCGGCGGAGGTTCGAGGAGCGACGCGCCCAGTACACGGCCATGAACCGGGCCTCCCGGCAGTTCCACACCCTCCTCAAGGACGCCCTCCACCGGATCAGGGACCGCGTCTACACCGAGCAGGAACGCGCCCAGCTCGAAGAGGCCCGCCTCGACCACCGCGACCGCTACGCCGAGGCGCAGATGATCGTCCCCGAGCGGATCCTGCAGGCGTCCCGCGACCTCAACCGGGTACTCGCGACCAGTGACGCGGCCATCAAACGCCTGGACCGCGGCCTGGCCCGCGACGGCGAGAGCGTCGAAAGGGTCCTGGAGAAACTCAAGGCGGCGGACCCGCACCTCGACACCATGCGGAAACTGATGCGGGAGGACCTGGGCATCAACGACTGAGCCCCCTACCTCTCAGGTAATCGACGGTCCCTACGCCCGCGGGCAGCATGGTGCACACCGGCTGACGGAACCACCGCAGCACGCAGATCCGGAGGGCGACACCATGACCGCGTACGCCATAGGCCACCTGCACCCCGCCGCCCACCCCGGCGAGGAGGTTCTCACGTACATCGAACGCATCCAGTCGACCATGGACCCGTTCGGCGGCCGGTTCCTCGTCCATGGCACCCAGGTCGAGGTCGTCGAGGGCGACTGGCCGGGCGCGCTCGTCATCATCGGCTTCCCCGACCTGGCGGCCGCCCGCGGCTGGTACGAGTCGGCCGCCTACCAGGAGCTGCTGCCGCTGCGGACGCGGAACATGGCGGGCGACGTGGTGCTCGTCGAGGGTGTCGGACCGGAGTACGACGCGTCGGCGACCGCGGCCGCGATGCGGGCGGCGGCCCCGCCGGTCATCGGCTGACGACGGCCGGCCCGGAGCCCGTACGGTCCGCAGCTCGGCCCCCCGCGCGAACGTGACACCTACTCGCTCATCCGTCGTGTTCTGCCGCTTCATCCGCCCGAGGCCGGGGGTGGTGCGGCTTCCCGGGCGCCGGCTTGTGCCGAAAGGTTTCCGCCAGGCCGGTGTTCGCGACCATCACGACGGCGAGCGCCACCGCGGCCGCCGGGTGGCCGACCCGATAAAGCCCGAAGGCGCCGCCGCCCAGCACCACGGCTTTGACCGCGAGGACGCCCGCCAGCGGCAGCCGGATCCGGGCGCGTGGCGCGGCGAAGAGCCCCCACAGGGCGACGGCGAGCGCGGGGATTGCGAAGGCCAGCAGCAGTTTCAGGGTCGGACTGTCGCCACCGGCGTGGAAGCCCCACCAGGACAGACAGGCCAGCGCCGCCAACTCCATTACGAACGCAAGGACTTCGTTGGCCGCCCACCAGGGGCGCCCGGTCAGAGCAGGGATCCCCCTGTCGTCCGTGCGGTACTCGCGCATCGGTGCCCCCTCGGCGTCCACGTCTGCGAGCGTACCGGCCCGCCTTCGCCGAGGTCGCCCGGCCGTCGCGGCGGGAACGGCGGACCGAGCGCGCACCGGTCCGCCGGGCAACCGGGGGCGAGTTCAGCCGATGCGGGCGCAGAGGTCGTCACTCGTGCCGTGCGCCATGGCCACGGTCTTGTAGCCGGTGGCGCTGATGTTCATGGTGTACGCACCGTCGATGGTGTAGAGGCCGCGCGGCAGGGTGCCCGCGTTCTCCCCGAATCCCACCAGCACGGGGCCGCGCACGGACCAGAACTGGGAACCGTCGGTGCGGTATTCGACAATGGCCCGGCCGCTGACGTCCGCGTCGTAGAAGGCGCCGGTGTCGGTGTTCGTGACCCGTACGACCAGGTCGCCCTTGTAGGTGACCCGCTTCGCGGAGCCGTCGGGATTGGTGTCGAGCACATGCCGTACGACCTCATCGACGACGGGTTCACCGTGAACGGGGAAGTCGCACCGGAGCCCGGCGGGAACGTCCCACGGCTTCGACGGTGTCGGTTCCCAGCCCTTGCCCACACCGGCACCGGTGTCGCTGTCGGCGGACGCGGCGGGCACCGCGCCGAGGAGCACAGTGGCAAGTGCCGACAGAGCAACGACGGTTCGTCGCATGGTTTCTCCCTGCTGAAGTGAGGCTCGAAAACGATCCGGTCCTCAGCCTCACCCCGGCCGCTGACCAGATTCTCACCACCTCCACTGCAGCCGGGGAGCGCTCCCGGCTAGGCTCACGCCCGCCATGGAGTTCCAACTGCTCGGTCCGTTCGAGGCCCGCCATGAGGGCCGGCCCGTCCTGGTGGGCAGCCGCCGCCAGGAGCGGTGCCTGCTGTCGATCCTCCTGCTGCAGGCGGGCCAGGTCGTGACGACCGCACGCCTCATCGATCTGCTGTGGAACGGCGCTGCGCCCCCCTCGGCCCGCGGCACCGTCCACACCTACATCGGCAGGCTGCGAGCCCGCCTCACACCGCATGGGCTGTACGTCGAGACCCGGCACGACGGCTACACCGTGGATCCCGGCGCCCATGTGATCGACGCGCAGGAGTTCCTCACCCTCGTCCGGCAGGCCGCCGTCACCGGCGATCCCGGGGAGCGGGTGCGCCGCTACGACCAGGCGCTGGGGCTCTGGCGTGGCCCGCTGCTCGCCGACGTGGTCGACGACGAGCTGCGCGACCGGCTCGGCGGCCGGCTGGGTGAGCTGCGCCTGTCCGCTCTGGAGCAGCGGGCCGAGGCCCAGCTCACCATGGGGCTGCACGAACGGGTCGTGGCGGATCTGACGCCACTGGCCCAGGAACTTCCGGGGCGTGAACGGCTCGTCGTCGCCCAGATGACCGCCCTGTACCGCAGCGGCCGCCAGGCCGATGCCCTCCAGCTCTACCGGCATACGCGTCAGGTGCTGGTGACCGAGCTGGGCATCGAGCCGGGCACCGAGCTGATGACGCTGCACGACCGGATCCTGCAGGGTGACCCCCGGCTGGACCGGCCGGCCGCGCCCCTGTACGCGGTGCGGGTCGGCGAGGAGTGGCTGCCGTGGAGCACGAGCGGGCATCCGGCGCTGGAATTCTGCAACACCTACGCAGGCTGGGGCGGCCCCGGTCTGCCCGGCTCGGACTGGCTGCGCAGTTACTCCACACTCGCCGTGTGGGCCGGTCACATGGACCTGGCGGAGGACCATCTCGTCGCCCGACTGCTCAAGCAGGCGCAACAGCACCCCGACGAGGCCACCGCCGCCCTGGACGAGGCCCGCGGGTTCCGTACGAACCTGTACGCCTGCCTGACCGATCCGGAGGACGCCCGCGCCTTCAAGGCGGTGGCAGGCCTCGCGCAGGACGCCGCCAGGACATCCGTGTTCACGCGGGGCGAGGACGGCCTGGCACATTGGCGCCTGTCCCCCGCCGCCGGCTTGCGGCTGCCCGTCCTCGCCACGGCCCGCAGCGCCGCGGAACTGCTCGCTGATCCGCGACGCCTCACGATCCGCACCTGCCCCAGCGAGGACTGCGGCTGGCTGTTCCTCGACCAGGGCGGTCGGCGACGGTGGTGCAGCCTGGCCACCTGCGGCAGCAGACGTCAGCAGGCCGTCGGCGCGTAGCGCCGTGGCAGGGGCTCTGCCCGTCCCGTCGGGTGGGAAGTGTCAGCCGCTCTTCGCCACGCCCATGGGGCAGCTCACGCCCGTCCCGCCGAGCCTCTTGTCCAGGTACCGCTGGTGCTGAGGGCAACACGGCGGTGCGCTCCTCGCGGCGGACCGACGACCCCGGGGCCGGTCGGACGGGCACGGAATCGCTTGGAACCCTCGCGCGTTGCAGCAAGTGGACATGGGATGCCGGTGGTGTGTGAACCGAGCAGCCCGAGTGAGTGAGCTGACACAATTTGGAGGACTGCAATGGCGGCGCAGACGCAGAGGGCCGTGCTGGCGGGCGGATGCTTCTGGGGGATGCAGGACCTGATCCGCCGGCAGCCGGGCGTGAGCGCGACTCGGGTCGGATACACCGGCGGTGACGTGCCGAACGCGACGTACCGTAACCATGGCACGCACGCGGAGGCCATTGAGATCCTTTTCGACCCCGAGACGACCGACTTCCGCGCGATCCTGGAGTTGTTCTTCCAGATCCACGACCCGAGCACCAAGAACCGTCAGGGCAACGACATCGGCCTCAGCTACCGCTCGGCGATCTATTACGTGGATGACGAGCAGAAGCGGATCGCCGAGGACACGATCGCGGATGTGGACGCCTCCGGACTGTGGCCGGGCAAGGTCGTCACCGAGGTCGAGCCGGTCGGCCCCTTCTGGGAGGCCGAGCCCGAGCACCAGGACTACCTGGAGCGTTACCCGGAGGGTTACACCTGCCACTTCCCGCGTCCGGGATGGCGGCTGCCCGCCCGCGCGGAGGGCTGACCGCGAGAGGCGGCCCGGCGTCGGGCGCAGCCGACCGGGCGGAAGTTCTGAGGCCGGGCCGTGCTTGTGCCCCGCCGTGGACGAAGAGGGTGCCGGCGGCGGGACACTGTGGGGGCGCCGGGGGTTCCGGCGCCCCCACAGTGTCCGTACCGGTCAGTTCCCGCCCGCGGCCAGGACCTGCGCGGCGCAGAAGTCGCGGGACTGGACGTAGCGCGCCTTCGGGTCCCCGGAGTACGTCCACGGGGCGCTGTCGATGTAGCCGTCGATCGCGCGGTACTGCTCCAGCGCCGCTTCGTACCGGTCCTGCCAGTACAGCAGCCAGGCGAGCAGATGGCGGACCCGGACGATCCGCCGGTCCTCGGGGTCGGCGGCCGCGGCGGCGGCCACGTCGATCAGGCAGGCGTCGACCGCGGCGATCAGCTCGGGGCTCTTGTAGAACACGTCCGGGTCCAGATCCTGCTCCGCCGACTCCTGCTCGAAGGCGGCGTAGAGCGGGAGGAGGGAGAGCAGCCGGCCGGGGCTGCCCTTCTGCGCAGCTTCGCGCGCGAAACGCTCGGCGAGCTCGTGCGAACCGCGCCACTTGCGGCACCAGTACTGGAGGGCCGAAGTATGAGCCGCGAGGTGGTGGGCGTCGCGCTTCTCGACCTCGGCCCACAGCGCGCGGAAGTCGTCATGCCCGTAGCCGAGGCCGAGGGCGCAGGAGATCTCGGCGATGAACGGGCCCGGGTCGTCGCCGGCCAGCTCCTGGGCCTCGTGGCAGGCCTCCCGGGCCTGGGCCATCATCCGGTGGAAGCCGGCGAACTGCTCCTGCGTCGTGTACTTCGCCTGCTTCGCGCCACGGATGTCCGCGGCGACGCTGATCAGCGCGCCGGCGTGCACGAAGGCCGCTCCCGCGTCCTTGGGCTGCGCGGTGCGCCAGGCCAGCAGCCAGGTGTCGTCGGCCGCGGCCTCGTCCTGGAGGACGCCGGCACGCCGGTAGCGCTCCTGCCAGTCCCGGCCCGCGTCGGCGAGGAAGTCGGCGCCCGCCTGCCAGTTCCCGGACCGGACGGTGGCGCGTATCTCCTCGTCGCGCGGGTCGGGGGCGGCAGCGTGCGCGGTGTCGAGCTCGTCGGCCGGTACGAGGCCGAGCTCCGCGGCGGCCTTCGCCGGGCCGGACTTCCGGTTGCGGCGCGTACGGGGCGCCGAGGGTGCGGCGCCGGATGCGCCTTCCACGAACTCCGTCGTCTTCTTCCGCGCCTTCAGCCAGAAGTACACGCCGAGAGCGATCGCCAGCAGGGGTATCAGTCGTGCCACGGGGGTTCCGGTCCAATCCAGAAAGGTGAGCTCGGGGAGGGATAGAGGGTGGGGGCGGAGGCGGGCTAGGGGGCGAGCAGTTTGCGCAGCGGTTCGGTGTCCGGCACGTCCGCCACCGCCGCGTCCAGCGCCGCCGGGAGCGTCTCCTCGTACCCTTCGGGCAGCTTCAGTGTCGCGGAGTCGGTCCAGGACAGCTGCCAGCGGGCCCGCCCCTGCCGTACGAAGTCGCCGCCGGTCAGCTGCAGCAGTCCGGCGCGCAGCCGGGGCCTGGCGAACTCGCGGGCCGCGCGGCCGGTCGCGGCGCGGGCCTCGTCGGACTTGGGGAGGCGGTCGGCGATCTGCCACAGCGCACCCGCGTCGATCGCGTCGAGTGTGGCAGTCAGCGAGCCGTCGCTGCCGGTCACCTCGCCGACCACCGCGCTGAACCCCTTCGCCGACTGCTCGGCGTACACCGTCATCGACTCGTGCACCAGCTCCGGCCAGTCGACCCGGCGCAGCCGCAGTGCCTCCGGGGTCAGCACCGACTCCTCGACGGCGGCGAGCGTCCGCTCGGCGTCGGCGAGCAGGCCCAGCGACGGCTCCACGGGCTCCGAAGCGCGCCCGTCGTCCGGCAGTGCCTCGATCCGGGCGACGCGCTCCGCGATCGGCGGGTGCGAGTCGTAAGGGGAGGACGGCTCGGACGGCAGGGAGCCGCGCATCTCGTCCAGCTCGTCCTTGCGGGCGGCCAGCAGGTGCCGTACGCCGCCGAAGACCTGGCCGGGCGGCGGCAGCATCCCGGCATCGACGCCGAGCGTGGCGTACGCGTTCATGTAGAAGCCGTGGGCGGCGTCGAGCGCCGGGAGCTCGCGCAGCGCGGACGCGGTCGCGTCACGGCCAGCGATCCTGGCCGCGGCGACATCGGCGGCGAGCTCCTCACGGCGGGCTCCGGAGAGCGTGGCACGGATGTAGAACTTCGCGTACGCCGTGTAGACCGCCGCCATCGCGCGGTACGAGAGACCCGCACCGCCGGTGTCGATCTCCTTGGCCTTCTTGCCCTTGGCAACGGCCTTCGCCGCCTTCTTCTCCTGGCGCGCCTGCTCCTTGGCGACGGTCCGGCCCGCCCGCTCCTGGAAGTGGGCGATGGTGCGGACCACCTGGATGCGACCGCGTGCGGTGATCGCGGAGAGGCGGGTGTCGGAGTTGCCGTAATGGCCCATCTCATGGGCGAGCACGGAGCGCAGCTGGGCCTCGGACAGTCCGGCCATCAGCGGCAGGCCGAGGTAGAGCCGGCGCCTGCCGCCGACCAGGCCGAGGAACCTGGCGTCCTCGCTGACCGCGGCGTTCACATCGCCGTTGAGCACGATCTCGTCGGGGGCACGGGTGCCGACCTGCTGGGCGATGTCGCGGACGGCGGCCCAGAGCCGGGGCTCCCGGGTGTCGTCGACCGGCAGCCCGGTCGGGCCGTCGTCCTTCGGCGTACGCAGCATGAACATGCCCCGCACGATCGGGATCGCCAGCACGACGCTGAGGATGAACAGTTTCGCGGCGACGCTGCCCGTCGTCCACGTGAACGCGGCCCAGTCCAGGGCGCCGAGGGCGGCGAGCAGGACGAGGCTCAGCAGATAGAAGCCGGCAAGCAGGACAAGAGCGCGGGCGGCGCGCAGAGTTGGGCCCATCGGGCAGATCCCCCACAGGAACTGGGCTGGTGACAGCGGTACGGCAAGGGTGGTGTGGGGGGAACCGGAGTATGACCTACCGCAGGTCGGCGCGGCAACGTGGTCCGTGAGCGGCCCGAAACCAGCGGCGGAACAATCACCGCACAGGGGCTGAACAGGCACGGAGCCGCCCCGCGGCTACCTCGGCAGAGTCGCCGGACTGCCGCCGTTCGCCTCGTACCCGGCTACCGCGAGCGCCCGGTACACCGTGTACTCGGCGGCCGGGTCGGAGTTCTGCGTCCACGGCAGCGCGCCCACATGCCCGTCGATGTGGACGAGTTGGTTCATCGCCTCCGACCAGCGCTCCATCCGCACCAGGAACAGCACCAGCAGATGCCGGACATGGGCGAGCATCGGATCGTCGGGACGCGCGGCGTGCACCGCGAACAGCGCGCCCTCGACCGCCTTCGTCACCACCAGGCTCTCGTAGAAGCCGCTGACGAGATTGACCTCGGGCAGATGCTCGTACACCGCGAACAGCGGCAGCGCGGCCAGCAGCGAGCCCTGCGGGGCGCGGGCGGCCGCCGAAACGGCGAAGCGGTCGGCCTCCTCGCGGGAGCCGTGCCACTTCTCGCACCAGAAGTGCAGCGCCGCGATGTGCGCGCCCATGTGCGCCGGGGCCCGGTCGATGATCTTCAGCCAGAGCCGGTCGAACTCCTCGTGGGAGTAGCCGAGTCCGCGGGCGACGGCCAGTTCGACGATGTACGGGACCGGGTCACCGGGCGCCAGCAGGGCCGCCTCGCCGCAGACCGTACGGGCCTCCTCCAGAATGATCCGGAAGTCGTCCGTCCCCGCGGTGGAGGACCGCCACGCCTGCTGGACCAGGAACTCGGCATGCACGGCCGCACCGCCCGCGTCCTTCGGCGACTCGGCCCGCCACGACCGCAGCCACGCACCACCGACACCCGGAGCCTGCATCAGTTCGAGCGACGCGGCGCCGGCGAACGCCTGCACCCGCTGCCACCGCACCTCGCTCTCCTTCGGCGTCCCGGCCAGCAACTGAGAGGCCGCGCGCCAGTCCTGGGTGCGCTGCACGACATCGAGAACATCGAGGAGATCCTGATCGGGGCCCGGCATCCGGACGTCCAGCTCCTCCTGGCGGACGAAGCCGTACGTGTCGGGGTCAGCGGCGTCCGGGGAACCGGGCGCGACCTGGTGGATACCGGACCTGCGGCGCAGCACGAAGGGGCCGATCACCGCGGCGAGCATGCACAGCGCGATGAGGAACCAGAGAATCTCCATACGCCCATTGTCACCGGACGGCGCAGTGGACGTGGATCACCCCTGTGACGAACTACGCTCGGGCCCCATGAGCGACCAGCACAGCTTCGAGACCCTCGCGATCCACGCGGGAAACACCGCCGATCCCCTCACCGGCGCCGTTGTTCCGCCCATCTATCAGGTGTCCACGTACAAGCAGGACGGCGTCGGCGGGCTCCGCGGCGGCTACGAGTACAGCCGCAGCGCCAACCCGACGCGCACCGCACTGGAGGAGAACCTTGCGGCCATCGAGGGCGGCCGCCGCGGTCTCGCCTTCGCGTCCGGGCTCGCGGCGGAGGACTGCCTGCTGCGTACGCTGCTGCACCCCGGCGCCCATGTCGTCATCCCGAACGACGCGTACGGCGGCACCTTCCGGCTCTTCGCCAAGGTGGTCAAGCGGTGGGGCGTCGACTTCTCCGTCGCGGACACCTCCGACCCGGCGGCGGTCCGGGCCGCGGTCAACGACCGTACGAAGGTCATCTGGGTGGAGACGCCGTCCAACCCGCTGCTCGGCATCACCGACATCGCGGCCGTCGCGGACGTGGCCCGCACCGCGGGTGCCCGGCTGGTCGTCGACAACACCTTCGCCAGCCCCTATCTGCAGCAGCCGATCGCGCTCGGCGCGGACGTCGTCGTGCACTCGCTGACCAAGTACATGGGCGGCCACTCGGACGTCGTCGGCGGCGCGCTGATCGCCGCGGACGCGGGGCTCGGCGAGGAACTGGCGTACCACCAGAACGCGATGGGCGCGGTCGCCGGACCGTTCGACTCCTGGCTGGTGCTGCGCGGCATCAAGACGCTGCCGGTCCGGATGGACCGGCACAGCGAGAACGCCGCCAAGGTCGCCGAGCTGCTGACCCGGCACCCCAAGGTGACCCAGGTCCTCTATCCGGGGCTGCCGGAGCACCCGGGGCACGAGATCGCCGCCAAGCAGATGAAGGCGTTCGGCGGCATGGTGTCGTTCCGCGTCGAGGGCGGCGAGGAGGCGGCGGTCGAGGTCTGCAACCGGACGAAGCTGTTCACGCTCGGCGAGTCCCTCGGCGGCGTCGAGTCCCTGGTGGAGCACCCGGGCCGGATGACGCACGCCTCGGTGGCCGGCTCGGCGCTGGAGGTGCCGGCCGACCTGGTCCGGCTGTCCGTCGGCATCGAGTCCGCGGACGACCTGCTGGCCGACCTGAAGCAGGCGCTCGGCTAGAACGTGTCCGTCCTGGGACGGTGTGGACCCCGAAGCGCCGGGCGGGCCGACTCGCTGCCCGCCCGGCGCATCGCCAGGTGATCCGCCCGGTCAGGCGTCGACCTTCTCGTCCTCGATCGACTCACGGATCTGTTGCCGCAGCTCCGGGCTCACCAGCCTTCCAGGGGTGGTGTCGTCTCGGCGGGCGGCACCTGCCACGGCTGGGTGACCACCGCCCACACCATGAACGCGGCCACCGCCACGAACAGCACCGTCAGCGCCAGCGCGCGGGCCGCCCGGTGGCGGCGCAGCATGCGGCCGCCGCGCTCCGCCGCCCGGTCCGCCAGACCGGCGGGGACCTGCGGATGCGGCCCGTCCAGCATCTGCCGGACGTGGTCCTCCCTGCGGCCGGGGCGCTTCACGGCGCGGCCCCCAGCGGCCCCGGGGTCCATCGTCCGGTCCGGCGCCGAGGGGTGGGTCCCCGCGGGTCGCCCATGGTGGCCACCGAGCGGTTGCAGATCGCCCGGACCCGGTCCACCGGAAGTCCCAGCAGCGCGGCGGTCTGCTCCTCCGCGACACCCTCGTACAGGCGCAGTACGAGGACCAGCCGTGCTTTCGGGGTCAGCGGGTCCAGCAGGCCGCCGCGCGGCCGGTGGTGCCGCCATGCCTCCCGGGCGAACCGGGAGGCCAGCTCCTGCCGGGTGCGGTTGTACGGATCCTCGCCGTGCAGCCGGTCCCAGTCCGCGTATGTACGGGCCAGCGCGGCGGTCAGCAGACGCAGCGCCCGTTCGTTGCTCCCGGGCGGCTGCGAGGGTTCGGCGGTGAGCAGCGTGGCAGTGTGCAGCAGGCGGCCGGCCGCGCCCGCCACGAAGGCCTCGAACTCCTGGGCGCGGCGCCGCTGAGGACCCGCCTGCCGCTCTCGCACCCCCACATGGCATCGCCGCCGACCACTCCTGGTCAAGGGGTCGGACGGAGCGAATGCCACCCCCGAGGCGCCGCCCGCCGCGCCGCCCGGCTCAGTCGGTCGTCGGCTGATGCGTCTGCCGTGCGGCCAGCGCCGCGTTGAACCGCGTCAGCAGCGTGCAGAACGCGTCCCGTTCCTCCGCCGTCCAGTCCTGCGTCACCTGCGACATCAGCTCCCGCCGAGATGCCCGCACCTCGTCGAGCCGGGCCTGCCCGCGCGGCGACAGCTGGAGCACGACCGCGCGGCCGTCCTCCGGGTGCGACGTGCGCTTGACCAGACCGGTGTCGACGAGCGGCGCGACCTGGCGGGTCACGGTCGAGGAGTCGATCCCCATCCCCGCGGCCAGTGCCTTGACGCCCATCGGGCCTTCCCGGTCCAACCGGTTGAGCAGCAGATAAGCGGCCCGGTCCATGGAATTGCGGACCTGGCCGACACCGCCGAGGCGGGTCTGCTCGGCACGGCGGGCGAACACGGCCACCTGGTGCTGCATAGCATCGAGAAGGTGGTCGGGACCCGGGGAATCGGGGGTGGCGCCCCCGGAAGGAGACGCAGCTGTCGTCATGTCCTGAGGGGGCATGGCCGGGGGCTCTCTTCGTGCGGTGTCGGATGGGTGGGGGACAGAGTACGCGGCCCCGGGGCAACGCGTACCAGTGCCGCACAAACCTGTGGACAACGACGCAGGACGGCGCCGCGGCGGCGTCCCGCAGGGCGTCCAGCTGCAAGACTTGCAGTCATGAACTTCCGTACGCCCCATCCGTTTCCCCCAGTGATCCTCGACGATGTCCGGGGCGCGCAGAAGATGCTCTCCGGTGTGGCCCGGGTGACCGCGATGGAGGGCAGCCGCCATCTGTCGGAGCTGGTCGGCGCGCCGGTCCACTTCAAATGCGAGAACCTGCAGCGGACCGGTTCGTTCAAGCTGCGCGGCGCGTACGTAAGGATCGCCGGACTGTCCCCGGTGGAGCGGGCGGCCGGGGTCGTCGCCGCGAGCGCCGGAAACCATGCGCAGGGTGTCGCACTCGCCTCTGCGCTGCTGGGCGTACGGGCAACGGTCTTCATGCCGATCGGGGCGCCGCTGCCGAAGGTCGCCGCGACCCGCGAGTACGGCGCGCAGGTCAGGCTGCACGGCCAGGTCGTCGACGAGACGCTCGCCGCCGCCCAGGAGTACGCCGAGGAGACCGGCGCGGTCTTCATCCACCCCTTCGACCACCCGGACATCATTGCCGGTCAGGGCACCGTCGGCCTGGAGATCCTCGAACAGTGCCCCGAGGTCCGCACGATCGTCGTCGGGATCGGCGGCGGCGGTCTCGCCGCGGGCATCGCGGTGGCGGTGAAGGCCGTCCGGCCCGACGTGCGGATCGTCGGCGTCCAGGCGGCGGGCGCGGCCTGCTACCCGCCCTCCCTGGCGGCCGGCCACCCGGTGGCGATCGACGGACTGCAGACGATGGCGGACGGCATCAAGGTGGGGCGCCCGGGCGACGTGCCGTTCGGGCTCGTCCAGGAGCTGGTCGACGAGGTCCGTACGGTCTCCGAGGCCGAGCTGTCCAGCGCGCTGCTGCTCTGCCTGGAGCGGGCGAAACTAGTGGTGGAACCGGCCGGGGCGAGCCCCGTCGCGGCGCTGCTGAGCGACCCCCGGTCGTTCCGGGGGCCGGTGGTCGCGCTGCTGTCGGGCGGCAATGTGGACCCGCTGCTGATGCAGCGCATCCTGACCCACGGCATGGCGTCGGCCGGCCGTTACCTGAGCCTGCGGGTGCGGCTCACGGACCGCCCGGGCGCGCTGGCCGCCCTGCTCGCCTCGCTGTCCGTCGCGGACGCCAACGTCCTCGACATCGGCCATGTACGGACCGATCCGCGGCTCGGTCTCACCGAGGTGGAGGTCGAGCTGCACCTGGAGACCAAGGGGCCGGCCCACTGCGAGGAGGTCACCGCGGCGCTCCGGCAGGCGGGGTACGAGGTGACGGGCTGACACGCGGGCCCCTCGGTGTGCGCGTTCACCCGGCGGCGCAAGGCGCACAATCCTAGGATCTGTGAGGGAAGTCACCCGAACGCTCTGGGGGAATCCGTATGCCAGGCGCCATCCATGCCGAAGGCCTGGTGAAGACCTTCGGCGATGTACGAGCACTCGGCGGTGTTGATCTCGACGTGCCGGAAGGCACGGTCCTGGGCCTCCTCGGCCCCAACGGGGCCGGCAAGACGACCGCCGTACGTGTCCTGACGACTCTGCTCCGGCCGGACAGCGGCAGGGCGGTCGTGGCGGGCATCGACGTACTGAAGAGACCCGACGACGTCCGCCGCTCGATCGGGCTCTCCGGCCAGTTCGCCGCGGTCGACGAGTATCTGACCGGCCGCGAGAACCTGCAGATGGTCGGTCAGCTCTACCAGATGAGCCGGCGCGACGCGAAGGCCCGGGCGGGGCAGCTGCTGGAACGGTTCAACCTCGCCGACGCGGCCGACCGGCCGACGAAGACGTACTCCGGAGGGATGCGCCGCCGCCTCGACCTGGCGGCGGCGCTCGTCGTCTCCCCGCCGGTGATGTTCATGGACGAGCCGACGACCGGCCTCGACCCGCGCAACCGGCAGCAGCTGTGGGAGGTCATCGAGGAACTCGTCGCAGGCGGCACGACGCTCCTGCTGACCACCCAGTACCTGGAGGAGGCCGACCGCCTGGCGCACGACATCTGCGTCATCGACCACGGCCTCGTCATCGCCCGCGGCACCTCCGACCAGCTCAAGGCCCAGACCGGCGGTGAGCGCGTCGAGGTCGTCGTCCACCAGCCCGACCAGATCGACCCGGCCCGGGCCGTCCTCGCCCACCTGGGCAAGGGCGAGGTCACCCTCACCCAGCACACCCGCAAACTGACCGTCCCGGTCTCCGGCGGCGCCAAACTGCTCGCCGAGATCATCCGGGACCTCGACTCCCGAGGGGTCGAGATCGACGACATCGGTCTGCGCCGCCCGACCCTCGACGACGTGTTCCTCTCGCTCACCGGTCATGTGGCCGAGCTGACGGAGACCGACGACAACGGGACCGTCCCCCGCGGACGCGGGGCGCAGACCGGCCGGAAGGCCGGACAGGAGGCCGCGAAATGACTGCCACGACGGAAACGCTGCACATCGCTGCCCCCCGCCCGGGCGGCTCCCTGGGCCGGTCGGTCCGCGACTCCCTCGTCGTCGCCCGGCGCAACCTGATCAGGATGACCCGGATCCCCGAGATGGTCATCTTCGGGCTGATCCAGCCGATCATGTTCGTGGTGCTGTTCAGCTACGTCTTCGGCGGCTCGATGATGATCGGCGGTTCCACCAGCCCCGCCGACTACCGCAACTTCCTGATGGCGGGCATCTTCGCCCAGACCGTGACCTTCGCCACCGCCGGCGCCGGTATCGCGGACGACATGCACAAGGGCCTCATCGACCGGTTCCGCTCGCTGCCCATGGCGCGCGGTGCGGTGCTCACCGGCCGTACGCTCGCCGACCTCGTCCAGACGACGCTCACCCTGGTCGTCCTCGCGGTCGTCGCCCTGCTGGTCGGCTGGCGCACCGAGGAGAACGCCGGCAAGGTGCTCGGCGGCTTCGCGCTGCTGCTCCTGCTGGGCTACGCCTTCTCCTGGATCGGGGCACTGATCGGTCTCTCGGTCCGCACCCCCGAAGCGGCCACCTCGGGCGGCCTCATCTGGCTCTTCCCGGTCACGTTCATTTCGAACGCCTTCGTGCCCACCGAGAACATGGCGAGCTGGCTCCAGCCGATCGCCGAATGGAACCCGTTCAGCGCGACCGTGCAGGCCTGCCGCGAGCTCTTCGGGAACCCGGGCGTCTCACCGTCCGACGCCTGGCCGATGGAACATCCCGTCTGGGCCTCGCTGATCTGGTCCGTGCTGATCATCGCGGTCTTCCGGACGCTGGCGGTCCGCAAGTACCGCTCGGCGGCCGCCTGAGGGCAGCAAGGAGCCCCGGCCGTCCCGCGGCCGGGGCTCCTTGCTGCCTACAGATGTGGCGGGTCAGCCCGTGTACGGCTTCGCCTCGAGGATCTTCACCGAGGCCTTCTTGCCGTTCGGCAGCTCGTACTCGGCGTCCTCGCCCATCTTCTTGCCGTTCACGCCGGAACCGAGCGGGGACTGCGGGGAGTACGTCTCGATGTCCGCGCTCGCGTACTCGCGGGAGGCGAGCAGGAACGTCATGGTGTCGTCGAGATCGCCGTCGAACGCGATGGTGACGACCATGCCGGGCTCGACCACGCCGTCGTCGGCGGGGGCCTCGCCGACCTTCGCATGCTCCAGGAGCTGGGTGAGCTGGCGCACCCGCAACTCCATCTTGCCCTGCTCCTCCTTGGCCGCGTGGTACCCGCCGTTCTCCCGGAGGTCACCCTCCTCACGGGCCGCCGCGATCTTTACGGCGATCTCCGTGCGCGCGGGACCAGACAGGTACTCCAGCTCGGCCTTGAGCTGGTTGTACGCCTCCTGCGTGAGCCAGGTGACGTTTTCGCTGGTCTGGGTCACAGGTGCTCCTAGTCGGTACTGGAAATACAAAGCGTCGGTACTGGGAATACAAAGCATCGCCCTACCCAGAAGCATGTGCCTCCACGGGTGGGCGAAACCACGAGCCTAACAATTCCGCAGGAAAAGGGGGAGAAGGTAAACCGCTACGACCGCGTCAACGCAGGTCAGGGACGATAACCGCAGGTCGGAGCCGGTCCGTGCCGGTCAACGCGACGCCCCGCCGTCGGCGGTGCAGCCCAGCAGCTCCACGCTGGTCGCCCGCGACGTCGTACGCAACGAGACGATCCGGTCGATCCGGTCGGAGCGGTCGTCGAACCGGATGTCCTTGCGGGCCACGTCGTCGCCGTCCACGCGCTGCGAGCGGAGCGTGCAGTAGCCCTTCGCGTCCCGGTCCTTGCGAACCTCCAGGTGGACGTCGACCCGGTCGTCCGAGGCGATCTTGAACTTGATCACCTCGGCGCTGATCCCCTGGCCCGCCACGTAGCCGTAACCGATCCAGCCGACCACGCCGAGCAGCGCGACGCCCAGCACCGAGCCGATGATTCTGAGCTTGCGGTCCGCGCGCTCGTCCGCGGAGCGGCCGTAGCGGCCCTCCGGAAGTGCTTCACGCACCGCAGTCATGATTGTTCCTTCCGTACCGGGGGATCGCGGAATTTTCCACCCCCGGCTTCGGTCACTATAGAAGTCTGCCACCCGCAGCCCGACCGCCACCCCGCACCGACGTCCCTACGGGACGGCACCACTCAATGGCGACCAATCACTGAGGATCGAGTCTTGACTGAGCAGCTTCGACTGATGGCCGTACACGCCCACCCCGACGACGAGTCGAGCAAGGGCGCGGCCACCATGGCCAAGTATGTGTCCGAGGGGGTGGACGTGCTGGTCGTGACCTGCACGGGCGGCGAGCGCGGCTCCATCCTCAACCCGAAACTCCAGGGCGACGCGTACATCGAGGAGCACATCCACGAGGTGCGCAAGAAGGAGATGGACGAGGCCCGGGAGATCCTGGGCGTCAAGCAGGAGTGGCTCGGCTTCGTCGACTCCGGGCTGCCCGAGGGCGACCCGCTGCCGCCGCTGCCCGAGGGCTGCTTCGCACTGGAGGACGACGAGAAGGCGGCGGCGCGTCTCGTCCGGAGCATCCGCGCGTTCCGTCCGCACGTCGTCACCACGTACGACGAGAACGGCGGGTACCCCCACCCCGACCACATCATGACCCACAAGATCTCGATGATCGCGTTCGATGGCGCCGCGGACACCGAGACGTTCCCCGAGACGGAGTTCGGCCCGGCCTGGCAGCCGCAGAAGCTCTACTACAACCAGGGCTTCAACCGTCCGCGCACGGTGGCGCTGCACGAGGCGCTGCTCGCCCGCGGCCTGGAGTCGCCGTACGGCGAGTGGCTGGAGCGCTGGAAAGAGTTCGAGCGCGTCGAGCGGACGCTGACCACGCACGTTCCGTGCGCCGAGTTCTTCGAGATCCGGGACAAGGCGCTGATCGCGCACGCCACCCAGATCGACCCCGACGGCGGCTGGTTCCGGGTTCCGATGGACATCCAGCGGGAGGTCTGGCCGACCGAGGAGTACGAGCTGGCGAAGTCTCTCGTCGATACGTCCCTCCCCGAGAGTGACCTCTTCGCGGGCATCCGCGACAATGCCTGATATGTACGCGACCCAGACACTGACCCACGTCGTTCCTCTCGCCGAGGAATTCGACAAGAACAAGGTGACACCCGGCGTTCTCGGCTTCATCGTCTTCGCGGCGCTCGCGGTGGGCGTGTGGCTGCTGATGAAGTCCATGAACCGGCACATGGGCAAGGTGAACTTCGAGGAGGCACCGGATCCCGACGCGGTGTCCGCCGACGCCGGGACACCGGGAACCGCTACCGGGCGCGCCCGGTAGCGCTCTGTCCCCACCTGCCGGACGGGCTTGATCCACCGCCCGTCCGGCACATACGAGTGCCCGGCAAGAGGCCTCGGCCCCGTCCTACGACCTCGCCCCCACCGGTACGCCCATGATTTCGCGGGCGTGGCGGGTCGGCGTCATTCCCAGGCGCCAGGCCTGCCAGCCGTCCTCCAGGTCGACCCCGCGGTTCAGGACCACCGTGAACGCCTCCGCGCAGTCCTCCAGCTTGCTGTCGCGGGTCGGACGGCCGGCCCCGAGCAGGTCGGCGAGTTCCTGCTGAGCCACCACCGTGCCCACCTCCGTGCCACCCGCCGATGCGTACGGCAGCAGTGTGCAGCGCAGGAAACGGGCCCAGTCGGCGCCCCGCGTGTCGCCGTACGAGTCGAACAACTGCGCCGCCTCGTCGCACAGGGCCAGCGCCTGCGGCGCGCGGTTGTTACCCGCGTCGATCAGAACCAGCTCCAGACACGTCCACGCCTCGCCGTGGGCGACACCGATCCGCCGGAAGTCGGCCCGGGCGTCGACCAACAGCTGCCGGGCGAAGCCGGAGTTACGCAGATTGCCGGTCTGGGCGGCCCGCTGGTCGCGGGTGACCCGGCCCGAGTGGTGCCGGGCACACGCCAGCCCGTACACATCCCGCATCCGGGAGAACATCGTGCGCGCCCGCTCCAGCTCCCGAACCGCCTGATCGGTGTCGCCGGTCTCCTCCAGGGCCTGCCCCAGGTAGTACAGCGTCCACGCCTCGCCCCGCGCGTCCTCGCTGTCCCGGTGCAGGGACAGCGCCCGGCGCAGCTCGTCGACCGCCGGGGCCGCGTCCCCGTCGAGCAGCCGGGCACGCGCCAGCTGGGTCAGCGCCCAGGCCTCGCCGCGCTCGTCACGGGTGCGGCCGTACAGATCCAGCGCCGTGCGCAGCGCCTCGTCCGCCCCCGCCACATCGCCCATCCGCAGCAGGGTCTGACCCAGCTGGAACCGCGCCCACGCCTCGCCGTGCAGCGACTCGCCCTCACGGTGGAGGATCAGCGCCGTGTCGAGGAGGGCCAAAGCCTCGGCGAGACGACCGCGGTCACGCTCGACGGCGGCCAGCGCATGCAGCGACCACGCCCGGTCCGCGGCCTGCTCGTCCGAGGACTGCAGCCCGATCGCCTCGCGCAGCCGCACCGCCGCCTCGGTCAGATTGCCCTGGTGGTGCAGGGTGATGCCGAGCGAGCACAGCGCCAGCGCCGTACCCGCCTCGTTCTGCGCCTCACGGTAGAGGCCGACGACCGAGGACAGGGTGGTACGAGCCTTGTCCAGCTCACCGAGCTGCCGGGCCGCGATACCGGTACGCCACTGGACCGACCGCTCGAGCAGCCCCTGGTCGACGGCCTGCGTCAACTCACTGATCTCGCCCAGCCGGTAGAGGTCGCCGCGCAGCAGGCAGTAGTCGCACAGCGCGCCCAGCAGATCCAGCACGGCCCCCTGGTCGACGCCCTCCGCATGCCGCAGCGCGGAGGTGATGAAGCTCGACTCGTCGTCCAGCCAGCGCAGCGCCGCGTCCAGCGAGGCGAAGCCGTGCGAGCCGAACTGCCCCGCCCGGGTCGACATCTTGCCGTCCACCATCCGGATCACCGCACCGGCGAGCTCCGCATAGTTGTGGATCAGCCGCTCCTGCGCGGCCGTACGGTCCGCCGCCCCCTCCTCGTCCAGCAACCGGGCCAGGGCGAAGCCCCGTACCAGATCGTGCAACCGATAACGCGAGCCCCGCACATGATCGAGGAGCCCGGCCCGGCACAGGACCGTCAGCAGCCGCTGCGCCTCTTGCTCCTCGGCGGACAGCAGCGCCGCGGCCGCCGCCGCGCCCAGGCTGGCGCGCCCGGCCAGCGCGAGCCGGCGCAGCAGCCGCCGCGCCTGCTCGGACTGGTCGGTGTAGCGCAGCCACAGCGTCCGCTCGACGGGGGCGACCGGACCGTACGCGGCGAGATCGGTGGCCAGCGAGCTGCGGGTACGAGCCCCGAGCGAGGACCCCGCGACGCGCAGCGCCAGCGGCAGGCCGCCGCACAGCTCGGTGATCGTGTCGGTCGACTGGGAGTCGTACGGCCCCAGCTCCTGCTCCTCGGCCGACGCGCGCAGCAACTCCTCCGCGCCCGCCGCGTCCAGAGGTCCCACCGGCAGCTGGTGCACCCAGGCCGGGATGTCGGCGGGCAGGTCCAGGGGCGCGCGGGCGGTGACCAGGACCAGGCTGTCGGAGCGCTCGGGGATGAGCGTGCGGACCTGCGCCGGGTCGCCGGCGTCGTCGAGGACGACCGTCACCGGCGTACCGGTCAGATGCTGGTGGTACAGCTCGCCGAGCCGTCGCACCTGCTGCTCCGCGGAAGACCTGCCCCAGGCTTTCGACCCCTCTCGACCGGGGGAGACCCCGTCCCGGAACAGCAGCTGCTCGCGGGGCGCGCCCAGGCGGTTCAGCAGATGCAGCAGTGCGTCACGGGTCGGCAGCGGGTTCTCGCCGGTGACGTCGGAGCGCAGATCCACCACGCAGGCGCCCCGGAACTGGTCCTTCAGTTCGTGTGCCGCCCGTACGGCGAGGGTGGTGCGGCCGGAACCGGGCTCGCCGTGCAGCACGACGACGGTCGGCTTCGTCTCCGTCGAGGCCCGGGCCGCGTGCACCCACCGGGCGATCTGCGCCAGCTCGGCCCGGCGACCCGCGAACGGCCCGTCGGGGGCGGGCAGATGACTGAAGGACTGGCCGAGCAACGACCGGGTGCGCGCCGCCGCACTGCGGTCCCCGCCGCGCAGCTGCGGCACGACGGTGGCGGCCTTCTTCTTCGGCGCACGGGACGACGCGGTCAGGATCCGCTGCTGGTCCAGGAACGGGCGTATGCCCCGCACCTCCAGCGCCGCCAGCCACTGCAGCCGCAACTGCTCGGGGCCGCCGGGCTGACCCAGCGCACCCGCCTTCCGATGGGCGGCGGGCCAGTGCGAGGCGGTCACCTTGGCGACGGTGGTCGCGGCGCCCGCGACGGCGACGACGGCGCCCGCGCCGAGCGCCGGCCCGGCCGCCGTGCCGAGCGCGACATCCGCGCAGAATGCGGCAGCTGCAGCAACGCCCGCCACCAGCAGGGGAGTTCCCATCGTCGTCTTACTGAATCGCTGCGACAGGGGCTGCTGCCCGGCCTCCATCGCGTCGAGTGCCTGGACGTACGCGGCGTACTCCTCGCCCGCGTCGGCCACCAGGGAATCGAGGGCGGCCCGCCCACGCGCCATCAGCGTCGCGGCGTCGGTCCGGCCGCCCGATCGGCGTACCTCTTCCTCCACGGCGCGTACCAACAGCCGTTCGGCTTCGGCCCGGTGGCTGTCCCGCATGTTCGTCCCCCTCCGAGAGCTTCGGTTCGGGACAAGTGTCCTGTGTGGGGCGGCTGAGCGCGAGAGCAAGCGGAGCAAGTGACCTCACCTGAGCGGCCGTTGTGCTCACCCAATGAGTCCGGACGACTGGTGGGGTGGAGCTTGTTGCCTGCGGTGACTTGTCCCGTGTTCGCGCGTTGAAGTGACTGTCGGATGAATTCTCGATACAGAGCGGACTTGCCATGTCATCCTCATCAATTGCCGCTGGCTCGGGCCGCGTTCCCGTTGCTGCTTACGCCCGTACGTCTGAAGATTTCCGGAAGGGCGATGCCCATGGGGTGAACAATCAGCACCGGATCAACGAGAGGTCCGCCCGTGAGCAGGGCTGCGTCATCGTCGCCAGATATACCGACAACGGGCGCAATGCCTCCAAGCCGGGGTGTTCGCGACCAGCGTTCGACAGGCTGCTCTCGGACCTCAGGCGAGGGACCATCGGCGGCGGTATGCCACTGGGAGGCGTCGTCTGTGTGGCAGACGATCGCCTCTATCGCCGCGTGGAGGACTTCGCGCGGTTCATCGAAGCCCTGACGTGCCACCCCGGGCGCATACATGTCGATCAGAGCGGAGTCCGTAACCCCTATACCAAGGAGGGGCTGTTGAAGGCTGTGCTGTCGCTCGAAGCGGCTGCTGCGGAGACCGAGATCCGAGCCCGGAGAGTTCGCAACTGGCACTGGTCCCGGGCGATGGACGGAATGCCACACAGCGGACCACGCCCCTTCGGCTGGGCGGACGACAGAATCACCCTCCACCCGGTCGAGGCCGAGCTGGTGCGCAAGGCCATCGAGGATCGCATCGGGGGTGTGCCGGTCAATGCCATTGCACGTGAGTGGTACCGGCTGGGCGTGAGAGGGACGCGTGGTGGTGTCCACAACCCTCAAACGGTCACGCAGATCATGACGGCGCCGCGTGTGTGCGGCTATCGAGCCAACCGCGGTGAGCTGTTGCTCGATCCGGACACCAGGCTGCCCGTGGTGGGCCAGTGGGAACCCATAGTGAACCCCGAACAGTGGCAGGCGCTGTGTGCGACGTTCGCGGCGGGAAGCCTTTATATGCACCGAGGGAGCGGCGCGCCGAGGCGAACGGGCGAGAAGGCCGGACCGAGGTACCTGGCGAGTGGATTTCTGCGCTGTGGCGGGGAGACCGAGCCCGGACAGACGTGTGGCCGGAAAATGGGCGGCTCCAAAAGCAGCAGGAGCCGGAGAAGCCCGTACAACTACATCTGCAACGGAGCTGCAGGCCGGGGCTGCGGACGCTGCGCGATCAGCGGCCCGCTTGTGGACGACGCCATCGAGAGGTTTCTCTTTCCGGAGGGAGGGCGCGGGCCCGTGCGACTGCCGGAGTCGATTCGGGAGCGCTGGAAGTCGGGTGACATGGACTTCGATGAGCGGCGCAAGGTGATTGCCTCGGTCTTTGAGCACTTGGTGATCCGGCCGGGGGTGAAGGGGAACCGGACCTGGGACTACTCACGTGTGTCGCCGGTCTGGAAGTGGGCGGACCGTGTGGCGGCATCCGATCCCGCGGCTTGAGGGCCGGGTCATGGGATGGAGCGGGTCCATTCAGGCAGGATGGAGGTATGCCGAACCGCCTGGCCCATGAGACGTCTCCGTACCTCCTCCAACACGCCGACAATCCGGTCGACTGGTGGCCGTGGTCGCCCGAGGCCTTTGACGAGGCGCGGGAGCGAGGCGTTCCGGTGGTCTTGAGTGTTGGTTACTCAAGTTGCCATTGGTGCCATGTTTTCGCGGTCGAGAGCTTCGAGGACGAAACGACCGCGGCATACATGAACGAGCACTTCGTCAACGTGAAGGTCGACCGCGAGGAGCGGCCCGACGTCGACGCCGTGTACATGGAGGCCGTGCAGGCCGCGACCGGTCAGGGCGGCTGGCCGATGACCGTCTTCCTGACCGCCGACGCCGAGCCCTTCTACTTCGGTACGTACTTCCCGCCCGAGCCCCGCCACGGCATGCCGTCCTTCCGCCAGGTGCTCGAAGGTGTCGTCTCCGCCTGGACCGACCGCCCCGACGAGGTCAACGAGGTCGCCGGGCGCATCGTCCGCGAACTGGCAGGCCGCTCGCTGGCGCACGGCGGGGAGGGGCTGCCGGGCGAGTCGGAGCTGGCGCAGGCGCTGCTCGCGCTGAGCCGTGAGTACGACGAGAAGCACGGCGGCTTCGGTGGCGCCCCGAAGTTCCCGCCGTCCATGACGATCGAGTTCCTGCTGCGCCACCACGCGCGCACCGGTGCCGAGGGCGCCCTCCAGATGGCCGCCGACACCTGTGAGGCGATGGCCAGGGGCGGGATGTACGACCAGCTCGCCGGCGGGTTCGCCCGGTACTCGGTGGACCGGGAATGGGTCGTGCCGCACTTCGAAAAGATGCTGTACGACAACGCGCTGCTCTGCCGGGTGTACGCCCATCTGTGGCGGGCGACGGGGTCCGAGCTGGCCCGCCGGGTCGCGCTGGAGACCGCCGACTTCATGGTGCGGGAGCTGCGGACCGCGGAGGGCGGGTTCGCTTCCGCGCTCGACGCGGACAGCGAGGACAGCGGCGGCAGGCACGTCGAGGGCGCGTACTACGTGTGGACGCCCGCGCAGCTGCGCGAGGTGCTGGGTGAGGAGGACGCCGCGTTCTCCGCCGAACACTTCGGGGTGACGGAGGAGGGCACCTTCGAGGAGGGCGCCTCCGTGCTGCAACTGCCTCGTACCGACGTGGCGGTGGATGCGGACCGGGCCGCCGATGTACGGGCCCGGCTGCTCGCGGCCCGCGAGGAGCGGGCGCGTCCCGGACGGGACGACAAGGTGGTGGCGGCCTGGAACGGTCTGGCGATCGCCGCGCTCGCCGAGGCCGGGGCGTACTTCGACCGTCCCGATCTGATCGAGCGCGCCACCGAGGCGGCCGACCTGCTGGTCCGGGTCCATATGGGTGACGTCGCCCGGCTGGCCCGGACGTCCAAGGACGGCCGGACGGGAGACAACGCCGGGGTGCTGGAGGACTACGGCGATGTCGCGGAGGGTTTCCTCGCGCTGGCCGCCGTCACCGGCGAGGGTGTCTGGCTGGAGTTCGCCGGCTTCCTGCTCGACATCGTGCTCCAGCACTTCACCGGCGAGGGCGGGCAGCTGTACGACACGGCGGACGACGCGGAGCAGCTGATCCGCCGCCCGCAGGACCCCACCGACAGTGCGACCCCGGCGGGCTGGACAGCGGCGGCCGGGGCGCTGCTCTCCTACGCGGCACACACCGGCTCGGAGGCCCATCGCACTGCCGCGGAGGGTGCGCTGGGGGTGGTGAAGGCGCTCGGGCCGCGGGTGCCGCGGTTCATCGGGTGGGGACTCGCGGTCGCGGAGGCGCTGCTCGACGGTCCGCGCGAGGTGGCGGTCGCCGGTCCGGTCGGCGGCGAACTGCACCGCACGGCGCTGCTGGGGCGGGCGCCGGGGGCGGTGGTCGCGGCGGGTGCGACGGGCGGTACGGAGTTTCCGCTGCTGGCGGACCGGCCGATGGTGGACGGAGCGCCGACCGCATACGTCTGCCGGCACTTCGTGTGCGATGCGCCGACGACGGATGCGCGGGAGCTGGCGCGGAAGCTCGGGGAGTGAACCGGGCTCGGTCACCCGGGTCGACCGCGCCGGAGGCGTCAGAGCGTCAGGCCGCCCTCGAGCGTGTCCAGGGCCTGGTCGACCATCGCGATCAGGTCACCTTCCTGACCGTGCTCGCCCCAGTACAGCGTCACCTCGCGCAGCGCCCCCAGCACCGCCGCGATGAACACCCGCACCTGCAGGTCGTCGGCGCTGCGGCCGCTGCGGTCGGCGAGTACCCGGGCCAGGACCTTCGCGGTGTCCGACATGGTCTGCGACATCCGCGCCCGGATCGCGGGCACCTCCACCATCAGCCGGGTGCGCCGGCGAAGTTCCTCCTCCTCGGTGGTGAGGAGCGCCGCCAGTGCCTCCGTCACGACGAACCGCATTGACTGCAGCGGCGGTTCGTCCGCGGGGCGGTTGCGCAGCTCCGCTTCCATGAGGGGGTCGTACTCGTCGGTGAGGACGATGTCCTCCTTGGTCGCGAAGTACCGGAAGACGGTGCTCGGCGACACCTCGGCCGCCTCCGCGATCTGCTCGATCGTGGTCGCGTCGTACCCCTGCTCGGCTATCAGCCGGTACGTCGAGCGTCGGATCGCCGTCCTGGTCTTGAGCTTCTTCCGTTCGCGCAGCCCCGGCCGGGGCTGCGCCTCGACGGAGGTGGGAGGCGAGGTACGGGAGGTGGCGGCCATGATCGCCATTGTCGGGCATCGACGGGTGCCGGGGCCATGCCGGCGTCCACCGGTCCGGGCCGGAGCGGTGGCATGCAAAGTGGCCGCGGCTTTCGGGCCGCGGCCACTGAGGGGCAGGAGGGGGAGGGCGCTCAGCTGTGGTTGTACGCCACGAGCGAGATGCCGACGTAGTGCACGACGAACGCCGCCAGGGTCAGCGAGTGGAAGACCTCGTGGAAGCCGAACCATCGGGGTGACGGGTTGGGCCGTTTGATTCCGTAGATGACGCCGCCGGCGCTGTAGAGCAGCCCGCCGACGATCACCAGGACGAGCACCGCGATCCCGCCGGTGCGCATGAAGTCGGGCAGGAAGAAGACCGCCGCCCATCCCATCGCTATGTAGCAGGGTGTGTAGAGCCAGCGGGGGGCGCCGACCCAGAACACCCGGAAGGCGATGCCGGCCACGGCCGCCGCCCAGACCGCCCACAGCAGGGGGCGCCCGGTCGACTCCGGGAGCAGCAGCAGGGTCAGTGGTGTGTAGGTGCCCGCGATGATCAGGAAGATGTTGGCGTGGTCGAGCCGGCGCAGCACCGCCTCGCCGCGCGGACCCCATGTGCCGCGGTGGTAGACCGCGCTCACTCCGAAGAGCAGGCATGCGGTCACGATGTAGATGCCGCAGGCGATCCGGCCGCGGGTGCTGTCCGTGAGCGCGATCAGCACGATCCCCGCGATCAGCACCGCGGGGAACATTCCGGCGTGCAGCCAGCCGCGCAGGTGTGGCTTCACCGGGAACGGCGCCGGGTCGAGCCCGGCTGGTGCGACCTCGGGTTCGGCCTCGGCTGGTTCGGGCGCGGCGGCAGCAGTCATGTCGGCATGCTACCTACGCCACCGTAGGTTGCGAACTCGAGTGGTGATGCTCACGTGGGCGGCCCCCTGGACATATGGGCGAATCGGTCGGATGATCAAATGAGTGCGGTCGGCACCGGATGAGCGGCTACGAAGCATCCGGGTCGCGGCCCCCACGGGGCACCTACCAAGAAGACACCCTCAACAAGGAGCGATCGTGGCGCGCGACATCGCGGCTCCCCTCACTGTTCCCACCCGTCACCAGGAGCTTGTCACCTGGGTGAACGAGATCGCAGCCCTCACCCAGCCGGACCGTGTGGTCTGGTGTGACGGCTCCGAGGCCGAGTACGAGCGCCTGTGCGGGGAGCTCGTGGCCAACGGCACGTTCACCAAGCTCGACGAGACGAAGCGGCCGAACTCGTACTACGCCGCCTCCGACCCGAGCGATGTGGCCCGTGTCGAGGACCGCACCTTCATCTGCTCCGAGAAGGAGGAGGACGCGGGCCCGACGAACCACTGGAAGGCCCCCGCCGAGATGCGGGAGATCTTCACCGGTGAGCAGGGTGTCTTCCGCGGGTCCATGCGCGGTCGCACGATGTACGTCGTCCCGTTCTGCATGGGCCCCGTCGGCTCCCCGCTGTCCGCGATCGGTGTCGAGATCACCGACTCGGCGTACGTCGCCGTCTCGATGCGCACCATGACGCGCATGGGCCAGGCCGTCCTCGACGAGCTCGGCACCGACGGCTTCTTCGTCAAGGCCGTCCACACGCTGGGCGCGCCCCTGGAGGAGGGCCAGGAGGACGTTCCGTGGCCGTGCAACTCCACCAAGTACATCTCGCACTTCCCCGAGGACCGTGAGATCTGGTCGTACGGCTCCGGCTACGGCGGCAACGCCCTGCTCGGCAAGAAGTGCTACGCGCTCCGCATCGCGTCGGTGATGGCCCGCGACGAGGGCTGGCTCGCGGAGCACATGCTGATCCTGAAGCTCACGCCGCCGCAGGGTGAGTCGAAGTACGTCGCCGCTGCGTTCCCGAGCGCCTGTGGCAAGACCAACCTCGCCATGCTGGAGCCCACGATCTCCGGCTGGACCGTCGAGACCATCGGCGACGACATCGCCTGGATGCGGTTCGGCGAGGACGGCCGCCTCTACGCGATCAACCCCGAGGCCGGTTTCTTCGGCGTCGCGCCCGGCACCGGCGAGCACACCAATGCCAACGCCATGAAGACCATGTGGGGCAACTCCGTCTTCACGAACGTCGCGCTCACCGACGACGGCGACGTGTGGTGGGAGGGCATGACCGAGACGGCCCCCGCCCATCTCACGGACTGGAAGGGCAACGACTGGACGCCCGCGTCCGAGACGCCCGCCGCCCACCCCAACGCTCGCTTCACCGTGCCGGCCGGGCAGTGCCCGATCATCGCGCCGGAGTGGGAGGACCCGAAGGGTGTGCCGATCTCGGCCATCCTCTTCGGCGGCCGCCGCGCCTCGGCCGTACCGCTGGTCACCGAGTCCTTCGACTGGCAGCACGGTGTCTTCCTCGGTGCCAACGTGGCCTCCGAGAAGACCGCCGCCGCCGAGGGCAAGGTCGGCGAGCTGCGCCGCGACCCGTTCGCCATGCTGCCGTTCTGCGGCTACAACATGGGCGACTACATGAACCACTGGATCAAGGTCGGCGCCGACAAGCCCGACCAGTCCAAGCTGCCGAAGATCTACTACGTGAACTGGTTCCGCAAGAACGAGGCGGGCAAGTTCGTGTGGCCGGGCTTCGGTGAGAACAGCCGCGTCCTCAAGTGGATCGTCGAGCGGCTGGAGGGCAAGGCCGAGGGCGTCGAGACGCCGATCGGCATCCTGCCCGCCAAGGGCTCTCTGGACACCAACGGCCTGGACCTCTCCGAGTCCGAGCTGGACTTCCTGCTCACGGTCGACAAGGAGGTCTGGCGCGAGGAGGCGGCGCTGGTCCCCGAGCACCTCAACACCTTCGGTGACCACACGCCGAAGGAGCTGTGGGACGAGTACCGCGCGCTGGTCCAGCGTCTGGGCTGACGCCCGCCGGGGCGCACTCCCGGAGTGCGCCCCCCATGCACACTCCGCGGCCGGGCCTCCCGACATCCACCCTGACCTGTGGGTCAACGGCCCGACGCGGTACGGCCCCCGGAACTCCCTCGCGGTTCCGGGGGCCGCCCTTTCCCGCCCCTCTTCTAGAGAACGTCCGCACCGTGCTGCAGGTCCGCCTGCGAAATCTTCACTGTTCCTTCACATTTCCTCCGGTGGGGTCGCACGGGGGCCGGCCGGGCCTGTGCGGGGCTCAGTTCGCCCGGCCCCGGTCCTCCAGGTACCGCGTATGCGTCTGCTGTCGGCGCGCCTCGGCCTCCCGCAGCCCCGCGGCCAGCGACTCCGCCTCCCGGTGCAGCAGTGACAGCTGCTGTTCGAGCGGGCGCTCGGGCGGCTCGGTGCCCGGTGTCAGCCGCGTCCACCAGCGGGTCCGCAGATACGTGTCGACGGATTCAGGGATGTCCTGGTGCACGGCGCGGGACAGGGCGTGGATGGCTTCCGGGTCGGCGGCGAGGGCCTCGGAGACCCAGCCGGGTTCGAGCAGCCCCTCCAGCAGCCCGGTCAGCTCGGCGAGCCGCCCGGAGGCGGCGGGCGGCAGCTCCACTTCGGACAGATACTCCCGCAGGGTCGCGAAGTCGCCCCGCACGGTCTCCAGCTGCGACGACGGATCGGGGAAGTCCGGGGTGGGCGGCCGCTCGGGCGGGGCGATCAGTGCGCCGGCGCCGTACAGCCCGACGATCACCACCGGCCAGTACGCACCGGCGAGTCCGGTGAAGGTGAGGGCGAGCCCGGCGATCCCGCACGCACTCCCGGTGAGGTTCTTGCGGGACTCGACGTACGCCATGACCCGGCCCGACGCTCTACTGGTAGCCACGGATCTCCTCAAATGCCCCGTCCAGGGAGCCCGGCCCCTGGTCCTTCGTCGCGTCGAAGAGCCGGCCGCCGGTCAGGGTGGCGATCGCGTCCAGTTCCGCACGGTCCGAGTCGCCGAAGACGACCGGGAAGACGGGGGTGACGCGCCGCGCCGCCGGGAGCGAGCGGTAGAAGGCGGCGAAGTCGTCGGCCGAGTCGCCCGTCGTGTTCTCGCCGTCCGTCATGAGGACGATCGAGGTGAACGCGGACCCGGTGTCCGGACCCAGCCGGTCGTAGGCCGACTCCAGACTCGAGAAGATCGCGGTTTCGCCGCTCGCGGTCAGGGCGGCGGTGTCCGCCTTGATCGCCGCGAGTCCGGCCCGCGGGTCGGCGGGATCGACCGTATGCGTGCGTGCCCGCTTCACCGACGAGCCGAACGGCAGCAGTGTGACCTCCTCCCGCTCCCGGAAGTCCCCGGTCAGCCCGGTCAGCGCCGCCTTCAGCTTCCGCAGCCGCTCGCCCTCCATCGACCCGGACGTGTCCAGCACGTACACGGTGCGTGAGGGCCGCCGGAGCTTGTTCTCGTAACTGTCGAGCAGTCCGTCCGCGACGGATCGCGAGCCGGGGAACGGAAGTTCCCGGCGGGCCTCGGCGGCCAGCGGCGCCGCCGGCCGCACAGAGGTGACGACCGGGCGGCGGAACGTCTCCCGGGTCAGCTGCCGCTGCACGGCGGGGGAGCGGAGGTACGAGGTCAGGGCGCGGACCGCGTCCTTGGCGTCGGGCGAGGCGGCGGAGAGCAGGCTCAGCGGGTAGTCGGCCGTCACCACACCGTCGCGCGGGCGGATCACGGTGAGCCCGGTGTGACTGTCCCGGTTGAGGGAGAGCAGCACGGACTCGTAGTTGATCAGAGCGTCGACCGTGCCGCGCCGGGTGTACGCGGTGGCCAGCCAGCCGGACGAACCCGAGGTCAGCCGCTGCCCGCCGAAGAACTCCTTCAGCTTCCCGCTCGCCTTGCGGACATCGGCGTCGGTCAGTGCGGACTGGGCGCCGGACAGTGCCGAGGCGACCGAAACCAGTGCGGAGAAGCCGGAGTTGGAACGAGCGGGATCAGTCATGCCGTACGTCAGCCGCCCGTCGGCGACCGCCTGGTGCACCTGCGTCCAGGTGACGTCCGACGGGTCCCAGCCGAGGCGTTTCACCACCGACGGCTTGACGCCGAGGGCGACCGGCGAGGTCATCAGCGGGGTCTCGGAAGTGATCCGCTCCGCCGCGTCCGGACGGAGCCGCAGATAGTCGTCGGACGACAGCCACACCGCGTCGTACGCCCCGTCCGCCTTCCCGGACCCGAGCTGTTCGACGGCGTCGAGCGTCCCGGTCCAGGTGGGCCGCACGGTGATCCCGGTCGCCTTCCGTGCCTGCTCCAACAGCGGTTTCATATCGACGAGTTCACTGGATGCGAGCACCCGCAGCGTCCCGGCGCGAGGGGCACCGTCGTCCTTCTTCCCGGGCGGCGCGGGACCGTCCGTCGCCGAACACGCCGCCAGCGGTACGAGCACCGCGGCGGCCAGCAGCGATGCGAGTGTGCGCGACACCCGGCGCCGCAGCTTTCTCAGCCGGCCCGTCATCCGAGACCACCGCCGTCGAGGACGCCCGCGGACCTGCTGCGCTCCAAGTGTGTGCTCGCCTGCTGGAGTTCGGCCGTCAGCGACTCGACGGTCGCCGCCATGGACTCGGTCGCCTGCACCTTGTACGTGTCGATCGCGTCCAGCGTCCGGTAGATCTGCTGGAACGCCGTCCGCAGCGTCTCCGCGCCCACCGCAGGGTCGGCGGCGATCCGCTGGATCTCCCCGCTCTGCGTGGCGAGCATCTCCGCATTGCCGCGGATCAGATCCTCCGTCGTGGAGCGCAGCACCTGGACCTGTTCACTGACCTTGCGCTGGCTCTCCAGCGCCGATGCCAGCATCACGGCGATCCGCAGCGCGGAGACCGTCGTGGTCGCGGCCCGGTCGACGCCCCTGATCAGCTCCTCGTTGTTGCGGCGTACGACGTCCATCGCCAGGTACCCCTGCGCGCAGACCGCGAGCTGGGTCAGCAGATCCTGGTGCTTCTGCCGTACGGGGAACAGCACATCGGCGCGCAGGGCGTCCGCCTGTACGGGGTCGGTGGCCTCCGTCGACCGGATGCGCTGTTCGACGGCGCCGTCCAGGGCCTCGGTGAGGACCACGTACTCCTGGAGCTTGCCCATCGACTCCCAGAGCCGGGTGCGCTCGGTGTGCAGAGCTGCGTTGTCGCGGCGCAGTTCGTCCTGACCGCCGCGGAGCGAGCCCACGATCCGGTTGAGGGTGGACTGCGCGGAGGCGTACTTCGCGACATGGTCGCGCAGCCTGTTGCCGCCGGGAAGTTTCGCCAGCAGCCGGCGGGCGCCGCGGCCGGGGGTGTCGCGCGGATCGAGGTCCTCGACGGTGCGGCGCAGCTCGACGAGCGAGGCACCGACCCTCGACTGCGCGTCCCCGTCCCCCGATCCGGCCGAGAGCTCGCGGACCGTACGGTCCAGCATCCGGTTGGACTGCTGGGCGGCGCTGCGGATGTCGCCCTGCCCGAGGGCGGCGATCTCCCCGATCCTGGTGGTGAACTCGGGCGAGCGGGCATCGAGCCCGGCGAGGCTGCCGACGTACTCGGTGGCGCGTCGCGTCATCTCCGTGCGCACGGAGTCGTCGACCGGGACGAGACCGGCGGCCTGCTCGGTGCGGACGGGGGCGACGGGCTCGGGCGGGGTGAGGACGAGCGGCTGCGGCTCGGCTTCGGTCATGGGTGAGGTCTCCCGGGAAGCGTGGGTCATCAGCCGCGGGTCCGGCGGGCCATCGCGCGCAGCACCGTGGCGGTGGGCACGGGCGCCTGGCGGATCCCGGTCAGCTGTTGGTCGATGTAGTCGGTGTGACCGGCGGTCGCGGCGGTGAACTCGGCCGCCGCGCCCTGGGGGCGGAAACCGTGCCGTACAGCGAGCTCGCGCAGGCGCCGGTCGGTGGAGAGCAGCTCGCCGAACTGCCGTCCCGAGTCGGTCAGCGGTACGAGGGTGTGGTCGCTGGAGACGGTGGTGTCCGGATAGAGGACGACCAGATCCCCGAGATCCTGCTTCTGCAGCAGCAGCGAGGCGATCTGCGACTCGTACACCAGGACCAGGGGATTTCCGACTCCGCTGATGAAGTCCCGGAACGGTGCGTCACTGCTGGTCTGCTGCGCCCCCTGCACCTGGATCAGCTTCTTCAGCAGCGGTGCGGTGCGGTCGATCGCGGCCTCGTCGGCGGCGACCCGGCCGCCGTCGGCGACGTACGAGGCGGCGGCGAGGTACAGCGCGCCGGAGTTGGACGCCACGGGGTCGGTGCTCGTGATGAACACCGTCCCGGTCAACTCGGCGTGTTTTCCCGCACCGTTGAGCTGCTGCCAGGTCCGGTCCGCCTTCGCGGCCTTGAGATACGGGGCCATGAGCAGCTTTCCGCTGGACTTGCCGCTCAGCGTCACCAGCCCGTTGTCCGCCAGCACCTGCGCGGCGCCGCGATGGGCGACGACGACGAGCGGCGAGTAGAAGGGCCGGATCGGTCCGCCCTTGACGGAGGACTTGCGCTGCAGCTCGTCGGCGGGCGCCTTCGAGCCGGGGAAGGCGAAGTCATATTCCTTCAGAGGCAGTTGGTCCATGGCCCAGGACCCGGACGTCTCCGCCTTCACGGTGAACCCCTTGGCAGCGAGGGCCTTCACCACATCGGGATCGGCGAAGAACTCCGCCTTCTCCGACCCGATCACTCCACGCACGGTCTTCGTTGCCGTGCTCGTGTCCTTGCTGTCGCGGCCTGCTACGACGGCTACTGCCACTCCGCCGATCAGCAGCACCGCCAGGACGATTCCCACGATGCGTCTCACACAGGCAGCGTGCTCGCGGAAACCCACATTCCGGACGGAGTTGGGTGGACGGAAGGTGAAGTGCGCATCCCAGTACGCAACGGGAGCGGCCGATGTCAGATGTGTGGCACCCGGTCCACGCGCCTCCGCGGCCCGTGGACCGGGGCCGTCAGAGGGCGCCGACCAGCCGCACGGGGGCGGGGGCGGGCGCGGTGGGGCCGGTCGCGGCGGCGGGCGGCGGGGTGGTCACGGCGGCCATCGCCGCCGTGTGCGCGTCCATCCGCTCGGCCGCGAGGATCGCGGCCGCGGTGTCGGCGCGGGATGCGGCCACCACCAGCGCGCGGCCCGCGAGGGCGTGCGCACGGCGGTGGAGCGTGTGCGGTGCGGCGTCGGTCAGGCCGGCGTGCCGGGCGGGCGGTGCGCCACGCAGCCGGGCGACCTGCTCGGCGATGCGGTCGCCCGCATCGCCGAGGCCGAGCTCGTCGGTGACCGCGAGGAGCGCGGCCAGGTGTCCGGCCAGCTGGATGTCCAGCTCCTCCTCGCGGGAGCGGTGCGGGAAGTCGTCGGCGTGGTCGGCCGGTGTGTGGACCGATTTGGTGCGGATCGGTTCGTACATGGATGGCCTCCTGGTGTTGCTTGGAACCATCCTAGCTTGGAATTAGTCTAAAGTTGTCCGCGATCCGATAATGCGGGCCGCCGCCCTGGTCAGGGCTGGCTGTATCCGTCCAGGAAGTTGCCGATCCGCTGGACGGCATCCGTCAGATCCTCGGTCGAGGGCAGCGTCACGATGCGGAAGTGATCGGGCTCCGGCCAGTTGAACCCGGTACCCTGCACGACCATGATCTTCTCGGCCCGCAGCAGGTCGAGGACCATCTGCCGGTCGTCCTTGATCTTGTGGACCTTGGGGTCGAGCCGGGGGAAGAGGTACAGCGCGCCCTTCGGCTTCACGCAGGTGACGCCGGGGATCTGCGTCAGCAGGTCGTACGCGACGTCCCGCTGCTCCAGGATCCGGCCGCCCGGCAGCACCAGGTCGTTGATCGACTGCCGCCCGCCGAGCGCTGTGGCCACCGCGTGCTGCGACGGCATATTGGCGCAGAGCCGCATATTGGCGAGGATGGTCAGCCCCTCGATGTACGAGGAGGCGTGCGCCTTCGGGCCGCAGACCGCCAGCCACCCCGACCGGTATCCGGCGACCCGGTAGTTCTTGGAGAGACCGTTGAAGGTCAGCACCATCAGATCGGGCGCGATGGCTGCGGTCGGGGTGTGGGTCGCTCCGTCGTACAGGATCCGGTCGTAGATCTCGTCGGAGCAGACGACCAGGTTGTGGCGCCGGGCGATCTCCGTCAGCCCGCGCAGCATCTCGTCGTCGTAGACCGCACCCGTCGGGTTGTTCGGATTGATGATCACGATCGCCTTGGTGCGGTCGGTGATCTTCCGCTCGATGTCGGCGAGGTCCGGCATCCAGTCGGCCTGCTCGTCGCACCGGTAGTGCACCGCAGTACCGCCGGCCAGCGACACCGAGGCGGTCCACAGCGGATAGTCCGGAGCGGGTACGAGCACCTCGTCGCCGTCGTCGAGCAGCGCCTGCATCGACATCTGGATCAGCTCGGAGACGCCGTTGCCCAGGTAGATGTCCTCGACGCCGAGGTCGATCCCCTTGGTCTGGTAGTGCTGCATCACCGCCCGGCGCGCCGACAGCAGGCCCTTCGCGTCGCCGTAGCCGTGCGCCCCGGCGAGGTTGCGCAGGATGTCTTCGAGAATCTCGGGCGGGCACTCGAACCCGAACGCGGCAGGGTTGCCGGTGTTCAGCTTGAGGATGCGGTGACCGGCCGTTTCCAGCCGCATGGCCTCCTCGAGCACGGGGCCCCGGATTTCGTAACAGACATTGGCGAGCTTTGTGGACTGGATGACCTGCATGTCAGCGAGCTTACGGCCGTGTTTCACCGGCTGCGCGGGGATTCCCCGCAGGTTGACCCACCCGGGTAGTGCCGCCCGCCCGCCGCGTCTTCCATCGCCATGTGCGCCCCGCCCCGGACAGTGGGATCCCCGGGCGCGGGCGGGGGCGGAGCTTGGAATAGGGGTGTGACGGGCCGGACCGGTGAGATGCGCCACGTGAGGGAGGCGGGGGCCGTGACCGAGGCCCGCGACGGTGGGTCGACCACCGTATGAAAGAGGGATGCGCGGCGCGGAGGGCCTCGCCTCGAAGCGGTCGGTATGGCCCGCCGGGAAGGCCGGCCGGGGGCCGGATGGGCCGCCCCCTCGGCCCGCCGCCCGGTGCGTTCACTCCGGCAGGCGGGTGCCCTCCGGGAGACGGATGCCGAAGTCGGCCGAGAGGACCCGCAGCACCTCGTCGCCGCCCGCCAGTTCCCGCTCCTTGCGCGTGCCGTCCGGCGCGGTCTCCACGAGCCTGCGGCCCATCAGTGCGAGATGGGCTTCCGGGGTGGTGCGCTGGACGTACAGCAGGTGCTGGAACGGGGAGCGCGGGTTGGTCGCGATGTGCCAGTTGATGACCTCGTAGTCCGGTGCCTCGAACGGCTCCAGCGTGAACGCGTACTGGTCCTCCCACTCCCCGCCCGGGGCGAGCGTCTGCAGTTTCCACAGCTCCAGTGGGCCGTCGTGCGGTGCGTGGACGAGCCGGTGACGACGTGGGGCGTCGTGGAGCTCCGCGTCCGCCACCAGCGGGATCGGCTCCAGCAGCGAACTGTTCGCACCGAAGCCGACGTCCGCGAGATACGGGGTCGGGTCACCCGGTACCTCGACCCGCATGAGCATGTGGGTGCGGGGCCTTACGTCCCCGGGCGCGGCACCCATCAGCACGCGGGCGCAGAGCAGTGTGATCTTGAAGCCCAGTGCGGTCAGTGCGGCAGCGAGCAGGGTGTTCTGCTCGTAGCAGTAACCGCCGCGCTTGCTGCGTACGAGCTTCGCCTGCAGATCCGCGAGCGCGAGCGAGGGCGCGCTGCCGAGCACGGGATCCAGGTTCTCGAACGGGATGCCCAGTGCGTGGGCGCGGTGCACGGAGCGCAGCACCTCCACGGTGGGGAGCCGCTCGCCGTTCCAGCCGATACGGGCGAGGTACGCGTCGAGGTCGAGCGCGGACTCGTGGTCGGTCGTCATGAATCGACCGTACGCAATCGGGGCGGCGGGGTGCCTCCGGCCATGAGGTGATCCGGCTGGTGCGAGCGGCTTCCACGGACGCTCGCCAGGGCCCGGGGGCTTCCTCAGCAGACCGTGCCCGGTCCGGCCGCCGTGGCTCGCAACAGGTCGCGCACCAGGTCGAAGTCGATGTTCTCCGGCTTGCGGAAGCGCAGGCACGCCTTGCCCATGTCGTATCCGGCCAGCCGCTCCTCGAAGGCCTCGCGGACGTCGGAGCGCAGCAAGTAGAAGGAGATGTAGTTCTTCTGGCTGGCGAAGGCGACCTCGCCGACGCCGTTGCGCTCGTAGGCGGGCATCCCGTACGCCATCACCTCGACGAAGCCTTCGAGTTCCTGACGGCACATCTGCCGCAGTCTGCCCAGGGCCTCCTGGCGCTCCTGCGGGATCTCGGCCAGGTATCCGTCGACATCTTCAGCCTTGCTCTGCACCATGCGACGAGCCTAAGGGCTGTCCTGTGATCCCTGGCGGGCGCGCGACGGCAGCTACGGCGCCTCGCCGCGTGGTCGGAACGCCCGAATACATCCCGTATGCGGATGTCCCTCCGCCCTACGATGCACCGCATCCGACGCCGCGCGGTGATCCACCAGGAACGTCGGGACAGCCCCCAGGCCGAAAACAGGCTCTTGCTCCGCACGGGCGCGCCCCTAACAATGCGCATGACAAAACCGAAGGAACCCTTCGGTCATAGAGGTCACAGAGGGGACCCCACATGAAAATGCCTCTCGTCGGCGCACTCTTCGCCGTTCTGCTCCTCGGAGCCGGAACGGCCCCCGCTGTCGCGGCCACGAGCCACGACGCGGCCGCGCCCACGGCCAAGGCCGCCGCACCGCAGGCCGTCAAGGCCAAGGCCGTCAACTTCGCCGGGACCGTCGCGCTCAGCAACTGTTCCGGCTCCGTCGTCCGGACCGCCGCTTCGCTGCCGTCCGACCCGGCTCTCGTGCTCTCCAACGGGCACTGCATGGAGACCGGCTTCCCGGGCCCGGGTGAGGTCGTCTTCAACCGGTCGTCCACCCGCAGCTTCACCCTGCTGAACTCCGCGGGCAGCGGCGTCGGCACCCTGCGCGCCAGCAAGATCGCGTACGGGACGATGACCGACACCGACATCTCGCTGTACCAACTCACCCGCACCTACGCCCAGATCGAGAGCACCTACGGCATCAAGGCGCTGGAGCTCAACGCCGCGCACCCGGTCCAGGGCACCGCGATCACGGTCGTCTCCGGCTACTGGAAGCGCACGTACAGCTGCAATGTCGACGGCTTCGTCTACCGCCTCAAGGAGGGCGAGTGGACCTGGAAGGACTCGGTCCGCTACACCTCCGCCTGCCGGACCATCGGCGGCACCTCCGGCTCCCCGGTGATCGACAACGCGACCGGCAAGGTCGTCGCCGTCAACAACACCGGTAACGAGGACGGGCAGCAGTGCACGGACAACAACCCGTGCGAGGTCGATGAGAGCGGCAATGTGACGGTCCGCCAGGGAATCAACTACGCCCAGGAGACCTACGGCATCGTGCCGTGCATCGGCACCGGCAGCCAGATCGATCTGAGCCGGGCGGGGTGCGCGCTGCCCAAGCCGTAGTCCGCGAGGTGCGCCGTGGGGACCGGACCCCGGGTCTCACGGCGCACCCGTGCGTCGTACCGCCGCCTCGATCCCGTCCAGCAGCACGCCGAGACCGACGGTGAGGCGGCGGGGGCCGCGTGGCCGGCAGGGGAGTCGGGAGCGGTACGGGCGCTGCGCCGCCACGTGGTCGAGGGGCGTGGGCCGGCCCCGGCGAAGAGGGCTACGGCGTCGACCGGACCGCCCGCCCTGCCAGTACGGAAGTCCGCCTGCCGTCCTCGATAACGAACCGGCCGTCGATCAGGACGTGCGGGATGCCCACCGGCAACGTGCGCGGCTCCTCGAACGTCGAGCCCGCCGCCACCGTCTCCGGGTCGAAGAGGACGAGGTCGGCGCGGTAGCCCTCGCGTACGTACCCCCGGTCGGGCAGGCGCAGCCGGGCTGCCGGGCGCGACGTGAGGTGGGCGACGCACTCCTCCAGCGAGAGGATGCCCAACTCCCTTGCATACCGGCCGAGATACTGCGGGAACGTGCCGTACGCCCGCGGGTGCGGCTTGTCGCCCTGGAGAATGCCGTCGCTGCCGCCCGTGTGGACGCGGTGCCGCATGATCTGCCGGACGTTCTCCTCGTGGCCCACGTGCTGGAGGATCGTCGTGCCGAGCCCGTCGTCGACGAGCAGGCGGCGGGCGGTGACCCAGGGCTCCTCGCCGCGCATCCGTGCGGACTCGGCGACCGTTCGGCCGACATGTCCGGCGAGCTCCGGCACGCTGACGCCGGAGATCTCGATCGTGTCCCACTCGATCGGCACCCCGTGACAGCCGTCCGAACCGAGGACCTCCATGTGGTGCCGGATCCGCTCCGCCGCCCCGTCGTCCGCGAGGCGCGTGAGGACCGACTCGGGTCCGCCCTCGCTCGCCCAGCTCGGCAGCATCGCGACGAGCGTCGTGGAGCCGGGGGTGTACGGGTAGGTGTCGAGGGAGATGTCGGCGCCCGAGGCGATGGCCCGGTCCAGCAGGGCGATCAGCTCGGGGGCCCTGCCCTTGTTCACGCCGAAGTTCATGGTGGCGTGGGCGAGATGGAGAGGGCAGCCGGCGTCAACGGTGAGCTGCACCATTTCCTCGTACGCGGCCAGTGCGCCCGCGCCGTACGAGCGGTGGTGCGGGCAGTAGTAGCCGCCGTGCTCCGCCACGACCCGGCACAGTTCTGCGAGTTCGGCGTCCTTGGCGTACATGCCCGGGGTGTAGGTGAGGCCGGACGACATGCCGACCGCGCCCTCCGTCATGCCCTGGGCCACGAGCTCCTTCATCCGGGTCAGCTCGGCCTCGGTGGCCGGGCGGTCGTCCCAGCCGACCGCGTACATCCGGACCGTGCCCTGCGGGATCAGGTACGCGGCGTTGACCGCGATGCCCTGGCCGCCGAAGTTGCGGTCGAGGCGGTCCAGGTATTCGCCGACCGTGCGCCAGTCGAAGTCGACGTCCGAACCATCACCGTTCCAGCCGGTGATCGCCTTCCGCACCTCGGTGAGGGTGCGGTCGTCGACGGGGGCGTACGACAGGCCGTCCTGGCCGAGGACTTCGAGGGTGACGCCCTGGGCGGCCTTCGCGCTGTGATCCGGATCGCGGAGAAGGGCCAGGTCGCTGTGGGCGTGCATGTCGATGAAACCGGGGGAGAGGGCGAGGCCGGTGGCGTCCAGGGTGCGGGTGGCGGTGGGGCGGGGCCCCGGGGCGCCCTCGGGGTGGATCTCGGCGATCCGGCCTTCGGCGATTCCGACATCGGCCCGGTAGGAGGGGGCGCCGGTGCCGTCGATGACGCCGGCGTTGCGGATGACGAGGTCCATGGTTGTGCAGCCTTTCGGTGACGGTGCCGCTTCCCCCGCCCCGCCCCGGACCTTGCACCTCGAACGCCGGCGAGGCCGGCGATCGGCCCTTGCTCGTCCGCCCGTGCAGGCGGGCCTTTCAAGCCCCTCCGGCGATTGAGGAGCGGGGGTCCGGGGCAGCGCCCCCGGTTTCGGGAAGGGGCGGGGTGGGGGCCCGCAGGGATCAGAAGAATGTGCGGATGTAGTCCGTGACCGTGCCGTCCGCCTCGACCAGCGGAATCAGCTGCCACTTGTCGAACGATGTGCACGGATGCGAAAGACCCATCCCCACCCAGTCGCCGACCTCGAGCTCAGCCCCCGCCTCGGTCCGCATCCACGTGTGCTGGTCCGACAGCCCCGTGACCGTCACCCCCGTCGCCGCCCGCACCGAGCCGTCGCGCCCGGACCGGATCACCTGCGCCTCCGGGAGGTCGAGGTCGTACGCCGCGTCCCGCTTCCCCGCGTTGAGGAACGCCTGCTCGGCGGAGGGACGCGACACGACCTGCGCCCACAGCCGGAAGGCCGGCTGCAGCGTCCCCTCCTCGGACACCCGGTTGAACGGCGTGATCCGCCGGTAGTGACCGTCGTCGTGCGAGACGTACGCACCGGAGCGCAGCAACTTCACGACCGGTACGGAGAGTTCGGGAATCTCGGCGAAGACCTCGGCCACCGCGTCGAACCACGCGCTGCCGCCCGCGCTGACCAGAATCGCGTCCGCACCGGCGAACCGGCCCGCCTTGTCGAAGTCCGCCGCCAGCGCGACGAGCCGGCGCAGCCACTCCCGTACGCGCTCCGGCGACGCGTCAGGCACCTCGCCCTCGTAGCCGGCGACGCCCACCAGCCGCAGGGTTCCCGTCGAAGCCACCGCGTCGGCGACCGCCGCGCAGTCGGCCTCGGTACGCGCACCGGTGCGGGCGCCCTCGCCCGCTCCCAGCTCCACCACGACGTCCACCGGGCGGGAGGTGCCCGCGGCGCGCAGGGCCTCGTCCATCAGCTCGACACCGCGCACCGAGTCCACGTAACAGACGAAGCGGAAGTCCGGGTCGGCCGCCAGCTCGCGGGCCAGCCAGCGCAGCGCCACCGGGTCGACGAGCTCGTTGGCGAGGAAGATCCGCTGGATGCCGTACGCCCGGTAGACCCGCGCCTGGTGCGGGACGGCCGCGGTGATGCCCCACGCGCCGCGCTTCAGCTGGTCGGCGAAGAGCTGCGGGGACATGGAGGTCTTGCCGTGCGGGGCGAACGCGAGGCCGTGGCGTTCCGCGTACGTCTCCAGGAGGGCGAGGTTGTGCTCGACCGACTCGGCGGACAGGGCGAGGACCGGGGTGGTGAAGCCGCCGGTGAAGAGGTTGCGGCGTTCGGCGGCCAGGGCGCCGACGGTCAGGCCCTCCGCATCGGGCGGGAGTGCCTTGAAGCGGTGGTCGACCCGTTCGTCGGCAAGTCCGGCGAGTTCGGCGAGTCCAGCCTGGGTGACCGGGTGGTCGGCGGCCAAGGGAGCCTCCTCAAGAAGTAATCGTTGCAACATATGCAACAGTCATTGCGCATATCGCTTAACGCTGTCTAACATCCGAGCCGACGCCGGGTCAATGGTGAGAACCGGCGCTGAACGCTGATCATCGAGGAGCCCAGAGTGCCCGGACCCGCAGCGGGGGCGGCCCACGCCGCCACGACGAGCGATGTCGTCTGCCTCGGCGAGTCCATGGTGACGTTCCTGCCCTCCCAGCCCGGCCGCCTCGCCGACGTGCCGTCCTTCGGCCGTGCGATCGGGGGCGCCGAGTCCAATGTTGCCTGCGCGCTCGCAGCGTCGGGCCACCGGGCGAAGTGGGTCAGCCGCGTCGGTGCGGACGGGTTCGGCGACCATCTGATCGAGGCGATCTCCCGGTACGGCGTCGACACATCGGCGGTCGAGCGCGACCCGGCACGGCCCACAGGCATCTACTTCCGTACCGCGACCGACCGGGCGACCGACACGCACGAGGTCGCGTACTACCGGGCCGGGTCCGCGGCATCGGCGATGTCCCCGGCGAACGTCCCCGCCGAGGACGCGCTCTGCGGCCGCATCCTGCACCTGTCCGGGATCACGGCGGCGCTGTCCGAGGACTGCCTGTCCCTGCTCCACTCCCTGACCGCGCCCCGCCCCGGACGCCCGCTGATCTCCTTCGACGTGAACCACCGGGCGGGGCTGTGGCGCGCCGGCGACGCCGCACCGGCCGTCCTCCTCGACCTGGCCCGCCGCTCCGACCTCGTCTTCGTCGGTGAGGACGAGGCGGAGGAGGCGTGGGGGCTGCGCGGCGCGGAGGCGATCCGTGCGGCGCTGCCGGAGCCGGGGGTGCTGGTCGTGAAGCGGGGGGCCGAGGGGGCGACGGTCTTTTCGGGACCCCGCCCCGGGCCCCGTTCCTCCGACGCCGGAGGGGCTGAGAGTGTCACCACGGTCCCCGCCCTCCGGGTCGACGTCGTCGCCCCCGTCGGCGCCGGCGACGCCTTTGCCGCCGGGTTCCTCTCCGCCACCCTCCGCGAACTGCCCGTACGGGACCGCGTGCGGCACGGGCACCTGATGGCCGCCGCCGTCCTCACCGTTCCCGGCGACCTCACCGCCCCCCCGGCACGCGCCCACGCCGACCGGCTGGTGGCTCTCGACGACACCGACTGGGAGACACTTCGTCTCGGCCCCGGCTGGACAGCGGCCGAGCGGGCATCCGAGGAGGTACCCACCCCATGAGTCAGACCGTCGACCGCGCGCTGAGCATTCTTCCGCTCCTCGCCCAGGGCCCCGCCGATCTCGGCCAGGTCGCCGACCGTCTCGGCGTCCACAAGTCCACCGCGCTGCGCCTGCTCCGTACGCTCCACGAGCACGGGCTCGTCTACCGCCAGCAGGACCAGCGCTACCGCCTCGGCGCCCGCCTGTTCGCCCTGGCGCAGGAGGCCGTCGAGAACCTCGACGTACGCGAGATCGCTCACCCCCACCTCGTCGAGCTCAACGAACAGTGCGGGCACACCGTCCATCTCGCGGTGTACGAGGAGCACGAGGTCCTCTACATCGACAAGGTCGAGAGCCGCTACCCGGTCAGGATGTACTCCCGGATCGGCAAGCCCGTCGCGATCACCGTCGCCGCCGTCGCCAAGCTGCTGCTCGCCGATCTGACCGAGCCGGAACGGCGTGCGATCGCCGAGAAGCTCGACTACCCCATGTACACGTCCCGTTCGATCCCGAACGCCGGCGCCTTCCTCAAGGAGCTCGCCGCCGTCCGCGAACAGGGCTGGGCCACCGATCTCGGCGGCCACGAGGAGTCCATCAACTGCATCGGCGCCCCCATCCGCGGCGCGGACGGCCGGGTCGTCGCCGCCATGTCGGTCTCCGCGCCGAACGTCGTCGTCACGGCCGAGGAACTCCTCACCCTGCTCCCGCTGGTGCGCCGCACCGCCGACGCCATCACCCGGGAGTACTCCGGCACGCCCACCCCCCAACCCAAGAAGGCCTGAACCGTCATGACCGAGAAGACCGCCCTCACCCCCAGCACCCACACCGCCCCGCCCGCCAAGTTCTCGCACGGCGTGAAGAAGGGGAACATCCTCCAGGTCGCCGGCCAGGTCGGCTTCCTGCCCGCCGTCGAGGGCCAGGCGCCCACCCCGGCCGGCCCGACGCTGCGTGAGCAGACCCTCCAGACGTTCGCCAACGTCAAGGCGATCCTGGAGGAGGGCGGCGCGAGCTGGGACGACGTGATGATGATGCGCGTCTACCTCACGGACGTGGACCACTTCGCGGAGATGAACGAGATCTACAACGCGTACTTCGGCGAGCAGAACCTCAAGGAGGCCCCCGCCGCCCGCACGACGGTCTACGTCGGCCTCCCCAAGGGCCTGCTGATCGAGATCGACGCGCTCGCCGTCCTGAGCTGAACGAGCCGACCGATCCACGGCTGATCCGCTTGCCGCACCGCATCACCACGCCACACGGCACGGCGCCCCGCACGACCGGGACGCCGTGCCGCGCTCCACCCTGCCCGAAGGACCCCCACACCACGGAGTCGTCCCATGCTGCTCGCCACCACACCACCTCCGGTCGAGACACCACCCCACACCGGTGGACTCCTCCTCCTGATCGACGGCACCGCCGGTCTGATGACCGTCGCCGCCCTCGGAATCGCGCTCCTCCTCTTCCTGATCATCAAGATCAGGCTGCAGCCGTTCGTCGCGCTGCTCGCCGTCTCCATAGCCGTCGGCCTGGGCGCCGGTCTCTCGGTCACCGAGCTGTTCGGCACGGTGCAGAAATCCGCCGCCGTCTCCGTCATCGAGTCCGGCATGGGCGGCATCCTCGGCCATGTCGCGATCATCATCGGCCTCGGTACGATGCTCGGCGCGATCCTCGAAGTCTCCGGCGGAGCAGAGGTGTTGAGCGCCCGCCTGCTGAACCTCTTCGGTGAGAAGCGGGCCCCGCTCGCCATGGGCCTGACCGGCCTCATCTTCGGCATCCCGGTCTTCTTCGACGTCGGCATCTTCGTCCTCGCGCCGATCGTGTACGCCGCCGCGAAGCGGTCCGGCAAGTCGATCCTGCTGTACGCGATGCCGCTGCTCGCCGGTCTCTCGATGACCCACGCATTCCTGCCGCCGCACCCGGGACCCGTCGCCGCCGCAGGTCTCTTCCACGTCTCCCTCGGCTGGGTCATCCTCATGGGCGCCGTCGTCGGGATCCCGTCCGTCCTCGCCGCCTGGGTCTACGCCGCCTGGATCGGGAAGCGGATCTTCGTCGAGGTCCCGCAGGACATGGTCGAGGCCGCCGAGGAATCGAAGGCCGCGGTCGTCGCCGAGCAGCGGGCCGCCGGTGTCTCCCCGCGCGAGGAGCCGGTCGGGCTCGCCACCGTACTGACGATCATCGGCACCCCGCTGGTGCTGATCCTCGCCGCGACGTTCTCCTCCATCGCCCTGGACCCCTCCACCGTCCGCTCGGTCATCGAGTTCTTCGGCAACCCGTTCGTCGCTCTTTCGATCGCGCTGCTCCTCGCGTACTACCTGCTGGGCATCCGGCGCGGCTGGTCCCGCAAGTCCCTGGAGTCGGTGTCCACTTCGTCGCTGAAGCCGGTCGGCAACATCCTGCTGGTCGTCGGCGCGGGCGGTATCTTCGGCGCCGTCCTGAAGGGCAGCGGCATCGCGGCCGCGCTCGCCGACACGTTCAACGACGTCGGCCTGCCGGTCATCCTGCTGGCCTGGCTGATCTCCGTCGTCCTGCGCGTCGCCCAGGGTTCGGCGACGGTCGCGATCGTCACCACGGCGGGCATCGTCGTGCCGCTGGTCGAGGGCCAGGACATGTCGCAGGCGCATCTGGCGCTGATCATCATGGCCATCTCGGCGGGTTCGATCTTCGCCTCGCACGTCAACGACGGCGGCTTCTGGATGGTGTCGAAGTACTTCGGCATCACCGAGCGCGACACCCTGAAGTCCTGGACGGTCCTGGAAACGGTCCTGTCGGTGGCGGGCTTCGCGGTGGCGGCGCTGCTGAGCCTGGTGATCTAGGGCGGCGGCGGGCTCAGTCGGTCTGTGTCGTGCACAGGACGTTCTTCCCGCCGTCCACGTCGTAGATCCAGTAGCTGTTCCGGTCTCCCTGGCTCCGGGCGCAGTAGCCCCGCGGATAGCTCTTCTGCGCCCGGTGGTACCCAGTGATCTGCAAGGTCGCGTTGTAGCCGGAGGGGACCTTGGCCGCGTCGCAGCTCCAGACGTTCATGAGGAGCGACTTGGTGACGGAGGTGTTGCTGACCTTGGCCACGAAGCACTGGCCCGTGCGGAACTGGCGCTCCACGCAGAGCGACACGGTGAAGTCCGACACCGAGCCCGCGTGATACCAGTACGAGCGGCCGTTACCGGTCGGGCACTCCGCGAAGCTGATCCCTTTTCGTGCGGACGTCACTCGGGTGTAGGCGTCGGCGACGCCGCACGACACCGTGTGCGGCACGGCCGTCGACCAGTCGTCATAGCCGTCGTCGTACGCCGTGAGGCAGTCCCCGGTCGATACGGCACGGAAAGCGGCATCGGTGGCATCGGGCGTCGGTTCGGGGTCCGCGACGGTGCCGGAGGAGGACGAGCCGCTGCTGCCGGACGACGACGTGTAGCCACTGCTGCTGGAGGTGCCGCTGCCCCCGCTGCTGCTTCCGGCATCCGACTCCCACGGTCGCCAGACCGCCACCACGAAGAAGATCAGCGGGATGAGCCACCAGCCGTTCGAAGAACCCTTCTTCGCCGGCGGGCCGGTGACGGACGCCACGGACAGGGGCGGCTGCTGGGCCGATGACGAGGAAGCCCGCTTGCGGGCCCGCTCCTGGCGGCGCTGCTCGGCGCGACTCTGCTCCGCGGCGCGTTCGGCCTTGAGCCGCGCGGCCTGCTCGCGGGCGGCCTGTTCCTCGGCCTGTTCGCGTAGCTGTTCCCTCTCGCGTTCCTGGTCCCGCTCGCGTTGTGCCCGTACCCGTGCGGCCTCTGCCTCCGCGTCCCCGGTGTACATCTGGGTCCGGCCCGGAAGCGGTACCGCCGAGGTTCGCTGATCGACGGTCAGGTCGTCCGGGCCTGCTGCCGCGCCGCGTCGCAGGGCGTGACTCTGGCGTTCGTACACCTCGATCAGTGCTGTCCAGCGGGGCGGCAGCCAGCGGCTCCCGCTCTGCGAGAGCGGCAGTCCGGCCATCGCCCGGCGGAACTGGTCCAGCACGTCCGCCGGCGCGGGACGGTCCGTCGGGCGTACCGCCAGACAGGGACGGATGAGAGGTACGAGTTCCTTGGGAAGCCCGTCGAGGTCCAGTTCGCCGCGCTGCACCCGTGCCAGCAGGGCGAGGGTGTCACCGTCGGCGCGGTACGGCGGCCGCCCCGTGGTGAGGTGGAAGAGTGTCGCGCCCAGCGAGTACACGTCGGACGCCGCCGTCGACGCCTCGCCGCGTGCCTGCTCGGGCGAGGTGAAGGCGATGGTGCCGAGGGTGAGGCTGGTCCGGGTGAGGTCGCTGGCGTGTGAGATGCCGAAGTCGATCAACCGGGGACCCGTCAGGGGAAGCAGGATGTTCTGCGGCTTCACATCCCGGTGGATGATGCCCTCGCGGTGCAGCGTGACGAGTGCCTCGGCCGTTCCGGCAGCCAGCCACCGTACGGCCGATGCGGGTAACACGCCTGCTGTGCGGACCAGTTCGGAGAGTGCGGGTGCGGCGATGTAGTCGATGGCCATCCAGGGCTGCTCGGCGTCCGGGTCCGCTTCCCTCACCCGTGCCGTGAACGCGCTGTCGATCCGTTGCGCCAGCGTCACCTCGCGGGCGAACCGGCGCCGGTCGATGTCGCTGACCTCTCCCTCGGCCAGCAGCGTCTTGACCGCCACGAGCTGCCCGTCGGCGGCCAGCGCGAGGTAGATCCTCCCCATGCCGCCGGACGCCAGCCGGCCGAGCAGCCGGTTTGCCCCGAGTGCTGCCGGATCGCTCTCGCTCAGCCCTTCCAGCCGTGCCCCCGCCATGTCGCTCCCCCCGTCACTTCATCGCGCGGTGAACAGGGTCCCACGAGGGGTCGGCAGGTGCCACGACTCCCTCTGTACCAGGTCCGCAACTTCCCTTTCCGGCAAGGAATCACGGGTGATGAGGAGGCCACGGGGCGACGCCCGGAGGCGGACATGCAGCAGCGCCACCGGGGGAGCGGCGGCGCTGCTGGTCACTGGTACCGGACGGTGGTTACGGCAGGGCGTGCACGTGTGGGCCCACCGCGTTCGACCAGGCGTTGCCCGACTTGGCGTCCCAGTTGGTCGACCAGGTCATCGCGCCGCGCAGACCCGGGTACGTCCTGGACGGCTTGAACGAACCGCAGTTCGTGCCGCGGGCCAGGCAGTCCAGGGCGTTGTTCACGATCGTGGGGGAGACGTAGCCGCTGCCCGCACCACTGGTCGAGGCCGGCAGCCCGAGCCCGACCTGGGCCGGCGCGAGGCCGCCCTCCAGCTGGATGCAGGCGAGCGCGGTGAGGAAGTCCACCGAGCCCTGCGAGTAGACCTTGCCGTCGCAGCCGAGCATCGAACCGCTGTTGTAGTACTGCATATTGACGACGGTCAGGATGTCCTTGATGTTGAGCGCCGTCTTGAAGTACTCGTTCGACGTCGACTGCATGTCGATGGTCTGCGGCGCCATCGTGATGACGAGCTTGGAGCCCGCCTTCGACGAGAGGGACCTGAGCGCCTGCGTCATGTAGGTGGAGTTGAGGCCGTTCTCCAGGTCGATGTCGACGCCGTCGAAGCCGTACGTCTGCATCATCGAGTAGACGGAGTTCGCGAAGTTCGTCGCGGAGGTGGCGTCGTTGATCGAGACGGTGCCGTTCTGACCGCCGATCGAGATGATCACGGACTTGCCGGCTGCCTGCTTGGCCTTGATGTCGGCCTTGAACTGGTCGACGGTGTAGCCACCGAGCCCGGCCGAGTCGAGGTTGAAGGTGACACCGCCCGGCGTACCGGTCGCATCGGCGAAGGAGACCGCGATGATGTCGTAGTTGGCCGGTACATCGCTGATCTTCTGGACGGTGGCGCCGTTGTTGAAGTTCTGCCAGTAGCCGGTCACCGCGTGCTTGGGCACGGTCCCGCCGCCCCCGCCGCCACCCGTGGCCGAGGTGGTGCCGGTCACCGCCGCAGACTTGGCGGACTCACCGGCCGCGTTGGTCGCGGACACCTGGAAGGAGTACGAGGTCGAGGCGGTCAGCCCCGTCGCGGTGGCCGAGGCTCCGCTCACCGACTGCACCTTGGTGCCGTTCTGGTAGACGTTGTAGCCCGTCGCGCCGGACACCGCGTTCCAGGACAGGGCCACGGAGGACGAGGTCACGGAGCCCACCGCGAGACCGGCCGGGGTGGCGGGCACGGTCGGCGCCGGGTCACCGCCGCCGCCCCCGTCCGGGCCGGTGACGGAGATGTCGTCGGCGAGGTAGGGGGCCTGCCCGTACCAGCCGTGGAGGTACACGGTCACCGAGGTGGTGTTCGGGCCGGTCGTGAAGCTTGTGGAGAGTTTGGTCCAGCTGCTGGAGTCGGGGGTCCAGGTCGACACGTCGGTCGTACCGGTGCCGGTCGCGCCGATGTACGTGTATCCGCCCTGCACCCAGCCGCTGAGCGCGTACGTGGAGCTGGGCTTCACGGCCACGGTCTGCGTGCACTGGGCGTTGTCCTGGCCGGCCGGGGTCGCCTTCAGGGCCGCGGCTCCCCCGTGCACGGGGGAGGAGACGGTGGTGCCGCTGCCGTTGGAACAGGTCCAGTTGGCGAGCCCGGACTCGAAGCCCGCGTTCTTGGCGTTGTTGACGTCGGCGGCCTGGGCGGTGCCGACGAGGCCGGTGACGGTCAGCGCCGCTGCGGCGACGACGGCCATGACGGAACCGAGGACCGGGCGGATGCGGCGTCTGCCGTGCCGGGTGCCGGGTGAGCGTTCCACTTGCTTGCCTCCGTGGGGGAGTTGGGGATGCCGGGGATGCATCGGGATGCAGGCGGGTGCCGGGGGTGCGACACGGGAGTGAACGTGCGGGGCGTGGAGGTGCGTTGAAGAACGGTGGCCACCGTTGGCCGACAAAGCTGGTCCAGACCAATCGAGTTGTCAAGACCTCTGGCGACTACGGGTTCCGGTGAGGCGTGCGGCAGGGGGGCGCCGGCCGGGTTCCGGATCGTTGCGGGCGCCCATTCCGGGACCCGATCGGCGTCTCTCACCGGCGAGTCGGGCGGTCGGCGGGCGGGGGCGGCCTGGGTGGCCGGACGGTGACGGATTTCGCACCGCCGGAATGAGACGCCGGTAGCCGAGATCCATTCTGACGTGCGCGAATGAATTCAGGCCAACGAAAATCGGAACGCGTTTCGGTAACCCTCCGCAGTGGTACAGGAGTTAACGACTCTCTGTTTCGCCCGATTTCGCACCTGGCTGCCGCCGGCCTGTCGCGAGGGTGTTGCCCGGATGTAGCTGTACTGGTCCACGAAAGGTGTTCTCTGGCTGGTAAGACGTGGATAAAGTGCTGTGGCAGAAGCACGGAGCAGGAGCGATTGCGGCCGCCGTCAGCGCGACGGTGGCCGGAGCCGAACGGGGACCAGCGTGCCGACCGCAATAGCAGTGACCAGTGCTGATCTTGTACTACCACCGACCGACCAGCAGACACCCACGGCGGCCTTGTTGCAGGCTCCGGAAGACCAGACGATGGATCTGGCGATCAGCGACATGCATGTGCTGCTGGAGCAGCACGGCTATGTCGTCGCCGTCTACTCGGCCGGCCTTCCGGTCGCCCACGAGCGCAGGCTGCATTCCGTCAGATCGGTCCTGGAGAGCGATCGCATCGCCCTGCTCAAGGTGGATCTTCCGCCGCTCGGAATCGCCGTACTGGTAAGACAGCTGCGCCAGTTGTCGATCTGCGACTTCAGTCCCGGAGTGGTCGCCTCCGCCGCCCGGCTGCTGCCGCACTACATCTACGCGGGCGCCCTGCTGAACTCGGTCACCAAGCTGGACCGGGTTCCGGTCAGTCTCAAGACGCATGCCAAATCATGGGTGCCCGGCTCCCAGTTCGCCGTGGTCGCGGGGCCGAACCCGCAGCTCGTCAAGGTCGGACCGGCCGTGGAGCCGCCGTCCGGGCCGGAGTTCGGGACGCATCTGCTGATCGCCAAGGGCCAGTCGCAGTCGGATTGGGTGCACAAGAATCTGGCTCCCGCCTGGAAGGTCCAGGCCATTCAGGAGGCCACTCTGCCTTCCGACTCCTCCCGCTGGTGGGGAACCGGAAAACTGGTGGAATTTGCCGCCTATCTTCCGGACATCTCCGTTCTGTACCAACTGGTGGCGTCCGTAAGGCGCGAGAACTGTCACTGGTGCGGAATGGAACTCATCGGAGATCGTTGTGGGTTCTGTTCCTCACCACTTCCTCCACCCGAGAACCGAATGCACCCCGGAAGTGTCCTGAACCAAGGAGCGGCCGTGCAGGCACGGTCGTGACGTCCCTGCATTTCCGCAACACGCGTAGATGCAGACGTAGTACGGGAACGGTCCCGTACGCGAATCCCGACCGACTTCCCGACGTAAGCCCAGCCACCGCGCATCCTTCTGTCCGCTGCCCCACGCATCCGATACGAACGAGGTTGTCCGGCCCATGAACTCCCGCCAGCGCCGCGGCGTGATACTCCTGCTCCTGTCGGTCCTGTGCGCCTTCGGCGCCTTCGCCGGCGTGCTCTCGGTGATCAGTGACGTCAACTCGAAGGTCGGCCCCGAGGTGGCGGCCTACCAGCTGAAGTCCGACATCGCCCCCTACACGGCGCTGTCCTCCGGACAGTTCGAGAAGATCAAGATGCCGAAGCGCTGGCTGTCGACCAACGCCGTGACCGACCTCTCCGAGGTCAACGGAAAGATCGCCGTCACACAACTGCGCAAGGGCTCGCTGCTCCAGTCGGACATGATGCAGAAGAGTCCCGAACTGCAGCCCGGTGAGCAGGAGATCGCCATCATGATCGACGCCGCCACCGGCGTCGCCGGCAAGATCACCCCCGGTTCGACGGTCAACATCTACGCCACGTTCGCCGGCGAGCAGGACGGCGCCCCGTCCCAGTCGAAGGTCATCGTCTCCAACGCCAAGGTGCTGGACGTCGGCAAGCTGACCGCCCTGGAGCCCGGCCGGGACGCCAAGTCGAACATGGGCACCGAGGCCGTCCCCATCACGTTCGCGCTCAACACGCTCGACACCCAGCGCATCGCCTACGCCGAGTCCTTCGCGGAGCACGTACGCCTCGCGCTCCTGGCCTCCGGCAGCGACAGCACCATCCGACCGGGCGACCGCACCTACACGCTCGACAAGGACAAGTGAGGATCGAATGACCACAAGGATCCTCCCGGCCGTCGGGGACCCCGACGCGGCCAGATCCGTCACCACCCTGCTCAGCCAGCTGCCCGACGCAGAGCCGGCCGCACCGGTCGGCGACTCGACCCAGCTCATCGACACCCTCGCCCGCCTCGCGGGCGAGTCGATCGACGAGCTGCCCGAGGTCGTGCTGGTCCATGAGCGGATCGGTCCGGTGCCGGCTCTGGAGCTGATCCGGGAGGTCTCCCTGCGCTTCCCCGCCATCGGGGTCGTGCTGATCACCGCGGATGCCAGCCCCGGGCTGTTCTCCGCGGCGATGGAGTCGGGCGCCCGTGGCCTGGTCACCCTGCCGGTGAGTTACGAGGAACTCGCCAACCGGGTCCAGTCCGCCGCCCAGTGGTCGGTCGGGGTCCGCCGCCACCTGGGCTCCGGAGGTGACGTCTTCACCGGGCCCGGTGGCACCGTGATCACCGTCAGCGGTGCCAAGGGCGGTGTGGGGGCGACCGTCACGGCGGTCCAGCTCGCCCTGGCGTCACAGGCGTCGGGGCAGACCGTCGCGCTGGTCGACATGGACCTCCAGTCCGGCGACATCGCCTCGTACCTCGACGTGCAGTTCCGGCGCTCCATCGTCGACCTGGCCGCGATCGCCGACATATCGCCCCGCGTCCTGTCCGACGCCGTGTTCAGCCACAGCAGCGGGCTCGCCCTGCTGCTGGCGCCGGGCGAGGGCGAGCGCGGCGAGGAGGTCAGCGACCGGTCGGCCCGCCAGATCGTCAGCGCCCTGCGTTCGCGGTACGAGGTGGTGGTCATCGACTGCGGCAGCCAGCTCCAGGGAGCCGGCGCGGCAGCCATCGAAATGGCCGACACGGCGGTTCTGGTCACCACCCCGGACGTGATCGCGGTGCGCGGCGCGAAGCGCACCGTACGGATGTGGGAGCGGCTCCAGATCCGTAAGGCGGAGGAGACGCTCACGCTCGTCAACCGGTTCATCCGCAACACCGAGATCCAGCCGCCGCTGATCGAGAAGATCACCGGGACCCGGATGGCGAACACGGCGATTCCCGCGAACTTCAAGGAACTCCAGGGCGCCGTCGACGCGGGCCGGATGCACGAACTCGACGCCAAGAGCACGGTGAAGCAGGCGCTCTGGGGCCTGGCCGGAGAACTGGGGATCGTCAAGCTCCCCGCCGGCGCAGACAGGAGCGGCGGGAAGAACTCCGGAAAGTTCAAGAACGACCGAGGCTCCATCGGGCGCCCGCGCAGACGGCGCGACGGTGACTCCGGGGGCCGTGGGACGACCGAGGGGACACGTTGACCGATGGCAGCCACCGAGATGAGAGGCCTGAGGATACGGAGGAGGCGTGACGGTGATTCCTTCCGTGGGCGGGATCGCGGCCAGACCGCCATCGAGTTCGTGGGCGTCACGCCGCTGATCATCCTGTTACTGATCGCGCTCTGGCAGTGCGCGCTGATCGGCTACACGTTCAGCCTGGCGTCGAACGCGGCCGACGAGGCCGCCCGGGCGGGTACCGGGGCGGAGTACCTTCCGACGCTGGCCTGCAAGCGCGCGGCCCGGGAGGACCTGCCGGACGCCTGGGAGAGCAAGTCGAGAACGCACTGCCGGGCGACGCCCACTCTGTACAAGGCCGAGGTCAGCCTGAAGGTGCCGGTCCTGGTGCCCGGCGTACTCAACTGGCCGATGACGATCACCGGCGAAGCCGCGTCGCCGACGGAGGGCTGACCGATGAGCGAGCGCACAGGCACATCCCGACGCGACCGCGGCCAGGTGGCCATCGAGTACATGGGCTTCATCCCGCTGCTGCTCCTGGTGGGTCTCCTGGCGATCCAGCTGGGCGTGGCCGCGTACACGGCCAACCAGGCCGGCACGGGCGCCCGCGCGGCGGCCCGTACGGCCAGCCACGACATGCCGCTGACGCTTCCCGAACTGGCGGGCCGGGAGGCGATGAGCGACTGGCTCGCCGACGACTCACTCTTCACCCCGAGCTACGGCATCGACGAGGTGACGTACACCGCGCGCGTCAAGATCCCCTCCGTCGTCCCTGGACTCAGCTGGGGCTACGCCGAGCGAAGCTCCACCTTCCCCCGGGAGTGACCGAGCCCCGCATCGCGCGGCCGGAGCACCATCTGCACGTCGGATCAAGGGAGTTACGGAATGAGCCTGCGGGCCCGCATCACCGCCCCCGAGAAGAACAGCGGGGGGCGGGAGGACAGCCACATGGTGGCCACCTACCGCGCCAAGCTGCTCGAGGAGATCGACCTCGCGGAGATGTCCTCGCTGGCCGCCGCCGACCGGCGGGCCCGCCTGGAGCGCGTACTCAGCCACATCATCAGCCGTGAGGGCCCGGTCCTCTCGACCGTCGAACGCACCCAGCTGATCCGCCGCGTCGTCGACGAGGCCCTCGGCCTCGGCATCCTGGAACCGCTCCTCGAGGACGCGTCCATCACCGAAATCATGGTGAACGGACCGGACCAGATCTTCGTGGAGCGCAGCGGCAAGGTCGAGCAGCTCCCGATGCGGTTCGGTTCGCACGAGCAGCTGATGCAGACCATCGAGCGCATCGTGTCGACCGTCAACCGCCGGGTGGACGAGCAGAATCCGATGGTCGACGCGCGTCTGCCCAGCGGTGAGCGTGTCAACGTGATCATCCCGCCGCTCTCCCTGACCGGCGCGACGCTCACCATCCGACGGTTCCCGCGTGCGTTCACGCTCCAGGAGATGATCAACGTCGGCTCGCTCGACGAGCAGATGCTGATCCTGCTGTCCGGGCTCGTCCAGGCCAAGCTCAACATCATCGTCTCCGGTGCCACCGGTACGGGTAAGACGACGCTCCTCAACGCACTCTCCGGTCTGATCCCGAACAACGAGCGCATCGTCACCATCGAGGACTCCGCCGAACTCCAGCTCCAGCAGAGCCATGTGATCCGGCTGGAGTCCCGCCCGGCGAACGTCGAGGGGAAGGGCCAGATCACCATCCGTGACCTGGTTCGTAACTCCCTGCGTATGCGGCCCGACCGGATCGTCGTCGGTGAGGTCCGTGGCGGCGAATCGCTCGACATGCTCCAGGCGATGTCGACGGGTCACGACGGCTCGCTCGCCACCGTCCACGCCAACAACGCCGAGGACGCGCTCATGCGTCTGCAGACCCTCGCCTCGATGTCGGAGATCAAGATCCCGTTCGAGGCGCTGCACGACCAGATCAACAGCGCGGTCGACGTCATCGTCCAGCTCACCCGGCACGCCGACGGCTCCCGCAAGGTCACCGAGATCGCCGTCCTCGACTCGCACGGCCGCGACGCCTACCGGATCGTGTCCGTCGCCCGGTTCAACGCCCAGCCGATGGCCGCCGACGGGCGGATCCACGGCCAGTTCCAGTACCTCCCGCTCCCGCGCAAGATCGCCGACCGTCTCTACATGGCCAGCCAGCCCATCCCGCAGGCCTTCGGAGTCGCCGCGTCCGACGAACAGCTCGCCACCCGAGAGGCCAAGTAGGTACCGCGCCATGAACAATCTCCCTCTGCTCACGATCGGCGTCACACTGCTCTTCGGCGTGACAGGCGTCATGGGCCTGCACGCCTACTCCGGCGGGAAGGCCGACCGGGACGCCCTCGTCGACCGGCTGTCGCACACCGGCCAGATCCCGGCAGCCGGGCGACACCGCCGCTTCCAGGGCGTCGACCGCAGGCTGCGCAAGACGGGCCTGGGCCGCAAGCTGGAGCTGAAGCTCGCCGCCACGGGCCTGGAGATCACCCCGGGCGAGTTCTTCGTCTACGCGCTCGTCGCCATGGCCGGACTCTGGATGGCCGCCTCGTCGATCCTCGCCAGCTTCTTCGGCCCGGTCGCGGCGCTCATCGGCCTCTGGGGCACCAATGCCTTCCTGAACTGGCAGCGGACCAAGCGCACCGAACGCTTCATCAACCAGCTTCCCGAGCTCTCCCGCATCCTCGCCAACGCCACCCAGGCCGGCCTCGCCCTGCGTACCGCCATCAGCATGGCGGCGGACGAGATGGAGGACCCGGCCGGGGAGGAACTGGCCCGCGTCGCCCGCCGCCTCGCCGTCGGCGAATCGCTCGACGACGCGATGAGCGAGCTGACCGACCGGCTGCCGTCGCGCGAGCTCGTCGTTCTGGTGACGACCCTGGTCCTGTCCAACCGGGCCGGCGGTACGGTCGTCAGCTCGCTGCGCAACCTCACGGAGACGCTGGAGGAGCGCAAGGAGACCCGCCGTGAGGTGAAGACGCAGCTGTCACAGGTGACCGTGACGGCCTACGCCGTCCCGGTCTTCGGCTTCGGCGCGATGCTCCTGATGAACGCGGTGATGCCGGGCGCACTCGACCGGATGACCGGAGCCCTCATCGGCCAGGTCGCCGTGATCGTCTCCCTCGTCCTGTACACGATCGGATTCATCGTGATCCGACGCATGTCCCGTATCGACGTCTGAGGGGAGGAGCTGACATGGACCTGTTGCTTGCGCTCGTCGTGGGTCTCGCGGTGTTCGGAGCCATCGCCGGCATCCGGATGTACCGGGCCGACGCCAAACTCCCCGGCGACCTCGCCATCGCCCTGGAGGTCGGCGCCACCCGCACCGGCGCGGTGGGTTCCGGCATCGACCGGCTCGGCATGCGCTGGGCCCCCATGGTGCTGAGGATGATGGGCCCCAAGGCCGTCAACAAGAAGCGCCGCCAGATCGACATGGCGGGCAACCCCGGTGGTCTGACCATCGACCGCTACGCCGCCCGCCGCTTCGTCTACGGTGTCCTCGGCCTGCTCGGCGCCTTCTCGATGATCCTGCGCGGCCAGCTCTTCCTCTCCCTTCTGCTGATCGGCTTCGGTCTGTTCTGGGTGGAGGTCGGCATCTGGTCGGCGGTCCGGGTCCGCAAGGACCACATCGAGCGGACGCTCCCCGACTTCCTCGACGTGCTGGCGGTCGTCGTCTCGGCGGGCCTCGGCTTCCGCCAGGCACTGGGGCGCGTCGCCGACAAGTACGAGGGCCCGTGGGCCGACGAACTCCGTATCACCCTGCGTCAGATGGACATGGGTGTCAGTCGTCGCCAGGCCTTCGAGGAGCTGCGCAAGCGCAACGACTCGGAACAGGTCGCGATGTTCGTGACCACGCTCCAGCAGGGCGAGGAGCTGGGCGCCCCGATCGTCGACACACTGATCCAGATCGCCAACGACATGCGGCGTACGGATGCCCAGAACGCCCGCCGGAAGGCCGCCAGGGCCGTTCCGAAGGCCACCTTCGCGGTCACGACCTTCCTGCTCCCGGGAACCCTGGTCCTGCTGACGGTCGGCTTCGTCTACGGAGCCGACGTCGACTTCAGCTTCCTCACGGGCGGATGACATGCATGACGGGGATCTTGAGCACGATGACCAGGGGGAGGTGACAGGCTCATGTCGTTCCAGCTCGGCAGTTCACAACTCGGACTGACCGCCGAGGTGCGTCAGGCGATGGCCGACCCCGGGGCGCGCCCGGCGTTCGCGATCCAGCTCAACGCGCTCCAGGCCATGTGCCGCCAGGTCTTCGGCTTCCGGCTTGCGATGATCGCCATAGCCACTCCGTTCGCGATCGATCACACGGCGTCGGGCGCGGCCACCTGGCTGATCGGCTCGGCCGTCCTCGTCACCTTCATGGGCTCGTACGTCCTCTTCCGGGACTGGGAACGCTTCGGGCCCGTTCTCCTGCGCCACCCCTGGCTGCTGGGCATCGACGCACTGTTCGGAGCCCTGCTGCTGATCACCGCGACGCCCGAGTCCACGCTCGCCTATGTCACCGTGTGCACCCCGCTGCTGGCGGGACTCGTCTACGGCTGGCGGGGCGCGGCGGTCTTCGCGGCGCTCCAGACACTGATCGTCTTCGGCGTGTACGGGACCGACTCGAGGCTGCAGGCCGGCGACGCCACCGCGCTGCTCCTGCCCGGCTTCTGCGTGATCGCGGGCGCCGTCGGAGTCACCCTTCGCAATCTCCTTCTCCGGTTCGGCACAGCCAGCCAGGCCCTCACCGAGACCAGGGCCCGGCTGGCCGTGAACGAGGCCGTGGAGGGCGAGCGCACCCGGCTCGCCCGCGAGATGCACGATTCGGTGGCCAAGACCCTGCACGGCCTGGCGCTGGCCGCCGACGGCCTGGCCAGCTCCTCCGACCGGATGGACCCGCTCACCGTCAAGCACCAGGCCGAACTGGTCGCACGCTCCGCCCGCCGGGCAGCGGCGGAGTCGCGGGAACTGCTCTCCGACCTGCGCCGCGACTCCGGACTCGACGGAGGTGTGGACGTCGTCTCCGAACTCCGCGCCAGAGCCGACGACTTCACCCGTCGCCGTGGGCTCACGGCCACCTTCCGGATGCTCAACGAGGCCCCGGTCCCGCTCGTGCCGCAGGTGGTCGCCCGCCAGCTGCTCACCGTCGCCTCCGAAGCGATGGAGAACGCCCATCGCCACGCCCACCCGACCTATCTCATCGTGCTGGCCGGTGTGAAGGGCGATGTCCTGCGCGTCAGCGTGTACGACGACGGGCGCGGGCTGCCCCCGGGCACGACGCTCGACGACCTCAAGCGCGCCGGCCACTTCGGCCTCGTCGGCATGGTCGAACGTGCCGCGTCCATCGGAGCCCGTATCCGCATCGGCAAAGGCAAGGCGGCCAAGGGTACGGAAGTACGTCTGGAACTTCCGGTGGCCGCTCTCGCAGCCGGCCCCCACGCACCACAGATGAACTGACCCGCTCCATCCCACCCCCCCCAAGAACCTGAGAGGAGGTCGCAGATGCCGGACGACGTCTCCCGCGCGTCGGGCCAGAACTGGGCCGCACAGAACCACGCCTCCCAGCACACGTCCTCGCACGTCACCCCGCTCAACTCGGAGCTCAGCTCCTCCGGGTTCCCCGTCCCCCAGCAGTCCGCGGCATCCGAGGCCATGCCTCCCCCCTTCCCCGCCGCCCCTCCGGCGCCGGTGACCGGCCCGCTGAGGGTCGTCGTCGCCGACGACAATCCGGTGGTCCGGGCCGGCCTGGGCGTGCTGCTCTCCGGCCGTGAGGACATCGAAGTCGTGGCGGAGGCCGCGGACGGCCGCCAGGCATACGACATGGCCGTTCAGCACCGCCCGGACGTCGTCCTGCTCGATGTCCGCATGCCGGGGGTCGACGGCATCTCCGCGCTGCCGCACCTCGTGCAGGTCGCCCCGGTCATGATGCTGACGTACAGCCGCGAGAGCGAGATCGTCCACGAGGCACTGCGGCTGGGCGCGGGCGGCTATCTGGTGCACGGGGAATTCACGGCGGACCAACTCGTGCAGGCCGTGAGGGACACCAAGAGCGGCCGGGCCCACTTCACCGCCACCGCGGCGAACGCGCTCCTGGCCCATATGCGGCAGGGCCCCGGGCCACAGGGCGGACAGCTGCCCGAGGGGCTGGGGACCGCGCTGACCACGGGCGTTGCCCACCAGGGCCCCGGCTACGACGGGCAGGGCGCCGGGTATGTGCAGCAACACGGTGCGCCTGCACATCTGGCGGTCCCCGAAATGCCGTCACCTGCGACGCGACCGGCCCTTCCCGCGCAGGGTCTTTCGCAAATGCAACCAGTTGTGGCACAGTCGTCAACAACCGGGGGGTCGGTCGTGGCTCCCAACAGGCAGCAGTACGGGCTGAGTTCGCGGGAGGTGGAGGTCATGGAGCTGATCGCGTCCGGCATGAGCAATCAGCAGATCGCCGCCACCTGCTTCATCAGCGAGAAGACCGTCAAGAACCACATCAACCGCATCTTCACCAAGCTGCACAGCGGAAGCCGCAGCGAGGCGATCGCCCGCTGGCTCGGCACGGCGCCGGCGCGGGGGAGTGGTGGACATGGCTGATCCGGGGACGCGGGCCCAGGACTCGGGCGTCAGGACCCAACTGGCCCTTTGGGCCCGGGATTGGGCCCTGGGACCCTCTGGCGGGCAGGGTGTTCCGCCGTATGTTTCTCATGTCGCAAACGGCACCGGCCAGGAGGAAGCCGGTAACGGAAGCGACAACAAAGAAACGTGTGAGTCGGCCGGCTACCGGTCGGCCGAACCTGGAGGGGAACACCATGTCGAACATCACCCTGAAGACCGCCGTCCGCGTCAACGGCTGGGCCGCCACCGCCGTCCGTTCCATCCAGAAGCGCTACGAGGCCAAGGACCGCGGCCAGACGGCCTTCGAGTACCTCGGCATCATCCTGGTGGTCGTGGCGATCATCGGCGCGATCGTGGCGACGGGTATCGGTGGCGCGATCTCGACTCGGATCTCCGGCCTCGTGGACTCCATCACCGCCGGCTAATGGGTACGCGCAAACGCGGCGATGCAGGGCAGGCCTTCCCCATCTATGTAGTGATGGTGGCGGGCCTGCTCTTCCTCGCGTGCGCGTTCTTTGCTGTCGGTAAGGCATCGGCAACTCGAAACGGAGCTCAGGGAGCGGCGGACGCCGCCGTGCTCGCTGCGGCTCAGGACGCTCGTGACACCTTGGGGCCTCCGTTCGTCGCCTCACTCATGACACCGGGCGGGCTCCACGAGTTCCTGCAGGACTACATGTTCAACCCGGTGGCTCCCTGCATGCAGGCCGAGCGGTTCGCCGCCTCTAACCGGGCTGACACCACAGCTTGTTACCCGACGTACGGCTACCTGCAGGACAAGATGCATGTCAGCATCCGGACCCGCTACACGGTTGGCGACACGGTGATCCCCGGTACGGAGACCAAGCAGGCCACCGCGGATGCGACTGCAGTCATCGAGTTCCGATGCACCTACAAGTTCAAGGGCGACCCGGGTGAACCGGTGGCCTTCAAGTGCGATGGCCGGGATGGCTTCTCGATCGACCCCACTGACTTCGATCAGAAGGCATGGGCCGCTCTGAGCAAGATGATCTTCGCCGTCCACTTGGTCGACGACTGACAGCGAACGACGAGTAAAGGAATCAGAACCGATGAGCATTCGGCGTACTGCGAGGACCCGAAGGGTGGTGGCCGCTGTCTCGATGACGGCGGCACTGGCCCTCGCCGTCACTGCTTGCGGCAGCGATGACGGCGGAAAGACGAAGGACCCCGTTTCTTCGTCGTCATCCTCCACACCCTCCAAGCCCTCCGACGGGGACAAGGGTGCGAAGGAAGACACTTCCGCCGGGGACAACGTGGACCCGAATGTGAAGCTGGCTGAGGTGAAGGGGCAGGGCGGCCTCACCCTCGTCATCAATCAGGTGAAGCGCGACTCCGGCGGGTTCGTCACCGTCCAAGGAGAGATCAAGAACGAAGGACAGCAGTCGAGCAACACCGCAGGCTGGGCGGGTGCCGAGAGCGCCATCGTGGCGAAGAACCCCAACTCGGTCGCCGGCGCCACGCTGGTCGACAAGGTGGGCAAGAAGCGCTACTACATCCTCCGGGACACGGATTCTCGGTGCCTCTGCACGACGGGGATTCTCCCGCTCCAGCCGGGGAAGTCGACACCGGTCTTCATGCAGTTCCCGGCTCCGCCCAGCACGACGACTGAAGTTGACTTCACGTTGCCGACCTTCGCCACCACCTCTCTGAAGATCTCCGGGTGATGGCCGACATGACCAGTACACGCACAAGGCTCAGGCCAGGTCATGCCGTGGGGCGCGCCGTCGCGGTGGCGATGCTCATGGCCGGCACCAGCGTCTTCGGAGTCTCGACCGCCCTCGCGGACGACGGTCCGAGTGTGCCTCCCGGTACGGAGGCGTCGTCGGAGCCACCCGTCAAGGTGGACGGGAACGACCCCGACCTGAAGATGCCCGACGGTGGCACGCTCGCGCCGGGCAAGGTCCTCGACATCATCCAGGTCGTCGAGGACATGGGTGGCGAGGAGCGTCGCGAGGACAGCAACGCGAGCATCAAGTTCGCGCTCCAGGCCGAAGTCCTCTTCGGCAAGGACAGCGCGAAGCTGAGTTCGGCCGCCAAGTCCCGTATCGCGGCCGTCGCTGCCGAGATCAAGAAGCAGAACGCCACCAAGGTGCGCGTCTTCGGCTTCACCGACAATCTCGGTTCCTCCGCACACGGCGACGTGCTGTCCAAGCAGCGTGCCGACGCGGTGCATTCGGTGCTGGCCCAGTCGCTCGACCCGAACGTCACCTTCGAGATCCGCGGCTACGGCGAGCAGTACCCGATCGCCAGCAACGCCAACGAAGAGGGCCGGAAGAAGAACCGGCGCGTGGAGGTCTCCTTCCCGCGCGGCAACGCTTCCTGAGGGCGCACGCCCACATGGGGCCTGTGTAGGGTCTCAAAAGCCTTGGCAGAATCTCACGGCAGTTGGCAGATGGATGGCAGAAATGCCACTGCCATGAGACTTGCAGTTCAGGGGCTTCACTCGTTGGGTGGCTCGGGCGGTAGTCCGGGTCACCCAGGACGGGCGCTCAGCGCCTCGTCTCGTACCTGGTCAGGATCACGCCGCAGGGAAGCGTCCGCGTCTCCACCAGGTTGAGGTTCACCCAGTTGTCCAGCGCGGTGAAGAACGGCGTGCCGCCGCCCACCAGGACCGGCGCGGTGGCCAGCACGTACTCGTCAATCAGCCCGGCCCGCATGGCCGCCCCGGCGAGCGTCGCGCCGCCGATGTCCATCGGGCCGCCGTCCTCGGCCTTGAGCCGGGTGATCTCGGCGACCGCGTCGCCGGTGACCAGGCGGGTGTTCCAGTCGACCTTGTCGATCGTCGAGGAGAACACCACCTTCGACATGTCCCGCCAGCGGCGCGCGAACTCGATCTCCGCCGGGGTGGCGTTGGGCTGCTGGTCGCCGGTCGGCCAGTAGGAGCTCATCGTCTGCCACAGCTTGCGCCCGTACAGCGACAGGTCGGTCGCCTGCAACTGGTCGGACCAAAACTGGAACAGCTCGTCGCTCGGCACGCTCCAGCCGATGTCGTCGCCGGGCGCGGCGATGTAGCCGTCCAGGGTCAGGTTCATGCCGTAGATCAGTTTCCGCATGGTGCCAGCCTTCCGTGAGTCGGTCTCACGCGTACAGACCGGCGCGGCGCGGGAAACTCATCGGTGCGCGATCTGAGCTCACATGTAGTCCTCGTGCTCGGTGGCTCAGCCGCAGATTCATCGTTCCGCCGAGGAAATGGCATCGATCTGAGACTGATCTTGGGTGACATCGCGGTGAGACAACGGAGAACCAGCAGGTCACAGAAGATCGACATGTCATCGGCGGCGAGACCCTACAAGCGCCAGGCCATCGCCGTTGCAGCAGGTGGTCCGGGGTGGGCCTGCCCCGTTGATGGGTGTGCGGCGCGTAGCTGAAGCCCGCAAGGTGCGGGTCCGCCATTGCTGGGGCACTCGCTGCTCCCTGGCCGGCCTCAGCCCGTTGCGACCGCACCGGTGCGTGCCAAGGGTGGGATTCGGGTCCTGGTTTGGGCCCTTGGGCCCATGGCGCGTCTGTTCGCTCACCGTACGATCGATCCACGGGGTGGGGTGCCGCGCGCCACCATGAACGGCCGTTTCCGTTCCGGGGGTTGAGGTCAGTCATGTCCTTCTCTGGTGGTGTCCCATGGTCCGGAGCGTCATGGCAGGTCCATGACGCCCCCCGCCGACCCATGCCGCAACCGCTCATGGTGGCCCGCTGGCTGGTGTACGTATTGTTCGGGGCGACCGTGCTGGGCGGTATCGGCCTGTTCCTCACCGCCGCCTCCCTTGACGCGGTGAACGGCACGCTGCTGGGGCTGCTTGCGTACGCGGCCGCGCCGGGGGCTGTCGGTTGGGTGCTGGCGCGGCGCGTCTGGACCGGTGGGGTCCGGGTGTGGTGGGGCCTGATCGCCGTACAGGCGTGGCTGATCCTCGGTGGCCTGTCCAATATCCGTGACGGTTCGGTTCAGGGTTTCACTCAGCTCTTTCTGCCTGTCGTGATTCTCGGGTTCCTGTGTCAGGAGGAGAGCCGGAAGTGGTTCCGGCTCGCGGAGCGCGAGCGGGCGGAGCGACCCCCCTTCTCGCTGCCCCACATGATCAAGTGGCGGCGGGACCGCGGGCAGACGGCGATGGAATATGTCGGTCTGATCGCTGTGGTCGCGGCGATCATTCTCGCGCTGGCGTTGAGTGGAGTCGGCGGACAGATAACCAACGGCCTCCAGTCGGCGATCTGTTCACTGACGGGGAGCTCGTGCCCGGCCACCGGGGACGGTGGGGAGACGGTTGAGGCGGGCAGCGATACGGAGGATCGGCCCGGCCCGACGACGGATGGCGGCACCGTCACCGGCGGTACGACCGGTGGCGGCACCGGGGGTGACACGGACGACGGCACCAGCGACAGTCCTGGTGGCGGTAACGGTGGCGGTACCGGTGATGGCACCGACAATGGCGCGTCCGGCGGCGGAGAGGACACCGGCTCCACAAGCGAGGCCGGCGATCCTACTGACCCCTATGAGCCGATCGCCACTGATGAGGAGGGGACAGCCGACGACGAGGGCGAGGAAGGGGAGAAGAAGGAGGAATGTTCCGGCTTCTTCGGATGCACCCTCGATCAGCTCGGGCAGGTCGGCGAAGGCCTGTTCGTCGACGGTATCTGGGGCGATGTCACCGACCTGTGGAACACCGTCGTCCACCCCATCGACACCGTCTCCGGCATCGTTGACTACGGGAAATCGCTCGGCGACAAGTGGAGCACGGATTCCAAGGACGCCGGTGACAAGTGGGCCGATGGTGACTACTTCGACGCGCTGACCGACTGGGGCGGCGCCTCGGTCAACACGGGCGTCAAGGTCCTGGACGACATGTTCGTCGGCGAGGAGGTCCGCGAAACCTGGAACCGGGGCGAGGAGACCCAGGCCGTCACCACCGTCATCTGGAATGTCGGTTCGCTCTTCATCCCCGGCTACGACGTGGCCAAGGTCGCCGGAAAGTCCAGCAAACTCGGCAAGCTGGGCAAGCTCGCCCAAGCCATCGCCGATGTAGCCGACAAGGCCAAGGACGCCGCGGGCCGGGCCCGTAAGGCGGCCGGGCTCGGCGACGCCAAGGGGGCCCGTAAGGCGGCCGACGAAGCGCAGGAGCACGCCGACGACGCGGCCGAGAAGGCCGAGGAGCACGGCAGTTGCACCATCGCGCTGGGTGCCGCCAGGCTCGTGCCGTACGAGGGCGCAGGCACCGGCCGTGAGCCCAGCGGCGTGCCCGGCTCCGGCACGGGAATCCTGGCCGCAGGACACGCCGAGTCCCCCCTGATCGTTCTCGCGGCGGGCAAAAAGAAGTGCGAGGGCGAGGAGGCGGACAACGCTCGGGACGCCCAGAAGGAAGCTGACGAAGCCGACCGGGCCGCTGACGGTGCCGAACTCTCCACCGCGGCCGACCGGGCCAAGCAGACCATCCGGGACGCCAGTGACAAGCAGAAGACGCCCAAGTCCGAGCGCTACAGTCTCAACGAGGGCGCGATCGACAAGCTGGCCGCGAGGGCCAAGGACAACCCCGACCTGAGCCGAGGTGAATTCGGCAAGGACGAGCTGGCGTCCGCGCTGGACGATCTCACCGACATGCTCAACGACAAGCGCATCGACACCCAGAGCCGCGGCTCCCTGGGAGGGACCGTCCTCAAGGCCACCGACCGCCACCAGTTGGCCGAAGCCATGGCGGAGGTCCGCGCAGCAAAGCGCGCCGCCGACCTGGACGCCGCCGAGGGCACCAAGGTGTACGCGAGTGTCGGCGCGCAGAAGGGCCGCAAGGCGGTGGACTTCGGCGACGGCAAGCCGGTCGATGTCAGCACCATCGATGACGTCGACGTCGCCTACAAGGGCAAGGACGGCAAGGTCCACGTCGTGGAGGTCAAGAACACAGCCAATGCGACCACTCAGGCGTCCCTCCCTGCTCAGGCCAAGCGGCTGGCCGACTGGGCCAAGGAGAGCGGAGTGACACCGCCGCGAGCGGCCCGCTACCAGATCGAGACCCCCAAGGACTGGGACAAGATCTTCAACGGTTTCCAGAAGGACAAGAAGACCGGTACGACCCCACCAGGCACCCCGGCGCAGACCATCGCTGACAACGGCCTCGGTGTCCGGATCGCCGGTCAGGACGTCACCCCCAAGCAGCTGAAGGACATGGACGCCGCGTGGAACTCCAAGACCGACGCGGAGAAGCAGGCCGCTCGTGACTCCGGCAAGATGAAGGATCCCAAGAGCGCGATGGAATACCTGGGAGTCTCGTGATGACTACGGAAGACGATGGCGAGGAGCCCTTGCTTCCCGAGGTCGTACGCGCCCTGCCGTACTCGTGGGACCTCGGCTTCATCTGGCCCCCGGAAACGGAGGAGAGCCAGGAGAACCTCGCCTACGCGCGAGCCGTGCTCGAAGCCTGCCTTCCCCCGGCTCCCCTCGCCGCGCCCGAACCTCCCCCCGAAGTGATTCTGAAGTTCCTGGGCCAGGACGCGTCCTGGCCCGAATGGACCGAGATCAGGCACGTGTTGCGGGAGCGCATGCCGTACGCCCGCTGCGTGACGCGTGAACGCATGGCCGAGGCCGAGGCGGAGTGCGCCCGCAGAGGCTTCGACACCACGGACTTCACCGAACGGTGGACCGTCCGCATCTCTGCCTGGATCGCCGAACAGGTCCTGTACTGGTGCGGGCTCATGGTCGATGACACCGCGGCGATCACTCCATGGGTCATGGAGCTTGCCGAGCGGTGCGCGCAGCGAGGCATGGCCGCCGAGCAGGCCGTGTGGGCACTCCGCAACACCGCCGAGGTCCCGCAGAGCCGCGAGGCCCTGGCCCGGCTGGCCGCGGACGAGGCGCTGCCTCCCGAGATCCGTGAACTGGCTGCGCAGGAGCTCGCCTGAGCGGTGACTCCCCACGGCGAGGCCAGGAGGGCGAACGCGTGCTCGTGCGTCGGGCCTCGGACCGAGGTGCAGACGCTCGTCGCGCGGGGAGCCGACGACGTGTGGGCCATGGGGATCGAGTACGGCCCGTACACCGGGACCAGATACGCCCCTCCGGGCGACCGTCCCTGCGCTCTGCACTGGGACGGGAAGCGGTGGAGCAAGTCGGATGCACTTCCTGCGGGGATCCTCGACGCCAAGAGGGTGCGCGGCGAGGACGTTCGCCGAGGGCCTGTTTGCTCATGATGCAAACAGGCCCGGGGCGCCGTGAGCGGGCGTGCGCACTCAGCTCACGTTGAGCGTGGTGTCGTCGATGACGAACGACGTCTGCAGCGTGGACCCTTCGGTTCCGGTGAACTTGACCGTCACCGTCTGCCCGGCGTAGGCGCCGAGACTGAAGCTGCGCTGGGTGTAGCCGCCTGCCGCGTTGAGGTTGGAGTACGTGGCAAGGGTGGACAGAACCGTGCCGCTGCTGTTCACGACCTGGGCCTTGAGTGTGTCGTAGGACGTGGTCGTGGTCGTCTCCGCCGTGTCGATGTGAAGGTAGAAGCTGAGGGTGGCGGCGCAGCCGGCCGGAATGGTCACCGGCTGGGAGAGCGTGTCGGTGTGGGTGGTCCCGTATCCGCTCAGCCACGCCTTGTAGGAGCCGGTGCGGGCGGCCTCGCCGCTGTCGTCGGTGATGACCCCGCTGGTGGCGGACCAGGCGGAACTGCCCGACTCGAAGCCGGGGTTGCCGAGCAGTTGCGCCGGCGTGCAGGTGGTGCCACCCCCGCCGCCGGTCGCCCCGGAGAGCCATTCGGTCGCGTTGAGAGCCAGGGCGGCATCGGTGCCGGCGGGGTCGTTCCAGCCGTCGTACAGGGTGTTGCCGGACTGGCCGGTGCCGTCGTCGATCGGCGAGCTGTCGCCCCAGAACGCGACCCGGCCGCTGCCGAAGCTGCTGGTGGCGAAGAAGGCGCCGGTGTTGCCGGAGTAACCGGTCCGGTAGACGAGGCCCTTGACGGCGGGGTTGTCGGCCGGCTTGAGGGTGGCGGTCGTGCCGCTGCGGATGATGCTGCCGCCGACCGTGCCGAAGGAACCGTGCAGGACGGCGTTCGAGGAGTCGTTGATGGCTTTGGGGTCGTCGGTGCTGATGCTCAGCGAGTCGACGGAGAAGCCGAACGGGTCCGTGCTGTCGACGCTGTTGTTGGTCATCAGGTCGTTGATCACCTCGACCGCGTCGTAGCCGTCGTTGTTGCGGTCGGCGCCGGTGTGGTCGGAAACCAGGAAAAGGCCTCCACCGTTCTTCACGAAGTTCATCACGGCCGCCTTCTCGGCCGAGGACAGCAGGACGTTCGGCTCCGGGAGGACGAAGGTGTCGAAATTCTGCAGGTCCAGGGCCGAAGCGGTGCCGTAGGTGATGCTGTTGCCCGAAGGGAGCGTCTTCAGCGAGTAGGCGCCGGTCTTCTGCAGGGCCACGCCCCAGGAGGAGATCGCCCCCGTCCAGTCGGTCTCCGCCGAGGGCGTCGCATCCTGGCCAAGCGGGTCCGGCTGACTGGTACCGATGATCCAGTCGGCGTTGCCGGCGGTCTCGGCCTTGGAGTTGTCGAAGAGGACACGGTGGGGAGTGGCGGCCGCGGCAGTCGCCGGTGCGCTGCCGCCCGGTGCGGGCGCCGCGGGGGCGGGGGCCGCCTGGACGGCGGCGCCCGCGACGAGGGCACCGAGGAGAGCCAGGACTCCGGCGACGCGGCGGTGGGACCTACTGGATCCGAGCATCCGTCATACCTCCGTGAAGGTGGGGGGAGAGGCGGTGCGGGCGCTGATTCTTCGCGCGTAGAAAGGCATCGGCCGGAAGGCTGGAACACGCTTGGTTGAACGGTACATGGCGAGACGGGCGAGGGAACAGGGCGCGTCCGCACCGGCACAGGACCTTCAGCGTGGATCCACCCAGCCGTGTCGGACGGCGTAACCGCCGAGCTGCATCCGGGTCCGAACTCCGGCTATGTCCATGAGATGGCGCAGGCGCCGGTGCAGCGTGCGCGGTGAAAGACCGAGCTGTGTCGCGGCCGTCGGGTCGGTCAGGCCGGCCAGCAGCAGCGCGAGGATCTTTCGGTCGAGGTCGGTCGGTCCTTCCGCACCGAGCTCGACGGTGGTTCCGGCTTCTTTGCCGGTGTCCGACAGCTCGAGCGGGTGGGCGGTGCGCCATACCGTCTCGAACAGTGCGTCCAGCGCATCCAACAGGCCGCTGCGGTGCAGCAGCACGGCGCCGGGCTCTCCGGCCGCTGTGACCGCGAGCGGGACAAGGCCGAGGTCGGCGTCGGCCAGCACGAGTTTCATCGGCAGCTGGTCGGCGACACGCAGTTGCACGCCGTTGCGCAGTGAATCGATCGCATCGGTGATGATGCCCGGCTCTGCCAGCACGGCCCGGTCCAGGACCGCCCGGAAGCGCACGCCGCGCCCGATGGCCGCGGGTTCGGCCGTGTTCTCGTCGGGCGGCACGGCGAGGAACGGTGCGGTGATGAAGCTGCGGACCTCCGTGCGGGCTGCCTGCTGCACCTGCAGGAAGCGATGACGGATGGCGTCGACGCCCGTGACGACCTCGATCAGATCGTTGATGCTGCTCCCGGTCATCGCCGCCCGGTGTTCCTCGGCGAAGGTCACCAGTGCCTGCTCAGCCGTCCGCAGCCCGTCCCGGCGCTGGCTGATGAGAGCGCCGAGCGCCATGGCCGGCGGCGCGGCGGTGAACTGTTCATCCGCCGACCTGATCACCAGTCCCCACCCGACCAGGCGGGACAGGGCCTTGTCGACGTCGGCCTGCGCTATGACGAGCAGATCCGACAGCAGCATCGCGGTGGAGTCGGGCCGTCCGAGCAGCGCCCGGTAGACGCGCTCGTCATCGGGTTCGAGACCCAGAACATCCAGCATCGGCGATGGCCCCCCTTCCCCTTGCCGCAGCGGGGAGAGTATGCGCCACGGTGGCAGGCCCTGAATAGTTCCTGCTGGGAGCAGGTGCGACGGGAAGGGCCCCGGAGAGTCGCCTCCCCGGGGCCCGACAGTGCGGTTCATCGCAGGCCGTACGCCCGGATGATCTCGTTCTTGACGCTGAAGCCGCTGTCCGTCCCGGCGCTCGCGCGGACCGAGAGGAAGCCGCCGCGCTTCCTGTCCGTCCTGAACGAACCCGTCCAGTAGCCGTGGGCGCCCTTGGTCAGCGTCACCTTCTGCCAGGTGGCGCCGTCGTCGTACGAGACGTCCAGCTTCACCTTGGTGACGTTGCCCGGCACGGTACCGAGGTCCATCGACACCGGCTTGAGCGCGATCTTCTGGGTCGCATTGGCCTTGACGTCGCCGTGCAGGTCCGACTCCAGCTTGTAGTTCAGGTTCAGCACCGAGAACGGCTCGAAGAAGTCCGAGTCGACGGTGTCGGACATGAACGTCCACTCGGTGTGGGTGCGCGTCGACAGCCGGAAGACGTCACCGGGCCGCTCCGCGTCGAGGACGGCGCGGTAGGGAAGATTGCCCGCCGGCACCTCGATCCACTGCATGTCCGTGCTGTACGGGTTTTCGTGGATCAGCTTGTCGCCCTGGAAGACCTGCAGGTGGGTCGGCGTCCGACCCCAGTCCAGGAAGCCGCCCAGCCGCATGTTGTCGCTGGCGGAGGCCCATGCCTGCACGTTCCAGGTCATGTAGTTCTGCCAGCGGGAGTTGTACACGCCGAAGGACTCGCTCTGGCCGGGCCGGGTCGCCGGAGCGAACCAGTCCAGACGGGTGGTGCTGCCCTTGGCATACGTGTTGTCGCCCGACACCATCACCCACGGCAGGTCTCCGTCGACGCCCTGCGCGTGGAACTCCCTCCAGACCTGGCCCGGGGTCACCCATTCGGTGCGGGTGCCCGGGTGCCACTCGGCTTCGGGGAGGTTGAACGACGGGCTGAGGGTGAAGTCGGACCGGTAGCCTTCCGCCGACCCGCCGTCCGTGGCCGAGTAGTAGCGGGCATCGATCCGGGCGAGGTCACCCCTGGTCGGCTTGTAGACGAGGGCCCGGTCCGGCACCTTGCCCGGGTAGTCCCGGGTCAGGTCGTAGACGAACGGCGTGTACTCGGTCTGCCTCGCGGTCAGCTTCAAGCTGCCGGCCTTGGCCATCGAGACAAGGGTCCTGCCCGCGTCGCGGTGCACGGTGGCGACCGGGATGGTCGACTCGCCGACGTACTCCATCAGGGCACCGACACCGTCGTTGACCACGATCAGCGCCTTCGCGCCGGCCGCGGCCGCGGCCTCGGTGCGCTCCTGCGGCGAGACCTCGTCGCTGCGCCCGATGACGACGACCTTGCCCTTGGCCTTCACCTTCTTGTATGCGGCCGCCGCGCCGTTGCCCGCGTAGACGGCGTCCAGCCTGTCCGTGGCGGTGCCCAGGGCGCTGCCCGCCTGCACCAGTGTCTCGAAGCGGAGCCGTCCGCCCGGCGTGCTCAGGCTGAGCAGTGGCTCGCCCTTGCGCCAGCGGGTGGTCAGCAGGAACTCGCCCTGCTTCATCGGCTTCGTCGGCGCGACGTAGACGTCGTCGTACGTCGGCGGCAGCACGTACGCGCTGCGGTAGTCCATGAACGGGTCGAGGCCCTTGTAGTGGACGTTGAAGTCGACCTTGCGCTGGCGGTCCTCGGTGCGCTGCGGCGCCTCGGTCTGCAGCAGGCGTGCCTTGCGCGCGTCCAGCACCACGTCCGCGGAGCCGTCCTTGAGCACGGTCTCCGGGGCGACCAGCACGGCCAGACCCGAGCGGTCCGCCTTCTCGCCGGCCACGTCGATGTACCCCGCGACGGTGTACAGGCCGGGTGCCATGCGCATGGTGGTCGAGCCGTCGACGTAGACCGACCACGGCCAGGAGTCGCCGGCCAGGTTGACCGTGACCCAGCCGGCAGCGGGCTTGCCGTCCCGGCCGACCAGCTTGATGTTCAGGTCGTAGCGCTCCTCCTCCTTGAGCAGCGCCACGGACGTGCGGGTCACCGGCTTCCCGGTGGCCGCGTCGGTGCCTATCACGTAGCCGACGTGCCGGCCGGCCGAGGCGGCTTGCGGGTCACCGGTCACCACGACGGTGGCGGTGCCGCCCGCAGGGACGGTCACCGTGGTGGCTCCCAGCGTGAACGGGCCGCCGTCGTCGGTCAGCGCCAGGTTCAGCGTGACGTCGGCGGAACCGGTGTTGGTGAAGGTCAGGTCCTTCTTGACGGCGACGTCGCTCGGCTCGTGCGGCCATGTGTAGTTGCCGAAGAAGAGTGATCCGGTGCCGCGGACCGTGGTGCGCACGGCGGCGGCCACGTCGACACGGCCGGTACCGACCTCGTACGGCGAGTACCCGTCGGCCAGGCCCTTCGCGGTGCTCATCAGGTGTTCCTTGAGCTGCGCGCCGGTCCAGTCCGGGTGCTGCTGGGCCAGGATCGCCGCCGCGCCGACCACGTGCGGGGTGGCCATCGAGGTGCCGCTGAGGGTGCGGTAGAGGCCCTCACCGCCGTCGGTCATCTCCTGCGAACGGGCCGCGGTGATGTCCACGCCGGGTGCCGCGATGTCCGGCTTCATGCCGCCGGAGCCGGCCAGCGGGCCGGTGCTGGAGAAGGACGCGAGCTGGTCCTGCTTGTCCGTGGCGGCCACGGTCAGCGCCGAGGCGGCCGCGCCCGGGGCGGAGATGCTCTCCGGGCCCGCATTGCCGGCGGCGATGACGAACAGGGTGCCGTACTGCTCGGACAGCGCGTCGACCGTCTGCGACATCGGGTCGCTGCCGTCCGTCGGGTAGGTGTCGCCGAGGCTCATGTTGACGACGTCCGCACCGGATTCGGCGGCCCACTGCATGCCGGCCATGACCCAGGAGTCCTGGCCGTAGCCCTCCGCGCCGCCGAGCACCTTGCCGACGAACAGGTCGGCGCCGGGGGCGACGCCCTTGTTGTCGCTCCCGGAGGCGGCGCCCGAACCGACGATCGTGCCGGCCACATGCGTGCCGTGCCCGTTGACGTCGGTGATGGCCTCACCCGGCACGAAGCTGGCCGTGCCGTCGATCACGCCGGCGAAGTCGGGGTGGTTGACGTCGATGCCGGTGTCGAGCACCGCGACCTTGACGCCCTTGCCGGTGTACCCGGCCGCCCAGGCCTCGGGCGCGCCGATCAGCGGCACGCTCTCCTTGAGGTTGACCTTCACGCGACCGTCGAGCCACAGCTTCGCCACACCCGCGCCCAACTTCGCGCTGCCCTGCGGCGCGACGGTGGTCCAGAAGGTGCGGGCCTGCTGCTTCTCGGTGCTGAGCACGGCACCGCGGATGCCCTTGAGCTTGCGGGTCAGCTTGCTGCCGCGAGGGGCCGTCGGCTCGACGGCCGAGCGGGACTTCGGCTGGGCGTACGTCGCGATCAGCGGCACCGCGGCCGACTTCGCGTCGTCGTAGCCCATTTCGATCAGGTCGGTGACGTTGAACAGCCGCCGGTCCAGCTTGTCCGTGCCCAGCAGCGGTACAGCCTCGTCCGGGATGACGAACAGGTCACCCTTGATCTCCTGGATCTTTACGCCGCCGACGGCGCTGTCCGGCCGGTCGACGTCGGCGGTCTGCTTGCCGTCGGCCATCGTGGTGACCGTGACGACGTCGCCGGTGACCAGGGTGACCTTGTGGGTCGCCGAGGGTTCGGCGGGAACGGTGGGCTTGCTCGGAGCGGCTTGTGCGGGCGCTTGCAGAACTGCGAGCCCCGACGCCAGCAGCGGCACCGCGGTGGCGGCCGAGAGCAGCTGCCAGCGTCTGCGCCTGAAGGCGGAGGATAGTGAGGGGGAGAACATGCCATGGGTCTATCGGCCGGTAACGCCGACGAGAAGGCCTGATGACGGCAAGTCCTTGCCATGGCGCGGACTTGCCAGACGTGAACCGCTCGAATCCGGGCAAGGGCACACTTTCCGCACCTGAGTTCGAGTCGGCGGTTGCAGCGCGAAGCCCTTGGTGGCCTCGTGCCGCCGGACTCAACTGCCGGGTGTGAGCCCGAGCGTGTCGAGCACCCCGTACACCCCGAGGAACAGGATCGCCGCGCTGCTCAGGACGAGGGCGGCGGTCAGCCAGGGGTCGGCGCGGAAGCGGGGCGGGACGCCGGTGCAGCGCAGGCGCCGGACCACCGGTCGAGATCGCCCCGCCCGCGGGGACGAGCCGCGAGATCCTGCGGCCCGGTACGCGCACCGGCCCCGGGCGTACGTGACGCCCGGGGCCGGTGGACCGTCCTGCCCGTCCGCTACCTGGTCGAGGTCCGCACCGCGTCCAGGTCCGGTCGCGGTACTGCGGTCCCGGCCCTCGGAGCGGCCGTGCCGGTGTCGCTCGCGTCGCGCTGCGCCGAGAGCGCCGTCTGCTGCGCCGGGGCGAGACCGTTGTAGTACGGGCGGTAGTCCACCAGTGAGCTGCTCGCGCTGATGGCGGAGGCCGCCGCGGTCAGCTCGGTCGAGGAGACCGACCCCGTCCCGCCGAAGGCGATGACGGAACTGACCCCGGCCGCCTGCTGGCGCAGGTAGGTCGCGTCCGTCTCCGGCAGGGTCGTCTCGTCGGTCCACAGGACCGGGCCGTAGGAGAGCATGCCGGCGCTCGCCGAGACGCCGCCGCGCCAGCTGTCCGACCAGGCCAGGCCCACCTGGTACGGGGAGCTCCACCAGAAGCGGGCGAGCGCGACGGAGGTGCCGTCGTGGCCGCTGCCGCTGATCGGGTAGTACGTCCAGCTGTCGGGCCAGTTGGAGAGCTGCGTGTGCGTGAGCGCGTACTTCGCGGAGGCGCCGACCGGGATGACCATGGTCTGGTCGGGGTCGAGTGAGTTGAGGTACGACTTCACCGACGACGACAGCGTGTTGCCCTCGTTGAGGACGACCGTGCCCTTGCCGCCGTAGCCGAGCGATCCGGCCGCCGCGGAGGCCGCGAGTGCCGAGTGGTAGTCGGTGCCGGTGGCGACGAACACGTACTCCGGGGCGCTGGTGACCGCCTTGGCGACCGCCACGGACGTGGAGTAGCGCGAGGTTCCCGCCAGCCGCTTGGGTGTGAAGCCGAGCGAGCTGACCTTGCTCGCCACCGTGCTGGAGAGGATGTCCGTGCCGCCCACCAGGTAGACCGTGGCGCCGGGCTTCAGCGTGCGCTTCAGCTCGGTCTGCACGGCGCTCGACAGCGAGGTCTTCGACGTCATCAGCAGGGGGCCCTGCTTCTGGCCGGCGAGCGACTGCCCGGTCAGGGCGTAGGACGGGCTGTCCTTACTGATGAGGACGGCCGTCCGCGCGTCGATCAGGCCGAGCTCGCTCCGGCCGACCGTGTTCCACGTCCAGCGGGACGAGGCCACGTTGGTGGCCGAGGAGTCGGCGCCCCAGACCCGGCCGACGCTCTGGCGGCGCAGCGGCTGCCAGGCGATGTCGGTGGTCGAAGAGGTGCCCGGCGGCTGTGGCACCGGGGTGACCTCGCCGGTGGCTACGTCCACGATGCGGGTGGTCGACGCGTCCTCGTCGGTGCCGTTGTTGACGGCGATGCGCGTGCCGCTGGGGGACCATGCCGGGGTCTCCGCGCCGTCGGTGAAGGTGAGCTGGCGCTCCCCCGTGCCGTCGACGTTGATGACGAACACCCGGCGGAGACCGTCGGCCTCGCGGACGAAGGCGACCTGGGTGCCGTCGGGCGAGATCGCGGGGTCGTCGCCGTTGTCGGTCAGCTCTGTGAATCCGCCGGTGGTGTCGTCGTAGACCCAGATGGCCGACCTGGCGGTCGGCGGGCTGCAGGTGTCGCCGGTGCGCACGAATGCGATCAGGCCGTTGACGGACGCGCTCGGCTGGCGGTCGCAGCCGTCCTCCGCCGTGGAGAACAGCGGCTGGGCGTAGCGGGAGCCGTCCGAGGGGGCGTAGCGGAGGCGGCCGCCGCCGGAGTAGACGACCGTGTTGCCGGTGTACAGGAACGTCGGGTCGCTCACCCCACTCATGGAGTCCTGTGCACGGATCTTGACCAGGGTGGAGCCGGTGTACCGCCGAGTCTCGACCCGGCCGTCCTTCACGTACGCGACCCGGCTGCCGTCGGGCGACCAGGCCGGCTGGCTTCCTGCGGCGACGAAGTCGGTGTAGGTGCCGCTGCCGAGCTGGTGCGTCTGCAGGACGTTGCGTGCGCCGTTGAGGAACATCAGCTTGCCGTCCGTGGCCTGCCACGTCACGGGGTCTGCCGCAGCCGCGCCCGGCGCGGTGGCCATGCCCGCCGCCACGGCGACGGCGGTGCCCAGTGCCGCGAGCACGCGGCGTCTGTGAATCTTCATGTGCCCCCACAAGAGTGATGAAAGGCTGCCGTTCGCCTCCCCGGCGCGGAACGGAACCTCACGTTCCCCTACGACAGCTGCGTCACTGTAGCGGCACACGTGATCAGAAAGGAACAGCTTTCTCACGGACGGCCCGGACCGCCGAACCACCGGGCACCGAGCCTTCGGCGTTGCAGCGGATGGTCGTCGCGCGGTGGCAGCGTGATCTTCCTCATCGAGGAGTGGCCCTGCTGCCCCGGTTCATTGAGTCCTCAATGGGGTGGGAGGGACTGTTCGGCCCAGATGGTCTTGCCGCTCTGGCTGTAGCGGGTGCCCCACTGGTGGGCGAGTTGGGAGACGATGAACAGCCCGCGACCTCCCTCGTCCACGACCGGCGCGTGCCGCAGATGGGGTGCGGAGCTGCCGGCGTCCGTCATTTCGCAGGTAAGTGTGCGCTCCAGGATGAGGCGCAGTCGCACGGGCGGAGCTCCGTAGTGCACGGCGTTCGTGGCCAGTTCACTGACGATCAGCTCTGCGGTGAAGACGGATTCCTCGTCCAGCCCCCAGTCGGTGAGGCGGCGCCGGGCAAGGGCTCGGGCTTCGCCGGGGGCTGTCGCGTCGGGGGTGAGCTGCCAGGTGGCCACGTGGTCGGGGGCGATGCCGGAGGTACGGGACAGGAGAAGCGCGGCGTCGCCTCGTGGGGGATCGTTTCCCAGTGCGTAGACGACGTCGTCGCACAGGGACTGCAGGGAGCGGTCGGACCGGCTCAGGACGCTCCGGAGCAGGCCCGGATCCGTCTCCGCCCCGGCCTCCGGGAGCAGGGTTGCGGTGTAGAAGGCGAGGATGCTGCCCTCGGCGAGTTTGAGGCTCGTGGAAGCCCTGGGCACGTCCTCGGCGCATCCCAGCAGGGGGCTCGCCGGGACGTCGCAGACGTGGGTCGTGCCGTCCGGCTGGACGAGGATCGGTGCGGGGTGCCCCGCACGGGCGATGGTGCAGATGCGGGTGATGGGGTCGTAGACCCCGTAGATGCAACTTGCGGTCAGTGTCTCGTCGTGCAGCGGATCGGCGGGTGGGAGCGCCGCACGTTCCTCGGCCAGGCGGCCGGTGGTGTCGTGCAGTCTGGCGAGGAGTTCGTCGGGCTCCAGGTCGAGTGCGGCCAGTGCGTGGATTGCGGTGCGCAGCTGCCCCATGGTGGTGGCGGCAGAGATTCCCTGTCCGTTCGCGTTGCCGGTGACCAGTGCTGTGCGGGCGCCGGGCAGGGCGATGGTGTCGAACCAGCTCGCACCCAGGTCCGCGGGGAGGCGGAGCCACGCAGTGTCGACGGCTGTCCGTGGACCGGGGCTCTGGGGCAGGAGCCGGCGCTGGGTCGTGGCGGCGATGGTCCGCTCGCGGGTGAAGCGGCGGGCGTTGTCGATGCACAGCGCGGTGTGGGCGGCCAGTTCGAGGGAGAGGGCGACGTCGTCCTCGCGGTAGGGCTCGGTCTGTCCGCACCGGTACAGGCTCATCAGCCCCAGCACCGTGCCGCGGAGGGTCAGCGGCGCCGTGATGAGCGAATGCGCTCCCGACGCGCGGACGGCCTCGGCGCGTGGCGGATCCGCCGCCAGCCAGGCACTGTCGGCAGTCAGTTTCACGAGCCGGGGACGCAGGTCGGACAGAGCTTGCCCGAACGGGGTCCCGTAGGGCGCGGTGCGTACATCGCCGACCGGATGCACGGGCTCCGCGACACGGCTGCGGAAGGCAGCACGGCGTAGGGGCACATCCCGGCTGAGCGGACCGATCGGGGGGTCCTCACCCCGTACGACGTCATCCACTACCTCGACCACGAGGATGTCGGCGTACTCAGGCACCAGGACCTCCGCTGCCTCCTGGCAGGTGGTGACCACGTCGAGGGTCCGGCCGACGGATTCGCGCACACGGGCGAGGACGGCGCTGTGCGCGTGCGCCCGCTCCCGCTCGGTCACCTCGACCGTGGATATCGCGAGTCCGAGGACTGCCCCTCGGGTGTCCTGAAGCCGGTAGGTGGATACGGAGAACACTTGTTCCCCGCCGTGATCGGCGGTAAAGCGAGTGCGCACCAAGCGGTCGAGCGCCGGCACGCCTTGCTCCAGGACGCGGCGGGCCACGCATTCCTCGGTCGCAGGGTCCGAGAGGGGGTACACCTCCACGAGTCGCCGACCCAGGAGTCCCTCGGGCGGCACTCCGTGCAAGACACGTGTGGCCGTATTTGTGCGCACAATCCGGAGTTCGCGGTCGAGGATGTGCAAGCCGATGGGTGACTCGGTGAACAGGGCCTCGATCAGGCTCTCGCTCATGCCGTCCGCAGGGGTCCCGCCCGGGTGTTCCGACGGCTGCCGCCCGATTTCCCAGGCCACGGCGCCGTCTCGCAGCACCGGCCGCACCCACAGCGCGCACGTTGCCGTGCGGCCCTCCCGGCTGCTCAGCTGCAGCTCTTCCCCGCCATGACTGCCCTTGCCGACCGTGAAGAGTCCTGTCGCCGGAAGACCCAGCACCTCGGACGCGGGGAGGCCCAGCAAGGAGGCGGCCTCATGACTCCACTCCGTGATCACACCGGAACCATCGATGATCATGAGTGCGTCGCCCCTCACGGCCCAGGCACCTCCGTCGGCCGTCGCGGCGGTCACTCATCCTGACAGCGGCTGACCGCCCCGAGTCTTCGTTGATCCCGCAGGTGAGGTGGTCGCCTCCGTCCTGAGGAGCACTCGGCGCCGGATCGACGCCCGTTTTCAGTGTGCCGCGATGCGCTCGACGCGGCGACACCGAGCGGTACGGGGCCACGCCGGCCGCTGCGCCGCGACCGGTACTTGGACACCGGCGTAGCGTGACGTTGCCGGTGGCATAGTTGATGCACAGTTGCCTCTTACCGACACCGGCCCGGGCCTCCGGTGTCAGAGCAGGTGGTCGGCCTTGCCGGCCTTGATGTCGCGGATCATCTGCCGGAGCGCCTCCCGGCTGTCGGTGAGGTAGTGGGCTTCCTGGCCGACGAGTGCGATGTAGCTGTTGCCCTGATCATCCGTCCCGAGTCGGTAGCAGCTGGCTCCCTCACCACAGAACGGTTCTTCCCATGTGATGCCGTGCACGGAGACTCCCCTCAGAGGTGACGTGCGATGTCGTGGATGAAATCCCGGGACTTCTCGGGTGGCAGCGCAATCCGTTCCATCCAGTCGAGGTGTGAACGGTATTTGGTCAGTTGCGCTTCCCCGTACAGGAATTCGGGCCCATGTGTACTGTCCACCTGCACCGTGTCCAGCTGCGGTACGGGGCCCTCGGAGTAGTTCACGGTCTGTCCCGCACCGGGGAAGGCGCCCGCGTCGAACGGGGTCACGCGCAAGGTGATGCGGCGGCGCTCCGACACGGCCAGAAGGTGTTCCAGCTGGGCGCGGGCCACCCTTCTGCCGCCGAACTGCATACGCAGCGCAGCTTCGTGGATGACGCCGACGTACTCCGGCGGTGTCACGCCGTCCAGGACCTGCTGGCGTTCCACGCGGTGGGCCAGGCGGAGGGCGACCTCGTGCTCGGGAAGAGCGGGCACGACGACGCGAAAGACGGCGAGGGCGTGATCGCTGGTCTGAAAGATCCCCGGGATGTGTACGGAATGGGCCGTCCGCATGCGCAAGGCGTGGGCTTCCAGCTCCGCGATGTCCAGGAGGCCGCTGGGGAGGGTGGGCCGGTAGCGTTCCCACCAGCCTCGGTGCGAGGGACGGGCCATGTCGGCCAAGGCGTTCACATACGCCTCGTCCGTGCAGCCGCAGGCGTCGGCGAGTGTGCGCAGACGGTCCTCGCTGATGGCGCGGAGACCCTGCTCGATGTTCGAGAGCCTGGAGCGGTCGACCCCGAGCAGCCTGGCCGCGTTCTCGGCAGAGATGTCGGCCGTGGTGCGCATCTTCCGGAGTTCGCTACCCAAACGCCGCTGACGTTCGGTCGGGGACGTTCGCGATGCCATGTCAGTCCTTCCGTGACCTTCCGTGCGAAGTCTGCCGTGCAGACCGCGCCTTGGACCACGTAAGGATTCAAATGTGCGGGAGTGGGTGGCCATTATGACCCCCAGCCCACTACATTCGGTGACGCACTGCTCACGCTGCGACGAGCTGGAAGTGCATCGCGCGGTCCTGCCCGCATCCTCCTGCCCTGGGAGGGGCGGTTCCGCGCCAGGGAGGCAAGCCACCGCTCATTCCGCAGCGCAAGAGCCACCTGTGCGCATCGACGCGAAAGAGAGACCGCCAACTCGCCACCTGTACAAAAGGGGAGTCAGTCATGCCGAAATCTCCGTGCGCCGCGCTCTGTCCGGCAGCCGCCGAGGAGCCCGCACCCGACCCGTACGCGTACCCGCAACCCAGCCGCCGCATCGCCGATCGTGGGCCGGCGCTCAGTCTCACTCTCCCCGGCGACCCGCGCAGCGCGGCGATCGGACGCAATGCCGTCACGGCCTCGCTGCGCGCGTACGGGCTCACTCCGTACACCTGGCCGACCGCGCTCGTGATGGGTGAGCTCGTGGGTGTCGCCGGCATGATGACCCCGGGCCACGATCTGTACGTCTCCGCGCGGCACCGCGACAACGCACTTCGACTGGCCGTCTGGGACCAGCACCCGCGCCACGCCGATCCCGATACCGTCGCCCTCTGTGCGGAGCGACGCCGGAGTGCCCTGTGGCTGCTGGATTCCGTCGTGGACGACTGGGGCGGGGAGTGGGGCGTCTGCGACGCGCTGCCGCCGCATGCGGGCATCAGGTCATGGGCCCGGCTGCCCAGGTGACGGAGGCCTCGCCGGGCCGCGGTCGTACGTGAGCAGGCACGCCGGAAAGGCTCCATGACTCCTACCGGCGGGTAAAGGTTGCACCGGTGGAGCCTTGTATCTGGATCATCCCCTTCTTAAGTTCAGGTGAACGTCAGTAGAACTTCAGGAAGTTATTCCATGCGTCGAGACATACCGCCCCTCGCCGAGGTGCGTCGCATTACGCAGAAGAAGCGCGATGCATGGTGGACCGTGCTCCTGGTCGACCCCGTAGCCACACCCCTGGTGCGGTTCGTTGCCAGGCGCACCCGTATTACTCCCAACCAGATCACCTGGGGCGCGCTGGTCCTGGGGCTGGTTGCCGCCGCCTGCTTCGCCAAGGGCGACTGGTACTGGTTGATCGCCGGCGCGCTGGTCTACCACCTGAGCTTCATCCTTGACTGCATGGACGGCAAGGTCGCCCGTCTCACCGGTCAGGGGTCTGTGTTCGGCGCCTGGCTGGACTACATCTTCGACCGGATACGGGTCATGGCGTGCGCCATCGCCCTCATGGCCGGCCAGTACTCCCGCACCGGTGAGATGATCTATGTCTGGCTCGCTGCCGTGGTCGTCTTCCTGGACGGCCTGCGGTACATCAACTCGCTGGAGATCTTCAAGACCCGGCACACGATGCGCAAGCAGATCAAGTCGCGCATCCGGTCAGCCCGTCGAGCCGAGAACCAGGCGGAGCTCGCCTTCATGGAGGACCTGCTTCGGGACAACCCCGAAGCCGACATCGAGCACGATGCAACCAGCCTCCCTGCGCGGGAAGAGGCGCCCTCCGGTCCAGTGACACTCGCCGCCTCCCGAGGGCAAGTGATCGATCTGCAACAGGAGTTCCGTCACCGCTTCCCCGGCTACCTGCGGTTCCGCTCGTTCATGCTGCGTCACCGCATCCGCACCCATCTGATCAGTGGCATCGAGTTTCAGATGAGCGTGTTCATCATCGGCCCGCTCCTGGACCAGGTCATCGGTGCCACTGTCGTCAGCGCGGCACTGCTGCTGGTCTTCGAACTGGCCATCGTCTACAAGCTGCTGTTGTCCACCCGGGACTTCACGCGCACGATGAGCTCCTTCGAACAACAACAGCAGAACATCACGACTGCGGCCTGACCTCCGGCGGAGGGTGATGGCCAAGAGCAAGGGCCGGAAGAGGAACCGGCGATGTCGAGCGTGCGTGGGCTCACAGGTCATCGGGACCGTCGTCGCGCAGCTTCCGCCAGAGGCGGGTGCGGTGCAGCACGTAGAGGGCGATGGACAGGACGATCGCCTGCAGCCCCACAGCCAGCAGCCAGAAGACGGTCGTGCTCTCCAACTCATCGGTCATGTACGTGAAGTTCATGCCGAAGAATCCGGTCAGGAACGTCAGCGGCAGGAAGATCGTCGACACGATGGCCAGCCGGTTGATCACGCCGTTCTGCTCGCCGGACACGAGGGAGGAGTAGCTGACGAAGGCTCGCCGGGAGGCGTCCTGGAGAGACGCGATGTCCGTGAGCACCGACCTCGCAGCGCGTTGGTACGAGCGGGCGAGCCTCTGCCGCTCCTCCGGGAAGCTGCCGCTCATCATCCTCCGCGTCAAGGTCTCGTCCGTCGCCTCCAGGTAGGGCAGGAGCGAGTGGTGCAGGAGGGCCGCGCGCCGTCGTAGCCGTGCCAGACGATAGACCTGCTGGGGCCGGCGTCGCTGGAACATCTCGTCCTCGAGGTCCTCCACCTCCAGCAGAGCCTGCACGGCTGAGTGGCGAAAGGTCTCCAGGGCCTCTTCCAGCAGCAGGAACAGCGTGGCCACGGTGTCGGAGGGCCTTTCGTGCGGCAACCGGGCGGTGAGGCTTCCGATCGGTTCGACCGGCCCTCGGTGAGCTGTGACCAGGTACCGTTCGGTCACGAAGGCGTGGATATGAGTGACCTGGCCTGCCTCGACGACCGGTACGACGAACCCGGCGCTCTCTCCGAGGAACTCGGCACGCACGGCTTCGCCCTCCCTGCCGAGCCACGCCAGGTCCTCGGCTTCCAGACCGAGCTGGTGGGCGACCGGCTGTTCGTCGGGCGGTGCCTCCTCGGGCAGCTCGATGTCCACGATCAGAAAACGGGATGCCGCGAGACGCTCACGTGCCTCCGACACGTGTGTACGAGTAACGATGCCTTCCGGCATCGACACCACCGATACGATCATCGTCCCTCATCGTGGATCACCGGCTGCAGCACCTTTCAGCGTGTGCAGACCCCGACGTCCACGCACACGGAGGAACCCGTTCGCACCGCCGGTGGCCCCGAACGGGTGAGGGCCGCGCCGCCGGCGTCCGTAGGCGTGCCGACCGATGACCGGCGTCAGTTGCCGCCCTGGTGGAGGCTCTGCAAGGTCACCGGGACGCCGATACCGGAGAATGCTCCTGCAGACCTGCCTTGGAGATCGGCGGCCATGTCCCGGATCGCGGGGAGCCGGGCGAACAGCGCATCCCCGGGGCAGTCGGTCTCATTGGCGTCGCGATGGCCGGAGATGGCATTGAATTCGGCCGAAGTGCCCTTGGCATAGCGGCTCTTGTCATTGGTGGACGTCAGTCGCACCTTGCTGCGGGGGTCGACACCGCGCAGGCCGAGTTTCCAGGCGGCGAGGGCCGCGATCGAGTGCTCCATGGGGGCCGGCACCGCCGTCCCTCGTCCGAAGGTGCCGATCGCCGCGATCCCCGCGGTGCCCCGGTTGAACCCCTGGGTGTGGGAGCCGACGACGGGGCGGTCGACACCCCCGGCGCGGCCTTCGTAGATGTTGCCGCATCGGTCGACGAGGAAGTTGTAGCCGAGGTCTCCCCAATTCCGGTCGTGGGTCTGGCCCGCATACAGGTTGCGCAGGGTGAGCGGGACGTCCGCGCAGTTGTAGTCGTTGGGGGTGTCGGTGTGGTGGATGAAGATCGCTGTCACCCCTCCCGTGTAGTGGGCATGGGCGTCGCGCTGGGTCTCGTCGGCCCGCCACTGCGCACGCGACACGATGGCGGGCCGAAGCGCCGCACGGGGGAATGTCACCGGCGTCGCTCCGAGGGTGGGGTACGGCCATGTGGAATCGACGGCCGGCTCCGGAACGGTTTCGGTCCGCTGCGCCGAGGGTGGGCTTTCCGGCATCGTCCCGCTGCCGGCCCTCGTCACCCCGGCCGGTGCCGCCAGGAGAGGAACGGCCAAAGGGACCGTGACCCACAGTGCCATTCGGTACAAACGCACAGGGAGACCCTCTTTGTCTTTCGCCGTGGGGACGGTGGGGGTGCGTACGCCCAACAGCTTTCCGGGCGGAGGTTCGCTGCGCGCGCCGGGTTACCGCATGCAGGGGAGCATGCCGACTCCCGCAAGGGTTCCGAAGCAGGGCCGCGCCGAGGCCCCGGCACCCGGCCGGGCGTACTGTCCGTGCCTGCCTGCCCGGACGCACGTACCGTGACGAAGGACTGCACAGGGTCGTCGCAGAGGTTCCGGCACGGAGGAGTGGACGTGAAGCTCGGCCTGCACTACTGGAACTACTCGCAACCCGCCGACCCCGCGCTCATCGCGCCCACGCTCGCCGAGGCGGCGCGGATCGCCGACCAGGGCGGGGTCGCTTCGTTCACCGTGATGGACCACTACTTCCAGATGGAGACCCCGCAGAGCACGGCCGACGAGCCGATGCTGGAGGGGTACACGGCCCTCGGATTCGTGGCGGCGCTGACCCAGCGGATGACACTCGGCCTGATGGTCACGGGGGTGATGTACCGCCATCCGGGCCTGCTGGCGAAGATCGTCACCAGCCTCGACGTGCTGTCCGGCGGCCGGGCCGTGCTGGGTCTCGGCGCCTCCTGGTACGAGCGGGAGCAGCGCGGACTCGGGGTGCCGGTCGTCCCGGTCGCGGAGCGGTTCGAACGGCTGGAGGAGACGCTGCAGATCTGTCTGCAGATGTGGAGCGAGGAGAACGGCCCGTACGAGGGGCGGCACTACCGGCTGGACGAGACGCTGTGCATGCCGGAGCCCATCGGCGAGCGGCCGCCGATCATGATCGGCGGCGGTGGCGAGAAGAAGACGCTGCGGCTGGTCGCCCGGTACGGGGACGCGTGCAACCTGTTCGCCACCGATGTGGACGAGGTGGCCCACAAGCTCGACGTACTGCGGGTGCACTGCGCGGCGGCGGGCCGCGACTACGACTCCATCGAGAAGACCCTCATGTTCAACAGGCCGGTCCTGGACGAGACCGATGCGTTCCTCGCCGACGTCGAGGAGTACGCGGAGCTCGGCATCACCGCCGTCCAGGTGCTGCCGGACCGGCACCCGGTCAGTTTCACCGAACAGCTTGCCGCACGCATCGTGCCCAGGCTCGACACGATCGGCTAGACCGCCCGGGAGCCGTGTGCAGCCGGTTGCGGGTTGCTCCGTGCCAGGAGACCGCTCCTGTTCCGCGGCACCGACGGCGTAGTCGATCAGCAGAGCGGCGACGGAACGCGCCGACGCCCCGGGGCGGTCGCTGTCGAGTGCGGGCGACAGCACCGTCGTGGTCCACGGCCGACTGCTCGCCGACGGCTTGGGGGGTCTGCGGACGCACTCGATTTCCAGGGAGAACTCCATGCGCTACACGACCTTCGGCCGCCGTACCGGGCTGCGCGTCTCCCAGTACGCACTGGGTACCGGCAATTTCGGCACCGGCTGGGGCGCCGGGGCCGAGCCCGACGAGGCGCGCCGCATGTTCGACCGGTTCGCCGAGGCCGGCGGGAACTTCCTCGACACGGCGGACCACTACCAGTTCGGTGAGTCGGAGACGCTGCTGGGACAGTTCCTCGGCGCGGACCGGGAGGACTTCGTCCTGGCCACGAAGTTCACCAACGGCGCCGCTCCGCAGCCGGGCCTGTCGCGGACCGGCAACAGCCGGAAGAACATGCGCCACTCGGTCGAGGCGAGTCTGCGGCGCCTCGGCACCGACTACATCGACCTGCTCTGGGTGCACTTCCCCGACGGCCTGACGCCGGTCGAGGAGATCCTGCGCGGCCTCGACGACCTCGTCGGCCAGGGCAAGATCCTGCATGCGGCACTGTCCAACTTCCCCGCCTGGCGAGTCTCCCGCGCCGCGACGCTGGCGGACCTGAAGAACTGGGCGCCCGTCGCCGGAATCCAGGTCGAGTACAGCCTGGTCGAGCGGACCGCCGACCGTGAGCTGCTGCCGATGGCCGAGAGCCTCGGGCTCGGCACCGCCCTGTGGTCCCCGCTCGGCGGAGGGCTGCTGACCGGCAAGTACCGCGGCAGCGCGGAAGGCCGGCTCAGCGATCTGAAGACCCTGGTGCACACCGAGAGCAGCGATCAGAAGGCCGCGATCGTCGACACCGTCATTGCCGTCGCCGAGGAGACCGGGGCGCCCCCGGCCCAGGTCGCGGTCGCCTGGATCAACGAGCGGGCCGCACGCGCGGCGACCTCCCAGATCCCGATCGTCGGCCCGCGCACAGTGAGCCAGCTCGACGACTACCTGGGCGCCCTCGACGTCGTCCTCACGCCCGAGCAGTACACCCGCCTCTCCGAGGTCAGTGCCGTTCCGCTGGGTGTGCCGCACGAGGCGAGCGCAGGTGTCCGGGACAGGGTCCAGGGCGGGGACGCCTCGCTCTTCGCCGCCCCCGCCGTGCCGGTCGCCTGAGCCGGTTCAGGTCCTCATCGGCCGTCAGCCCGGGGCATCGGCAAGCTGAGCGCTTTGGGGCCCGTCCCTGGGCCCGTGGGCCCACGCCTCCGTCGGCTGCGCTCATTACGCTCGTGACCGACCGAATGTGAGCTGAAGACTTGCCGCCGCCGAGCGGTGATTCGACGTGCTCATACGCACATCCGAAGAGGTGCCCCCACACTCTTATGAGGTGAAGCGTCGATGAAAGACGGTTTCTTCCACTCGTACCATCTCGGCTGGAGCCGACTCGATGCCGAGTCGCTGCTCGGGGATCTCGGCGCGGCGGGGCTGCGGCTCGACCACCCCGCCACCGGCCGCATCACACTGGTCAGTCCCGGCTCCGAACCGCCGGCCACCCAGGCGCGGGTGACCTGGGAGCAGCTGGTGACCGTGGCGGGCCTGCAACGGCTCGACGAGATCAGCTTCCTGCTGTGGGTGAAGAGCGGCGCCGAGGTGTACGCGCGCATCCGTCGTACGAGGGATGGCGTCGTCGCTCTCGAATTCGGACTCCATGGGCTGTCCCAGGACGATCAGGAGCTGGCCGTCCGCGCGATCAGGGAGGCGATCGGCAGGGCCTCCGTGCTCTGCATCGGCTTCGTGGTCGACCGGGAGGGGGCATCGGTGGCGACCGACTGGGACGGGGTCATCGTCAACGGCACCACACTTTTCGACAGTTGGCCGGACACGCTGGCCGTACGGCACGAGGTGGCGGCGGTGCAGCCGCAGTTGTCGGGTGTGGCGTCGTTCGAGCAGTCGCCGTGGATGCTGTTCGGCAGCGAGGTCCCCAGCCGGTAGCGGCCGTCCGGCCTGCGCCCCGAAGGGCCCGTGCAGGCCTCGGACCCGGCCGCCGCACCGGTGCGGCGGCCGGCAGCCCTCAGACCCAGCCCCGCATCGCCACGAACGCGTACAGCAGGCCCAGCGAGAACACCGTCAGACCGGCCGCGAACACCGCGGGCATCAGCACCGGCCCCCATGCCCGCGGCCCGGCCACCGTGGCGCGCTTCTCCGGGTCCGCCGGATCGTACGTGACCCGGATCGGTGCCCCGACCTCGAAGCCGAACGGGCCCGGCGCATGGTCGACGAACTCCATGTCGCGGCCGTCGAGCGTGCGGAACGCGAACACGTACTCCGTCGCGTACCCACGCTCCCGGTCCGCCCCCCGGTCCACGACCCGGCGCTCCGCACACCGGCCCTCGACCTGTACCCCGTGCCGGATCAGGCTCAGTACCCGGCCCAGCCGCAGCGCCGAGCGCACGGCGAACGCACCGAGGAACAGGCCGAACAGCAGCAGGAAGGTCGCGGTGCCGCCGGGCAGAACATTCATGAACGCCAGTCCTCCACGGGCTACTTCACGGTGATCGAGCCGACGAAAGCGTCGAGATCCTTCGCGCTCAGCGAGCCCTTCACCGCGTTGATCCGGATGGCGAACGGTACGTCCTTCGAGTCGACCCCCGCCACCACGACCCCTGTCATCCGGGTGCCGCTCGCCGGGGTCTGCTCCTTGCCGGACGAGGTGAACTCGTAGTCGATCCGACGCGCGTCCCGGGCGCTCTCCTCGCCCGCCAGCCGCACATCGGAGGTGGCCTTACGGGTCGCAC